>JBMTXX010000174.1:0-8024 GCA_049453935.1 Rubrivivax sp.
TCGGCGAGCACCTCGTCAGTGTGTTCCCCCAAGGCTGGCAGGCGTCGTTGCAGTCCTGGGCCGTCCGCGTCTGCCATGAACCCGGCGTTCATCAACGTCAGCGGCAGTCCCTCGGGTGTCTGGCTGTCCTGCAGCATCCCCCGCTCGCGCAGCACCGGCAGGTTCAGCACGTCCCGTGTGGTGCGCACCTTGGCCGCAGGAGCCCCGGCTTGCATCAGTGCGGCTTCCAGCTCGCCCGCGTTGTGCGGTTCGATGCGCCGCGCGAGTTCGGCCCGCAGCACATCCTTGTGCTGCAGCCGCGTCTCGCCCGTGCGATACCTCGGGTCCGCCAGCAGGTCGTCGGCGTGCAGCACCCGGCACAGCGCTTCCCAGTGGTTCTGGAAGTTGCCGCTGAGCCACAGCCAGCCGTCCTGTGTGCGGAAGGGTCCCACCGTGGGACGGTCCTGCACCACGGCCTGCGTGGCGCTGATGCGGTCGCCGCTGATCGTCTGCCGCACCAGACCGACACCCATCATCACCAGCGTGGCGTCGAGCATGGACACGTCCAGATGCTGGCCCTGCCCGGTACGACCGCGCCGCACCAGCGCCGACAGGATGGCCGCGTGCGCCAGGTAACCGGTGAAGCAGTCGATGCTGAAGCCCCGACCTTGCGACGGCGTGTCCGATGCCGCACCTGTCCAGGCCATGCCGCTGAGGGCCTGGATCGTGTGGTCATAGGCCGGCCATTCCGACATGTCGCCGCCCTGCCCGAAGCCCGAGATCGTGCAGGTGACCAGCGACGGGTTGAGTGCCCGCAGGTCCTGGGGGCCGATGCCCAGCGCGGCCAGCGCCCCAGGGCGCTGGTTCTCCACCATGACGTCGCTGCCCTTTGCCAGACGACGCACGATCTCTCGTCCGGGCCCAGATTTCAGGTCGACAGTGACGGATCGCTTGCCGGCGTTCACCGCGGCGAAGGCCGAGCCCACCGTCCACCCCGGCTCGCGGACGAAGCCGCGGAAGTCGTCGCCCACGCCGGGCCGCTCGATCTTGACGATGTCGGCGCCCAGCAGACCGAGGTGGTAGGTGCAGAAGGGTCCGGCCAGCGCGTGGGTCAGGTCCAGGACGCGCAGGCCTTCCAAGGCTTTCATCGGTGGCGCAGTCTCAGGTCAGTCCCAGCTGAGACACCAGGCCCGGGATCTTTTCCTTGATCGTGCGGTAGTCCGGCGCCACGAGCCGAGGCAATTCGAGGGTGCCGGGCACGCCCTTGATCGGAGAGAAGCCGTTCTTGTTCAGAATGGCCTGCCCTTCGACCGAGAGGATGAAGTGCGCCAGCAGCCGCGCCACCGCCGGACGCGGCGCCCGGGTCATCAGCGACACGCTGGTGTCGGAGGAGATCGTGGGCTGCGGGAAAGCCTCTCCGATGGGGGCGTTCTTCGCCAGCAGACCGACCACCACCTGGTGGATGCCCGGGGCGTAGATGGCCTTGGAGCCTGAGGCGATGCGCTGCAGCCCTGGCACGACACTCGGAGCCGGCTGGCCGTTCTGTCCCAGAGCTCGAGTGAAGGCCTCGCCGTAGGTGTCGCGCATCAGGACGTGCCACAGCGCAGGCGATCCGCCGACGCGGGGATCGATGAACAGCAACTTGCCCTTCCAGCGTGGGTCGACGAGGTCTTCCCAGCTCTTGGGAGGGTCCTTGACGATCGATGTGTTCCACACCAAGGAGTAGGGAATGTGCGAGACGATCACCGATGTGGCGGTGCGTAGCGACTCGGGATAGGCCTCCAGCCCAGGAATTTCGCCGACCGGCGTGAACATGCCCTTGGCTGCAAGCGTCTCGTGCAGCAGCTTGTCGGTGTCCATCACCACATCGGCGACTTGGGCGCCGCTGTCATGCTCGGCAGTCAAGCGCTGGCCCAGTGCGCCCGAGATCAGTCGCGTGACCTCGATCTCGATGCCGTACTTTTCCTTGAAGCGTGCCACGACAGCCTGGATGATCGTCGGGTCGGTCACGGCATACAGCGACCCCTTGCCTTCCTTGCGCGCTGCGGCCACCAGGCCCGCGTCCTGCGCCAGCGCGGGCAGTGCCCCCATCAGGGCAGGCCCGACCGCCACGCCCGCTGCTTGCTGGAGGAAGTTTCGGCGGTCCACGCCGCAGTTCTTGTCGAAGTTCATGGTTCGCAGGTCTCCTGTGGTGTTGTCAAAAAAGCGCCTGGCTCAAGTCCGGATCGAGGCGCGGCGGGTGAGGTAGAGCATGAGTGCCACGCCGGTGGTGGTCACCGCGGTGACGACGATCGACATGGCTGCCAGTTGCGGGAAGCTGCCGAAGACCCAGAGTTCGGTCATCACGCGGCCGATGACCGGGTTGCGTGCGCCCCCCAGCAGGCTGGACGCAGTGACCTCGCCTGCGGTGTGGATGAACACGATGATCCACCCCGCCATCAGGCCCGGGAGCGCCAGAGGCAGCAGTACACGAAAGAAGGTCCGCCCTGGGCCGGCGCCTGCGATGCGCGAGGCCTCGGCGAGGTCGGTGCCGATCCCGCTGGCCGCCGACGCAGCGGCCCGTGCGGCAAAAGGCAGGGCCATGGCCAGGTAGGCCAGGAACAGGACGAGGACCGTGCCGTAAAGTTTGAAAGGGGCTGGGGTGAACGTGATCAGGAAGGCCACGCCGATGACCGTGTGCGGCAGCGTGGCCGGCACCGCCATCACCACATCGGCTACACGCGCCACACGGCCCTGTCGCAGCCGCGCGGCAAACATCAGCACGGCCGCGATGAGGACTGCAGCGGTGGCGGTGGCAGCGCCCAGGCTCAGACTCGTGACGAAGGCTCTGCTGGTCGGGCCGTTCTCGAACAGGACAAAGGTGTAGTTCTCGAGCGTGAACTGGGCGACGTCGATCAGCGGTGTCCAGAAGGGTTGGAACGACACGATCAGCAAGCCGCACACCGGCAGGACGGACGTCGTGGCGAGATAGGCGATTGCCAGGGCTTGCGCCGGGCGACGCCAGCGCCCCAGCCGGATCTGGCCAGCTCGCCCGCCCCGCCCACCGATCATCGAATGGCGGTCGTCGGGCATCATCCAGCGTTGTGCCAGCAGCAGGCACTGCACCACCACCACCATCGCGCCGCTGAGCATGAGGCCCGTGGCCGTCTGCGGCGGGAACTGGTCGAACAGGCGGTAGATGTGCACCGAGATCACGTCCATGCGGGCTGCGGTGCCGAGGACGATGGGCACGGAGAACAGCCCGATCCCTGCGATCACGGCCATCAATGCGGCTGCCAACAGTGCCGGCCGCACCGCGGGCAGTGTCACGCGCAGCATGGTGCGCAGGGGTGGTGCGCCGCTGACCCGCGAGGCCTCGTCCAGCGCCGGGTCGACGCCGCGCAGCCCTGCCGCGACGATCAGGTACACATAAGGCACCAGATACAGACCGGTCACGCAGACCAGGCCGGTGGCGGTGTAGATGTCCAGCGGGCCTTCCGTGGCGTCGATGCCGACGAGCCCCAGTACGCCACGCAACAGATGGTTCACGAGCCCGACACTCGGGTCGAGCAGGATGGCCCAGCCGATGACCCCAGCGATGGGCGGCACGATCATCGGCGCCAAGGGCAGAAGCTCGCCGGCCGCGCCCAGCGTCCCGTCGGTGCGTTCATTGACGAAGGCCAGCACGGCGCCGCCCACCGTGGCGATGGCCGCACCCCCCAGCACGACCAGTGCCGTGTTGGCCAGCACCTTCGGCAGGGCACCCGAGGCGATCGATTGCATGATCGCTTCGAGTCCCTGCGGTGCATCGCCCAGCGTGCGCAGCACCGCGGTGCCCAGTGGAAAGGCCAGGAACAAGGCCACCGACACCAGCAGCACCATCACGACGACACCGAAACCGTCCAGACGCGACGCCGGACGGCTGACGAGGCCCCGTGCGGTGCTCATCGACGGTCTTTCGGCAGCCCGTAGACGAGGGTGCGCGCCGCGGGAAAGGCCACCGTCACTGGCGTGCCAGGCGGCATGCCGTCGTGGGCGAGTGCCGTGGCCACGACGAGGCTGCCGCCGACGCGCACCACGTGCTCGACGGTCGCACCCTGGAACAGCGACCGCTCCAGCGTGCCGGCGATCCGGTTGTGCCCGGCGGGCACCGGTGCTCCGGGGCCGAGGACGACGCAGTGTTCGGGCCGGAACATGACCGCGGCCGCCCCGCCAATGTGATCGATGCCGGCGCACGCCTGACCGGCCAGCAGACCGAGCGGCGTGCGCACCGCGCATTCGCCTCCGCCCGGGTGTTCGACCTCGCCCAGGACCTCGTTGGCGCTGCCGATGAAGTCTGCGACATAGCGCGAGACGGGACGGTCGTAGATGTCCTGCGGGCTGCCGATCTGCGCGATCCGGCCGACTTCCATCACCGCGATGCGGTCTGCCAGCGCCAGCGCCTCACTCTGGTCGTGCGTGACGTACAGGCTGGAAAAGCCCACGGAGCGCTGCAGCGCGGCCAGTTCGACCCGCAGCCTGGCGCGCACCTTGGCGTCCAAGTTGGACAAGGGCTCGTCGAACAGCACGAGCCCGCCGGTGGCCACCAGCGCGCGGGCGAGCGCCACGCGCTGCTGCTGCCCGCCGGACAGCTGGCCCGGGAACGAAGGGCCCAGCGCGTCGAGCCCGACGCGCGCCAGCGCCTGCTGCACCAGCGGGCCGATCTCCGCCGCCCGATGCCCGGCGTTGCGCAGCGGGTAGGCGACGTTGTCGGCCACGCTCATGTGCGGCCACAGGGCATAGCTCTGGAACACCATGCCCAGCCGGCGCTGCTCCGGGGGGCACCAGACCTGGCCCGCCGATGACGAGACCACGGCCCCGTCCAGCAGGATGTCGCCTGCGTCGGGCTGTTCGAGCCCGGCGATCGAGCGCAGCAGTGTCGTCTTGCCACAACCCGATGGGCCCAGGAGCACGACGAACTCGCCTGGCGCGATGTCGATCGAGACCCCGTCCAGCGCGGTCGTATCGCGTGTGCGGGTGCGGTAGCGCTTGGTCAGGCCGCGGACGGACACGCGCGGCGTGTGCTCGGACGGAAACGCAGTTGGCGTGGTCATCGTTGGGTGTCAGGGTCACCCGGGCCCCGCATCGGCAAGCGTGCGTCGCCCTGACGCGGGTCGGGATTCGGATCATATGCATGCCCGACGCTCGAGCCCCGTGTCCGGCACGCGAAATGTGGTTTCATCCCGCGGTCGTCGCGCGGCCTACACTTTCACGTGGCGCCGACGTCTCCGCCCGGCACCGGTCGGCGCTGGCCACTGCGGGGGGCCGCGGCCCGGTGCGCTGTCCGAGACTTGCCGCCGTCCCCCCTCGGGGCAGGCCTCGCGTGCTGCCGGGACGCCGCCCATCGGCCCGATGCTTGATCTCTGGAGTCTTTCCCATGCGTTTCACCCGTACCCCCTTCGTCCTGGCCTCTGCGTTCGTGCTCTGCGGCGCCACCTGGGCCGCAGGGGCATCGGGTGGCGTGGCGGCGCCTGGCGCGCACGCCCACGCCCATGCACCGGCCATGTCGTCGCAGGCGGCCGCATCGGCTGTGGCCGTCGACGTGGCCCAACCCTGGGCCCGTGCCACCGTGCCCGGTCAATCTGCCACCGGCGTGTTTGCCCGACTGACGGCGCGTGAGGCCACGCGGCTGACCGGCGGTTCCTCACCCGTGGCGACCGCAGTCGAGATCCACGAGATGAAGATGGACGGCAACGTGATGCGCATGCGCGCGCTCGAGTCAGGGCTGGCGCTGCCGGCCGGTCGTGCTGTCGATCTGAAGCCCGGCGGGTACCACGTGATGATCATGGGCCTCAAGCAGGCCCTGCCTGAGGGCTCGACCTTGCCTCTGACGCTGACCTTCACCGACGCGCAGGGCCGCGCCGGCGAGGTGACGCTGCAGGTGCCGGTGCGTTCGATGCAGGCTTCGGGGCACTCGCACGGCGCGCACTGATGACGTGCCGGGTCGTCGCGCCGAGACCTGATCGGCAGCGCCACCAGATGACGCGGCTGGCTCGGGATGGGCGGGATGCACCGCCCAAGCTTGCGGCATGAACCCTGTAGAGGCTACGCGTGCCCGCGCCTGGGCGCGACTCGAGGCCTTCGTGCCTCGCATGGGGCGGCACTATGCGCAAGGGCGCAACCATGACCCCGGGCCGCAGGCGAGAGGCGACGTGTCCGGCTTGTCGCCCTGGATCCGCCGGCGCCTGGTGCTCGAGCAGGAGGTGGTGGCAGCGGCCTTGGCCGCCCACGGGCCAGAGGTGGCGGCCAAGTTCATCGAGGAGGTGTTCTGGCGAGGCTACTTCAAGGGCTGGCTGGAGCAGCGTCCCGCGGTCTGGGTGCAATACCGTGAAGGCCTGACGCAGGATCTGCAGGCCCTCGAACAGGACGCGTTCCTGCGACGGCGTGTCGAGGCCGCGCGGTCTGGCCGCACCGGCCTGGCCTGCTTCGACGCCTGGGTGCAGGAACTGCAGGACACCGGCCACCTGCACAACCATGCGCGCATGTGGTTCGCCTCGATCTGGATCTTCACGCTGGGGCTGCCTTGGCGCCTCGGCGCCGACCTGTTCCTGCGCCACCTGCTCGACGGCGACCCGGCGTCCAACACCCTGGGCTGGCGCTGGGTGGCCGGGCTGCACACCCGAGGCAAGCCTTACGTCGCACAGGCCTGGAACATCGCCCGCTACACCGGCCAGCGGTTCACCCCTACGGAGTCCGAGCTCGCCTCCGCCGTCACGCCCCTGGACGGGCAGGAGCCGCAGGGTTGGCCGCCGGCGGTGGCGCTGCACGCGCCCTTGCCGCCCGAGCCGGGGGTGCCCACCGCCTTGCTGCTGACCGAGGAGGACTGCCGACCCGAGGATTTCGACCTGGCCGGGCTGGACTTGCGCGGAATGCTGGCGGTGCGGGCCAGCGCGCTGAGGTCACCGCTCGCGGTGGCACAGGCGGTCTCGGACTTCGAGGGGGCGGCGCTGGAAGACACGGTGGCGCGCGTGCAGGCCCATCTGCATGCCCGACACGCGGGCCTGGCGCGCCAGCCGCAGGAGGCGTCGACGCCGTCAGGCCCCACGTCAGGTGTGCCGATGCCGGTCGCGTCGGATCCCGATGACCTCGCGCGCTGGGCCGTGCGCCTGGGCGTGCGGCAGGTGGCCACGGCCTTCGTGCCGCAGGGGCCTCTGCGGGCATGGCTGGACCGTGCCGAGTGCGGTTTGCAGGCGCATGGCATCGCGCTGCGGCAGTGGCACCGCGACTGGGACGCGGCGGTCTGGCCACACGCCGGTGCGGGCTTCTTCAAGGTGCGCCAGCGCATCCCCAGGATCCTGCAGGACCTCGGCCTGCTGGATCGATGAAGGCAGGCGAGCCGGTGGCAAGATCGAGGCCATGTGCAACCGTTACGCGCCGCCACGCCCGCAGGACATCGCCCAGCGCTGGCGGCCCCGCCAGGCCGTGGAGGACTTCCCGCCCGGCCCGGTCTTTCCCCGGTCACCCGGGCCGTTTCTGCGCGCCGCGCGCCGACCCGAGGACGGCGCCTGCGCCGACGATGCGCCAGAACTCGTCGTCGGGTTGTGGGGCCTGGTGCCGTGGTTCGCGAAATCGGCCCGCCTGTCCTACGCCACCAACAACGCGCGCTTCGAGGAGTTGTCCGCCAAGGCCAGCTACCGCCAGCCCTGGGCGCGAGGGCAACGCTGCATCATTCCGGCGGCCTGGTTCGACGAACCCTGCTGGGAGACCGGCCGCAACGTCTGGTGGCGCTTCCGCCGCGCCGACGGGCAGGCCTGGGCGCTGGCCGGCCTGTGGAACACCTGGACCGACCCGCTCACCGGTGAACTGATCGAGAGCTACACGATGCTCACGATCAACGCCGACGCGCATCCGCTGATGCGCCGCATGCACAAGCCCGACCCGGCGCTGCCGCCTGACGGCCAGGACAAGCGCTCGGTGGTGGTGCTGCGCCCCGAAGACGAGGCGACCTGGCTGCACGGCCGCCCCGCCGAGGCCGCCGCGGTGGTGGGGCTGGCGCCGGAGGAGGATTTCGATGCTGCGCCGGTGGA
>JBMTXX010000175.1:0-8009 GCA_049453935.1 Rubrivivax sp.
CGATGATGGTCGGGCAGGCCTTGCCGCCGAACAGCAGGCTGGTGGTGTCGCTCTTCGGGTCGCAGCCGATCAGCAGCACCTTCTTGCCCTGCTGCGCCATCATGTAGCTCAGGTTGGCCAGCGTGAAGCTCTTGCCGATGCCGCCCTTGCCGTAGATCGCGATGATCTGGGTGGACTTGCTCGGCGGCTCGGTGGACACCGGATCGGGCGGGATCGCCGCTTCCTGCTTCAGGCGCTGGTCGCGCACGAACATCACCGGGGACGTGGGGGCGTTCATGCGTGGTCTCTCCAGTCGAGGATCATCTTCAGGCAGTCGGCGTCGCCGAAGGCCGTGCGGTAGGCGGTGTCGGCATGCGCCGGCACGTCGTGGTGCGTGATCAAGCCGTCGAGCGACAGACGCCCGCTTTCGGCCAGTTCCTTGACGGCCAGCAGGTCCGGACGCTTCCACTCGGCGGCGCAACGGATCTGTGCCTCGCGCATGAAGGCCGGCGCGAACAGGAAATGAAGGGGCTCGGTGTAGAAGCCAGCCAGGACGATCTCGCCGCCGGGCGCCAGGCGCATGATCAGTTGATCGAGGATCTGCGCGTCGCCGCTGACGTCATAGATGGCGCGATAGTCGCGTCGGGGGTCGTCCTGCGGCGCAACGACGTCGTAGCCGTCGGCGCCCTGCTGGCGGCTGGGGTTGATCTCCCAGACCGTGGGCGGCGGGAACCCCGCCACGACGACCATGCGCGCCAGCAGCCGGCCGAGCACTCCGTGGCCGACGATCAGCTCCGGGGGGACGATATCCGTGCGCTTGCCCGCATCGGCCACTGCGTGATAAGCGGTGGCTGCCAGCGCCAGGAGCACCGACTTCTCGCCCAGGGCGTCCGACACCGGCGTCAACCGTGCACCGGCCGAGACGATGCGTGAGGCCGCGCCACCGAACAAGCCGCGCACCTCGCCGTAGCAGCGCGCACCGGGCACGAAGACACGCTGACCGACGGTCAGACCGCTGTCCGGCCCGGACTCGAGCACCCGCCCCACCGACTCGTAGCCTGGCACCAGCGGATAACCCATGCCGGGGAACTGCGGCATCCGGCCGTTCCACAACAGCTTTTCGGTGCCGGTGCTGATGCCGCTGTACTCGATGGCGATGACGGCGTCGGCCGGGCCCGGCGCATCCAGCGCGATCTGGCGCAGGGCCAGATGCTCCGGTGAGTCCAGGACGATGGCTTCGGTCTTCATGTGCATCGGGGAGGAAGTGGTTGCGGACCAGGGTGGCGTTCTGTATCGACAGGTGTCATTCTGATACGACTTTTTGAACTGTCAAGTCGAATTGACACGAACACCACAGGCGAGGGCGGGATCAAGGGTTTCCACGGTGTGCGAGCCCGCTCAACCCGGCACACGGGCGGTGACGATGCCGGCTTGCAGCGGCAGGCGGGTCGACACCGTGCGCGCACCGACGAATCCGGCCGCGTGCAGCAGGCGGGTCATGTCGTCTGCCGATCGGCACTGGCCCTTGCCCATGGCGAGAAGGTAGAAGCCGAAATAGGCGTCTCCCATCGCGTGCGCGCCCGGCGTGCGCGCCATCGGCTCGGCCACCAGCACTTCGCCCCCCGGAGGCAAGGCGGCCCGCACCGCCTGCAGGATGGCCAGCGCATGGGCGTCGTCGTGGTCGAACAACACCCGCACCAGCGTCACCAGATCGGCACCACGCGGCAGCGGGTCATCGAAGAAGCTGCCGCCGTGGGTCTGGATGCGGTCCTGCAAGGCCAGGCCGTCCAGCCGCTCGCGCGCCAAAGCCGCCACCTGGGGCAGGTCGAACAGCATCAGTTGGAGACCGGGAAAGCGCTGTGCCAGCGCTGCGACGAAGCGGCCCTCGCCCCCACCCACGTCGAGCACCTTGCGATGGCGCGCGAACGGCCAGGCATCCAGCACCTCGTCGATCACCATGGGTTGCGAGGCCGTCATCAAGGCCGAGTACTCCGCCACATGCTCGCGCGACAGGGCGCCGGGCGTCTGGTAGGCGGCGTAAGGCCAGTAGGCCGACATGGCGGAGCCCGCGCCTTCGTTACGCAGCAGGGCCACCGGATCGCGCAGGTCGGCGTAAAGCGCTGCGTGATGCTCGACCATCGCCTTCAGCGCGGAGTTGCCGACGATGGGCGCGCCGAGAGGCCCGAGTCCGTAGCGCGCCCCGCTGCGGCGCTCGAGCAGACGGATCGACACCGCGGCGTCCAGCAGCCGTTGCATCGCGCGCTCGGGCACCGCGCAGGCGCCCGCCAACGCCGACACGGTCATGGGGCCCTTCGCACCGAGACGCTCGAACAGGTCCAGCCGCACACAAGCGGCCAGCACCTGCGTGTAGACGAACCCCGCCACGAGATCGAACAAACCCGCCGCATGGCGCCGCGCCAGCGGCCGCGTCAGCCAGAAGCCCGCCGCCCAGCGCTGGAATCGGTGGCTGGCCACCCAGCGGTCGCGCCACTCAGACCAGCGATCGCGCCAGGACGGGCTGGCAGATGACGCATCCCCGAGCGTGGAAGACGTTCCGGCATGCATGGCGGACTCGCGACTCAAGCCGCCACCCGCCAGGGCGCGGCCATCTGGGCCGGCACCAGACGTTCGGACTCGCTGCGCACGAGGGCGCGCAGCATCGGCGCGCCGGGACAGGCCGGCACGGCGTCGACCGCCTGCCGCACCAGCTGATCGAAATGCCCCAGCGCCGCGTGCAGCCCGCGCTCGCGCGCAATGCTCGGCCGGCCGAGCGCAGCGTCGCGCCCGATCGGCTTGCCCAACGACTGCGCATCGGCCAGCACGTCACGGATGTCGTCGGCCGACTGGTAGGCCTCGCCGAGCCACTCGCCCAGCGCACGCCAGGCCTCGGCATCGCCACCGGCCGCCTGGGCGCCCGCGACGGTTGCCGCCGCGAACAGCGAACCCGTCTTCTCCCGGTGGTATTCGCGCAGCGACACCGCCGGCTCGCACTCCCAGGCCTGGCCGGCGACGATGCCCCCGGGCAGGCCGACCGAACCGGCGATGGTCGACAGCAGCGCCACCAGACGGGAAGGCGCCGCCGCGCCGGCGCGCGCCAGCACTTGGAAGGGCAGCACGATCAGCGCATCACCGGCCAGCACCGCCAGCCGCTCGCCGAAGGCACTGTGCACCGAGGGCTGCCCGCGCCGGGTGGGGGCGTCGTCGAAGCACGGCAGGTCGTCATGCACCAGCGAGGCGCAATGCAGCATCTCGATGGCAACCGCAGCCGCATCGGCCAGCGCCGGTCGGTCGTCACCGCACGCGCGCGCCACCGCCAGGCACAGTTGCGGGCGGATCCGTGCGCCGCCGGGAAAGACGGCATGCCGGACCGCCGACGCCAGCAGCGGCGGACAGCCCGGGCCTTCGGCCGAGCGCAGCGCGGCCTCGAGGGCGGTTTCGATGCGGTGGATGACGGCCATGAGCACTCCCGGACCGCAGCGGGACGACCCAATGTCATCCTGACCTGTCAATCCTTTATGTCACGCAGGATAGACACTTGTGCGTGCGACGTCAACCGGTCGTGACACCGTACGCTCGCACCCGGCCTCGCGCAGGCTCGGGTCGAGCGACTGCGGGTCAGCCGGGCAGATGCCCGCGCATCCAGGCCAGCACCCGTGCGGGCGCTTCCTCGTGGGCCAGATGGCCCAGGTCCGACCACCGCTCCAGGCGGGCATCGGGTGCCTTCAACGACGCGACCTCGGACGCCCGTGCCGGCACCGTGCGGTCACCCTCCGTGGCCAGCAGCCGCAGCGGCACGGCCAATCGTCCGAGGTCGGCCAGCAGCGGGCGCAGGTCCCAAGCCGCCATCATCGCCATCACCGCCGACACGTGAGCACTGCGCCCCACGAGCCGGGCATAGCAGGCCAGCCCTTCCTCGTCCAGGCGTGAGCCCGTGCTCGCGACCAGTCGTTCGACCGCGCGACGTCGCCTGGCCGACCAGGCCAGCAGGTGGGGCAGCATCGGGTCCAGCGACAGCACCCGCGCCAACGGCTCGTAGAACCAGCGGCCCTGCCCCGCCGGCGGCAGCCAGGCGCCGTTGATGCCCAGCACCCGTTCGGCCTGCGCACAGCCGTCAAGCGCCATGCGCGCGGCCACGGCAGCGCCGGCGGAATGCCCGACCAGGCTCACCCTGCCGCTACCCAGTGCCTTCAGAAGGGCTCCAAGCAGCCCGGCCATGCCTGGCAGCGACAGCCCGCCAGTGTTGGGCGGACGCTGCGTCCAGCCCTGACCCGGCAGATCCGGGACGATGACGCGGCGGTCGACGGCCAGGAGGGGCGCCAGCGCGCGCCAGGAATGCGCCGACGCACCGGCGCCGTGCAGCAGGACGACATCGGGGTGCGCGCCGACGGCTCCGAAGATCTGGACATGCCAAGCCAGCCCCCCGGCGTGCACACGGCAGCTGGCAGCGCCGTGCGGCCACTGCGCGGGCAGGTCCGCCGGCCACACGTGCGAGACGTCTGCGACCCCGGTCTGACGGTCCATCAACCCGCCGACACGGCGGCCTGCACCGCGCGGGCCATCCGGCCGGCATCGGCCTGCGGCAAGGGCAGGTAGCGCGCAGCCGCAGCGGCCGCCAAGGACCGCGCGGCCGGCTCCGGGCGCACCGAGGTGTCGATCAGCAGCACCTGCCCACCCTGCGCCGCCAGGTGGCGGGCCGCTGCGAGGGCTTCCTGCTGGGCGCGCACGCGCCCGCCATGGCCGTCACGCGCGACATTGGCTCGGCCATCGGTGAGCAAAACGACCACGGGCGTGGCCCCGGCACGTCGCACCTGCGCCGCCAGGGTCGCAGCCGCATCGATGCCCGCGGCCAGTGGCGTACCGCCGCCGCCGGGCAGACCGGCCAGCCCCCGGCGCGCGCGCACCAGTGACCGTGTGGGGGGCAACAGGATCTCGGCACCGCGGCCCCGGAAGGCCAGCACGGCCACCTGATCGCGCCGGACATAGCATTCGGCCAGCAACAGCTCGATGGCGCCCTTGGCCTCCGCCAGCCGGTACAAGGCCGAGGAGCCCGAGGCGTCCAGCGCGAAGATCGTGGTTGTCGTGCGCCGCTGTTCGAGGCGACGCACATGGAAATCGTCCGGCCGCACCAGGATGGGCGGCGAACCGTCCGGGGCATGGGCGCGTCGCAACCGCTGCCACGGCGCGGCCGCACGCAAGGTGTCGATCAGGTGCAAGCGCGCGCCGCCGCGCGGTGCCCCCCGCCGAGAGCCGATCGGGCGGCCGTGCGTCGGCGAAGCCGCGGCATCGCCCGCGCGTCCCGCCTCCGGCGGGCGACCCCGCGCGGCGCGCGCCTGCGCCGCCAGCCGCGACAGCAGCCCTGGCGGCATCGCGGCCAGCGCGGCTTCGACCAGACGGTCTGCCAGAGGCTCCTGCGGCACGGCCGGGGGCGGCGGGCTGTGGTCGTCCGTCGCCTCCTGACGGTCGGGCGCCGTCTGATCCTCCGCAGGCTCGTGCGGGGGCGGTTCGGGCTCGGGGGGAGACTCGGGCTCGGAAGCGTCCGGATCCTCCTGCTCCTGCGGCGCCGCGACGGGCTGGCGCGTGGCCCGGGGCGCCAGCACGAGCCGTGCCGCCAGCGCAGCGTCCTCGGCATCGGCCTCGTCAGCGCCTCGCCAGGCCGCGGCAGCGCGCGTGCAGCGCAGCGCCCACCAGGCCGCACGGGCGCTGTCGATGCCCAGCGCCAGGGTGGCTTCGCACAGCGCCTCGACCAGCGCCGGCGGCACCTGCACCTGTGCGACGCGGGCACGTGCCGCGAGCACGTCCGCGGCCATCGTCGGGTCCGGCGCCACGGTGTCACGCACCGACAGGTCCTGCAGATCGATCCACAGACCCAGTCGGTCGCCCAGTGCCGGCGACATCGGCCGGTCTTCGCCGCGGGACTCGTCGAGCCCCACGACCGCCAGGCGGGCCGACGCCTGCAGCGAGACACCCTCCCGCTCGGCGCGTACCTGCCCGGTGTCGAGCGTCGCGCACAGATGGGCCACGGTCTGCGCAGGCAGGCGCTCGGCCATCGCGGCCACCAGCACCCCACCATCGCCAGCCGCCAGCAGACCCGGCTGCGCGACCGGCCGGCCGACGGCGAGCGTGGCCGTCAAGTCCAGACCCCCGATCAGGCGGTCCGTGGTCACGTGCGCGGGCATGCGCAGCACCGGCATCCCCGCGGGCGCCAGCGCTTGAAGCAGCGCCAGCCAGGCGTCGCGCACCGGCCCCGCCTGGGCCCGAAGCACCGCGCCGCCGAGACCCGCCGGGTCGGTCAGCAGCAGCGCGACCGCATGGAAGGCGTCACCGGCCTGACCTTCGGTGGCAGGCATCGCGGCGCCGCCTAACGCGAGGCCGCCTCGGCCTCGGGCCGCTGATCCGCAGGGAACAGGTCAGCCAGCGCGCGGTCGACGCGCACGGTCGAATCCGACTCGTCGAGCGGATCACGCCTGAGCCGGTGCCGCAGCGCCGGGCGAGCCACCTGCCGCAGGTGCGCCAGGCCGACCTCGGCCGCCCCTTCCAGCGCCGCCAGCGCGCGCGCGGCACGCATCAAGGTCAACTCGCCACGCAGCCCGTCGGTGCCCAGCGCCATGCACAGCTTCGCAGCGTGCTCCAGCACCGCATCAGGCACGACCACGGTGTCGAGCCGGCCGCGCGCAGCGACGATGCGTCGACGGGTGCGGTCCTCGTCACGCTTCCAGCGGACGGCGAAGGCCTGAGGGTCGCGCTCGTACGCATCGCGGCGGCGGATGACCTCCACACGCGTGGCCAGATCGGTGGGCGTGCGCACGTCCACTGCCAGGCCGAAGCGGTCCTGCAGCTGCGGTCGCAGCTCGCCTTCCTCGGGGTTGCCACTGCCGACCAGCACGAAGCGCGCAGGATGGCGCACGCTCAGTCCTTCTCGCTCGACGACGTTCTGCCCTGAGGCCGCGACGTCGATCAGCAGATCCACCAGATGATCCTCCAGCAGGTTCACCTCGTCGATGTAGAGGAAACCACGATGGGCACGCGCCAGCAGCCCGGGCTCGAAGGATTTCACGCCCTGGCTGAGCGCGCGCTCGATGTCGAGGGCGCCGACGACGCGGTCTTCGGTGGCGCCCAAGGGCAGGTCGACCACCGGCACCGGCACCAGCGTGCCCTTGGCGGCCCCCGGGGCCCGCCGCGCCTCGCAAGGCTCGCCCTCGGCACAAGACGCGGACTTCGGATCACAGCCGTAACGGCAACCGGGCACCACCCGCATCGGCGGCAGCAGACCGGCCAGCGCGCGCACCGCCGTGGACTTGCCGGTGCCACGGTCACCGAAGATCAGCACGCCGCCCACACCCGGATCGACCGCGGCGATCAGCACGGCGAGCTTCATCTCGTCCTGACCGACGATGGCGCTGAAGGGAAATGGGGTTGGCATGTGCAAGGCGTCAGGTTCGGCGCCACACGCCGTGCCGCCGACACCAGGCCTCGACCAGAGCCGGCAAGCGACACGCGAAATTGACGCATCAATGTGTCAATCGAGTATAGCGATCCCCCAGCCCTGGCGCGAGTGTTTCGATGTGGAGCGCGCTACGATGTGGCCCCGTGCACAGGGCCACTGCGTCAGCGTAGCGCCCTGGCTTTGACGCAGCCCCTGGATCCACACCACGGACCGCTGCGCCTCGGCAAGCGCTGCGGTGTCCGTCACGGCGGTCGACTGCGCCGTCGGCCTCAGGTGCTGCGCTCCTCGACACGAGCCGACGATGACGAACACCGACACCCTGCCCCACCCCGCCGTCGCCGACGCTGCGGCCTCTGACCTGCCGTCCAGGCCCCTGGCGTCGGCGGACGACCACGCTGCCCTGCCGTCGTCGAAGAAGGTCTACGTTCGCACCTTCGGCTGCCAGATGAACGAGTACGACTCGGACAAGATGGTGGACGTGCTGCGCGCGGCCGAGGGCTACGCGCCCACGGCCGCCCCCGAGCAGGCCGCCCAGATCCTGTTCAACACCTGCTCGGTGCGCGAGGAGGCCCAGGAGCAGGTCTTC
>JBMTXX010000176.1:0-7964 GCA_049453935.1 Rubrivivax sp.
CCGGCCCTGCGCCCCGCCGCGCGTCGGGGGCGGCGCCGGCCCCACCAACGGCACCAACAACGGCACCCCCGACGGCATCAGCAACGGCACGAGCCGCAGCGCGGGCGGCGGCACCGTGGGTGGCATGGTCGCCGCCGGGCTGGCCGGCCCGGCGCGCGCCGCCGTGGGCAGCGTGCGCGACTACGTGCTGGGCGCGACGATGCTCGACGGCCGCGGCCAGCTGCTGAGCTTCGGCGGCCAGGTGATGAAGAACGTGGCCGGCTACGACGTCTCGCGCCTGCTCGCCGGCTCGATGGGCGTGCTCGGCGTGATCTGCGAGGTCTCGCTGAAGGTGCTGCCGCGCCCGGTGGCCACCGCGACGCTGCGCTTCGACATCGACGAGGCCGAAGCGATCCGGCGCCTGAACGCCTGGGGTGGCCAGCCGCTGCCGCTGAGCGCCAGCGCGTGGCAGGCCGGCGTGCTGCACCTGCGCCTGGCCGGCGCCGCGGCCGCGGTGGAGGCGGCGACGCGGCAGCTGGGCGGGCAGCCGCTCGGCGCCGACGAGGCGGCAGCGCTGTGGGAAGCCCTGCGCGACCAGCGCAGCGCCTACTTCCGCGAAGCGCAGCGCACGGTCGAAGCCGGTGGCACGCTGTGGCGGCTGTCGGTGCCGCAGGTCGCGCCGCCGCTGGCGCTGCCCGGGCCGACGCTGCTGGAATGGGGCGGCGCGCAGCGCTGGTGCCACGGCGACCTGCCGGCCGAGCGCGTGCGTGCCGCGGCAGCGGCCACTGGCGGGCACGCGATGGCGCTGCGCACCGGCGATGCGGCGCTGCGCACTGCAGGCGTGTTTGCGCCGCTGGATGCGCCGCTGGCGCGCATCCACCGCGAGCTCAAGCGCACCTTCGACCCGGCCGGCATCCTGAACCCGGGCCGGCTGTACCCGGACTTCTGAGCACCCGACCCGCCCGATGCGATCCCGAACGGCCCACCCGGACCCCAAGACCCCAAGACGCTCGACACCCTGACGGCAAGACGACCCGATCACCGTCTTCAGGCCCCACCTCATCCGACCTCCACCACCCCGATGCAGACCACGCTCGCCCCCGAATTCCAGGGCACGGCCGAAGGCGCCGAGGCCGAGGCCATCCTGCGCAAGTGCGTGCACTGCGGCTTCTGCACCGCCACCTGCCCCACCTACCAGCTGCTGGGCGACGAGCTCGACGGCCCGCGCGGCCGCATCTACCTGATGAAGCAGGTGCTCGAGGGCGCCGAGGTCACGCGCAAGACGCAGGCCCACCTGGACCGCTGCCTGACCTGCCGCAACTGCGAGACCACCTGCCCCAGCGGCGTGCAGTACGGCCACCTGGTCGACATCGGCCGGCGCATCGTCGAGCGCAAGGTCGAGCGTCCGGCCGGCGAGCGCGCCGTGCGCTGGCTGCTGAAGGAGGGCCTGACCTCGCCGCTGTTCGCCCCGGCGATGAAGCTGGGCCAGGCCGTGCGCCCGCTGCTGCCGGCCACGCTGCAGAACAAGGTGCCGGCGCCGGCCGGTGCCCGCGCCCACGCCTGGCCGCGCCGCGAGCACGCGCGCAAGGTGCTGGTGCTGGCCGGCTGCGTGCAGCCGGCGATGATGCCCAACGTCAACGCCGCCACCGCGCGCGTGCTCGACGCCGCCGGCCTGCAGGCCGTGGTGGCCGATGGCGCGGGCTGCTGCGGCGCCATCCGCAGCCACCTGAACGACACCGCGGGCGGGCTGGACGACATGCGGCGCAACATCGACGCCTGGTGGCCCTGGGTCGAAGGCCGCGGCGGCGCGGCGCCGGTCGAGGCCATCGTGATGAACGCCTCGGGCTGCGGCGTCACGGTCAAGGAGTACGGCCACGCGCTGGCGCACGACCCGGCCTACGCCGACAAGGCGCGCCGCATCAGCGCGCTGACGCGCGACCTGAGCGAACTGCTGCCCGAGCTGCTGCCGGCGCTGCGCGAGCGGCTGGAGGGTCGCAACCCGGGGGACTCGGCCGCCGCGAGGGTTGCGGCAGGAGGCGCGGGCGGCAGCCCTGCCGGCATGACGGACGGCGCGACCCGGGGGCGAGCGCCGAGCGATGAGGTGGCAGGCACCCCCGCGCCGCGTGGACGCCTGGTCTTCCACCCGCCGTGCACGCTGCAGCACGGCCAGCAGCTGCGCGGCGGGGTCGAGACCCCCCTGCGCGAACTCGGCTTCGAGGTGCGGCTGGCCGCGAGCGAGAGCCACCTGTGCTGCGGCTCGGCCGGCACCTACAGCGTGCTGCAGCCCGAGCTGGCCTACCAGCTGCGCGACCGCAAGCTCGGCGCGCTGGCGCCGGCCGCGGGCGAGACCGTGATCTCGGCCAACATCGGCTGCATCCAGCACCTGCAGTCGGGCACGGCCGCGCCGGTGCGGCACTGGGTCGAGGTGCTGGACGAGGCACTGGCCGACGCGCCGAGCCAGGCCACGACGGCCCCGCAGGCCTGAGGGCGCAACAGGGCCCCGGCGATGAACGGCCTGCCCGCGCGCTGCGAGGTGCTGGTCGTGGGTGCCGGCCCGGCCGGCAGCGCCTGCGCCCAGTGGCTGGCCCGCCATGGCGTGGACACGCTGCTGGTGGACCAGCACGACTTCCCGCGTGACAAGACCTGCGGCGACGGGCTGATCCCCGACGCGCACGCGGCGCTCAAGCGCCTGGGCGTGCACGACGAGGTGATGGCGCGCGCCCAGACCGCGGGCGACGTGCGCTGCGTCGCGCCCAGCGGACGCCATGTCGATGTGCCGGGCACGCTGGCCGTGCTGCCGCGGCGCGAGCTCGACCACCTGCTGGTGCAGGCCGCGCAGCGCGCCGGCGCCGTGCTGGCCACGCCCTGGCGCTTCGAGGCCCCGCTGCGCGACGAGTCGGGCCGCGTCACCGGCGCGCGGCTGCGCCGCGCTGGCCGAGGCGCCGCAGCCGCGCAGGCCACAGACCCGTCGCCCGGGCCCCACCCCCACGACGCGAACGATCCGCCCGCCGCCATGGCCGATGTGCAAGCCGGCCACGTCGTGCTGGCCACCGGCGCGGCGCCGCAGGCGCTGGTGGCCTCAGGCCTGTGCGACCGCCGGGCGCCCAGCGCGATGGGGCTGCGCGGCTACATCCGCCACGAGGCGCTGGAACGCGATCTGCAGGGCCTGCGCCAGCGGCTGGAAGTCTTCTGGCATCGCCGCCTGAAGCCCGGCTACGGCTGGATCTTTCCCTGCCCGGGGGGCGTCTACAACATCGGCGTGGGCATCATCGACAGCCACCGCCCGGCGCGTGACGGGGCCCCAGACCGCAGCGCGATGCGTGGCTTGAACCTGCGGGACGTCTTCGCCGACTTCACACGCCTGCACGCCCCGGCGCGCGCGCTGGTGGAGGGCGGCACGTGGGTCGGCCGGCTGGAAGGTGCGCCGCTGCGCAGCTCGCTGCAGGGCGCGCGCTGGGCCGCGCCCGGCATCCTCGTCACCGGTGAAGCCGCCGGCAGCACCTATTCCTTCACCGGCGAGGGCATCGGCAAGGCGATGGAGACCGGCCTGCTGGCCGCCGAAGCGCTGCTGCAGGCGGGGGCAGGCGACGCGGCCAACGGCCATGGCACATTCAAGGCCACACCCTCCGCAGACGCCGCGCTGGCGGCCGACTACACGGCCCGTCTGGCCCGTCTGAAGCCCAAGTTCGCGCTCTACGAACGCGGCAACACCGTCAACCACCACCCCTGGCTGACCGAGCTGCTGGTGCGTCGCGCCGCCGCCAGCCCCGCCATCCGACGCCGCATGTCCGACCTGCTGGAAGAACGCGCCACCCCGGCACAGCTGATCACCTTGCGCGGGATGGTCAAGCTGCTGACGAGCTGAGCGTCCCGCACGCCCCTCGATCCACCCCCACGCCAGCACGCCCCATGTCCAGCCTGCCCACCCCTGCCTTCGACCGCTTCCTGCGCCACGAGGAGCTGCTGGCGCTGCTGCGCGCCTACGCCGACGCCCGCCCCGGCCTGATCGAGCTGCGCACCCTGGGCCGCAGCCACGAGGGGCGGGAGATCGTGCTGCTGGTGATCACGCAGCAAGCCACCGGGGCCGACACCGACAAGCCGGCCTTCTGGGTCGACGGCAACATCCACGCCGCCGAGCTGACCGCGGGCACGGCCTGCCTGTACTGGCTGCACCGGCTGGCCGATCAGTACGGGCAGGACGAGCGCATCACCCACCTGCTGGACACCCGCACCGTCTACATGGTGCCGCGCCTGAACCCGGACGGCGCCGAACTCGCGCTGGCCGACCGGCCGCGCCACATCCGCTCGTCGACCCGGCCCTACCCCTGGGACGAGCCCGCCGTCGCCGGGCTGGACCTCGAGGACGTCGCCGGCGACGGCCGCCTCCTGATGATGCGCATGCCCGCCCCGCACGGCAGCTGGAAGGCCCACCCCGACGAGCCGCGGCTGATGATCCCGCGCGAGCCCGGCGAGTTCGGCGGCCGCTACTGGCGCATCGTCCCCGAAGGACGTCTGCGCAGCGGTGACACCCTCAAATACAGCGTCAACCCCGATCGCGAAGGCCTGGACCTGAACCGCAACTTCCCCGCCTACTGGCGGCAGGAGTTCCAGCAGTCCGGCGCGGGCCCGTACCCGACCAGCGAGCCCGAGGTGCGGGCCATGGTCGACTTCATCGTGCGCCATCCCAACATCGGCGCGGCCATCAGTTTTCACACCCACAGCGGCGTGATCCTGCGCCCGATGGGCACGCAGAGCGACGACGACTTCACGCCCGAAGACCTGTGGCAGTACCGCCGGCTCAGCGACATCGGATCGCAGCTGACGGGCTATCCGGCCATCAGCATCTTCCACGACTTCAAATACCACCCGAAAGAGGTCATCACCGGCACCCAGGACTGGCTCTACGAGCACCTGGGCGCGCTGTTCTGGACGGTGGAGATCTGGGCCCCGAACCGCGAGGCCGGCATCGAGAACTACGCCTGGATCGACTGGTACCGCGAGCACCCGCCCGAGGACGACCTGAAGCTGCTGAAGTGGAGCGACGAGGCCTGCGGGGGCCAGGCGCACGTCGACTGGTACCCCTTCGAGCACCCGCAGTTCGGCCCTGTCGAGCTGGGCGGCTGGGACCGCATGAACTTCTGGCGCAACCCGCCACCGGCCCTGCGCGAGCGTGAGGCGGCGCGCTTTCCCGGCTGGATGGAGCAGATCGCGCTGTCGCTGCCCAGGCTGGAGCTGCTGCAGGCCGACGCCTGCGCACTCGGCCCCGACACCTGGCGCGTGCGTCTGGCGGTGGCCAACGCCGGCTACCTGCCGAGTTATGTCACGCGGCGCGCGCTGGAGCGCAAGGCCGCGCGCGGCCTGGTCTGCACCATCGACCTGCCCGAGGGCGCGCAACTGCTGGCCGGCAAGCCGCGCGAGGTGGGCGAACACCTCGAGGGCCACGCGCCGAAGAACTCGCTGCAGGCCTTCCTGAACCGGCGCGATGTCACCGCCGACCGCGGCGTGGTCGAGTGGACCGTGCGCGCGCCGCCCGGCACCCGCATCGCCCTGACCGCCAGCGCCGACCGTGCCGGCACCGTGCGCACGGCCGTGGTGCTGGGGGCGGCGCCTCCTGACCGCTGACCCTGCGCCGGAAGCGGACTCAGGCCGGCAGCAGCTGCGCGCGCGTCGCCTCGGCCACGCGGCGCGCGGCCTGCGCAAAATCGGCTCCCGCGCTGGCATACAGCACCGCGCGCGAGGAGTTGACGATGATCGGCCCGGTGGTCACCCAGCCGCCGCCCGGCCCCAGCGTGCCGCGCCAGCCGGCGCGCACCGTGGCCGCGGCGTCGCCGCCCTGCGCGCCCACGCCGGGGATCAGCAGCGGCAGCGTCGGCGCCAGCTCGCGCACGCGCGCCACCTCGGCCGGGTAGGTGGCGCCCACCACCAGGCCGACCTGGCCGTTGCGGTTCCAGGGGCCGGCGGCCAGCCGCGCGATGCGCTCGTAGACACGCTCGCCGCCTTCGAGCACCTGCGCCTGCAGATCGTCGCCGCCCGGGTTGGACGTGCGGCACAGCAGGATCACGCCCTTGCCGGCGTGGCGCAGAAAGGGCTCGACCGAGTCGAAGCCCATGAAGGGCGACAGCGTCACGGCGTCGGCCTGGTAGCGCTCGAAGGCCTCGCGCGCGTACTGCTCGGCGGTGGAGCCGATGTCCCCCCGCTTGGCGTCCAGGATCACCGGCACCCCCGGCGCCACGCGCCGGATGTGCGCGCACAGCGCCTCGAGCTGATCCTCGGCCCGGTGCGCCGCGAAGTAGGCCACCTGCGGCTTGTAGGCGCACACCAGGTCCTTCGTCGCGTCGACGATGGCGGCGCAGAACTCGCCGATGCGCCCCGCATCGCCCTTCCAGGCCCCCGGGAACTTTGCAGGCTCCGGGTCCAGCCCCACGCACAGCATCGAACGGTGGCGGGCCTCGGCGGCGAGCAGGGTGGCGGTGAAGGTCATCGCAGCGTCCCCTGTCGTCAAATCCGCGCCGCCAGCGCCGCCGCGGCGCCGGTGTAATCAGCCGGGGTCAGCTGCAGCAGGCGCTGCTTTTCGGCCGGGGGCAGGGCCAGGCCTTCGATGAAGCCGTGCATCAGCGCGCGCGTCATCGGCTGGCCGCGGGTGAAGGCCTTGAGCTGCTCGTAGGGTTCGGGCAGGCCGTGGCGGCGCATCACCGTCTGCACGGCTTCGCCCAGCACCTCCCAGGCGCTGTCCAGGTCGGCCGCCAGGCGGGCTTCGTCGACCTGCAGCTTGTCCAGGCCGCGCAGCAGGCTGTCGTGCGCCAGCAGCGTGTGGCCGAAGGCCACGCCCATGTTGCGCAGCACGGTCGAATCGGTCAGGTCGCGCTGCCAGCGGCTGACGGGCAGCTTCTGGCTCATGTGCGCCAGCAGCGCATTGGCCACGCCGTAGTTGCCCTCGGCGTTCTCGAAGTCGATCGGGTTGACCTTGTGCGGCATCGTGCTCGAGCCCACCTCGCCCGCCCTGGTCTTCTGGCGGAAGTAGCCCAGCGAGATGTAGCCCCAGACATCGCGCGACCAGTCAATGAGCACCGTGTTGCAGCGCGCCACCGCATCGAACAGCTCGGCCAGGCCGTCGTGCGGCTCGATCTGGATGGTGTAGGGGTTGAAGCTCAGGCCCAGCGCCTGCTCCACCACGCGGCGGCTGAAGGCCTCCCAGTCGAAGTGCGGCCAGGCGGCGAGGTGGGCGTTGTAGTTGCCCACCGCGCCGTTCATCTTGGCCGGCAGCGGCACCGCCGCGATGCGCGCGCGCGCCGTGCGCAGCCGCGCCACCACGTTGGCCACCTCCTTGCCCACGGTCGTGGGGCTGGCGGTCTGGCCGTGGGTGCGGCTGAGCATGGGCAGGCCGGCCAGCGCGTGCGCCAGCGCGGTCAGCCGCGCGTCCAGCGCGTCCAGCGCCGGCAGCAGCACCTGCGCGCGCGCGGCCTGCAGCATCAGCGCATGGCTGGTGTTGTTGATGTCCTCGCTGGTGCAGGCGAAGTGCACGAACTCCTGCGCCGCCACCAGCTCGGGCTGGCCTTCGAAGCGGCGCTTGAGCCAATATTCCACCGCCTTCACATCGTGGTTGGTGGTGCGCTCGATGTCCTTGATGGCCTGCGCGTCGGCCTCGGCAAAGCCGCTGACCAGCCCGCGCAGAAAGCCCCGCGCCCCTTCAGACAGCGGCGCGAACTCGGCAAAACCGGCGTCCGACAGCGCGATGAACCACTCCACCTCCACCTGCACGCGCCGGTGCATCAGGCCGAATTCACTGAGCAGCGGGCGCAGGGCGTTCAAGCGGCCGGCATAGCGGCCGTCCAGGGGGGAGAGGGCGGTGAGGGGGGACAAGGTGGGGTGGGGGGTGGAGTTGACGGGGGCCTGCGGGCCGGGGGGCCAAAAAGGCGGCGGTGCTGCTGCCGACGGGGACGGCGACGGCCGCAGGGGGCAGGCGGTACCGCGGTGAACAATGCCGC
>JBMTXX010000177.1:0-7889 GCA_049453935.1 Rubrivivax sp.
CGCTGCGGCTCAAGCTGTGGTGGTAGGGGGCTGTTGCGGGGCTGAGGCGACCGATGGCGGCGCCTCGGGCACCATGGGCAGCAGTGCTTCGAAGCTGTCGATCCGCGTGGCGTCGGCCTCGCGTGAGATGCGGGGCGACTTCGGGTCGATGACGAAGGCGCGGTCGGCCTCGCGCAGCATTTCCAGGTCGTTCAGGTTGTCGCCGACAGCCCAGACCTCTTCCACGCGAGGCTCGGTCGGGTCGTCGCGGAAGCGGCGCACGACGTGGCTCTTGCACAGCGACGCGCCGCGCGATGTCTCGGGTGCGGTGAAGGCCGGGTTGATGCGCAACTCGCCGTTGCAGACGTCGCCGTCGAATTGCAGGGTGTGGGCCAGGGCGAAGTCGGCGAAGACGCGGCGGCGCAGAATCTCCGCTGCCACGAAGTAGCTGTCGCTGACCAGGCCCACCATGAAGCCGGCGCGGCGCATCCGGTTGACCCACTCGATGACCCCAGGCCTCAGCACCAGAGCGTGCGCGACACGCTCGAACTGCTGCCGGTGCACGAAGCGGAACAAGGCCGCGATGCGCTCGCTGCGGGTGGCCGCGTCGCCCTGACCGTCGAGCAGGGACTCCAGCGCAGCCTCGTGCCCGGTCGCTCGCGCCAGTTCGACGACGAAGCGCTGCGCGGTGATGGTGCCGTCCATGTCCAGCAGCAGCAAACGCCTGCGGCCACGGCGGCGCGACAGGATGTACTCGATCGAGGCGGTGGCCAGGCGCTGTGTCTCGTACATCGCCGAGATCTGTTCAACGTGCAGCCGGCCGGCGGTGCGGGCGCGCGAGTAGATCACCCGGGCCACCTCGTTGGCCATCACGGCCAGATCCAGCAGGGGCTGGCTGTCGTGTTCGAGCGAGCCGATGTCGACTTCCGCCAGACGGGCACCGCTGCGGTGCGCATCGATCAGCAGGCCGATGTCCACACCGTAGCCATCCTCGAAGTGCGACGCCAGCAGCAAGGGCCGCCGCGCAGCGATGATGCCGCCCAGCGGCTGCGCGAAACCCGCGAGTTCCGGGAAGAACACCTTGAGCATGGGCTTGGCCGTCAGCTCGGTCACGCGGCCACCGCCGCGGCCGAAGCGGGCCTTGACGAAGTCGGCCCCGTCGTGCACCAGGGCTGCGCACAGGTCGCTGACGATGCCCTCCCGCAGCCCGGTCAGGTCGCCGTCGAGGTAGACGATCAGGTCCTGCTGCGCGGCCATGGCGCCGTCACGCATCGAAGCACCCTTGCCCAGCATGGTGCTCGTCAGCACGCGGGCGCCGGCTGCGCGGGCGAGCGTGGCGGTGTCGTCGATCGAGCTGTCGTCGATGACGACGACTTCGGCCGTGGCCGGGTCCTGCAGCGCGTACCGCACGACCTCCGCGATGCGCCGGGCCTCGTTGAGTGCCGGGATCACCACGGTGGCACAGGCGCGCAGTGGCGGGCGGGGCGTGGGCGTGTCGCTCGGCGCGGAGACGGCCGGGGGTTGCGTGCGCGGACGCCGGCGGGGCAGCCAGGCGGTGATGCGGGCCCACAAGCCGCTCATGGGCGAGGCCTTTCAGGAGGGGGCAGACCGGTCAGCGGCAGAAGCGCCGCAAGCTCGGTGTACATCGGCCGCGTGACGAGCCGTGCCACGCCGCTGGCGATCATCGCACTGGCCATCAGGCTGAGCACCATCGCGTGCCCCGACACCATCTCCATGACGATGATGAAGGCCGTGATCGGCCCTTGCGTCGTGGCTGCGAGAAAACCGACCATGCCCAGGGCGATGAGCGGGATCGCAGCCTCACGCGTCACACCCGCGAGTGCCGCGACATCGCTGCCGATGCCGGCGCCGATCGCCAGCGAAGGCGCGAACACCCCGCCTGGCACGCCGGTCCAGGCTGACAGCCAGGTGGCGCAGAACTTCAGCACCGTGTAGACCAAGGGCAGGTCGTCCTGGCCCTGCAGCAGCGCCTGCGTGGGCGCATAGCCGGCACCGGCCGTCGCCCCGCCAGTGACTACGCCGATGAGCGCCACGCCGAAGGCGCATCCAGCAGCAAAACGCAAGGGATGCGTACGGCGCCATCTGCTGAAACGGTCGGGCAGGCCGCGCACCGAGACGATGATCAACTGCGAGAACAAGCCACCGGCCAGCCCCGCCGTGACCGCGACCGCCAGGCCGGGCCAGAAAAGACCCCAGTGCAGGTCCTGCACGGCCAGACGGCCGAAGTAGGTGATGTTGCCGAACACGGCGACCGCCACCAGGCCTGCGAGCACGATGCAGGCGATGACGAGCGTGCTGTGGGAGATGCTGCGCCGCCGCGACAACTGCTCGAGCGCGAACACGATCCCGCCCAGGGGCGTGTTGAAGGCTGCGGCGATGCCGGCTGCCGCACCGGCCACCATCAGGTCGTGCGCGTCGATCCCGCTGTTCGGCGACAGCCAGCGGCGCGCGTGCGCCATGATGCCGGCGCCGACCTGGACCGTGGGGCCCTCCCGGCCGATGGACAGTCCGGCCAGCAGCCCGGTGGACACGAGGCCGATCTTGTGCAGCGAGGTCCGCAGCGACACCAGATGGCTCTGACGCGCCGGGTCCTGCGGGTCCTCGAAGGCGCGTATGACCTGCGGAATGCCGGAGCCTGCGGCGCCCGGCACGAAGCGACGCGTCCACCACACCACCAGAACGGTCAGTGCCGGCGTCCATACCAGCGCGAACCACGGCCCCCAGCCTTCGGTGGTGCTCATGCCAAGGAACCACTGGCTGGCCCCTTGGCTCAGCAAGGTGAAACCGACGACCAGCAAGCCGGTGGCGAGCGCGTAGACGAGCACCACGCTGCGGTCCATCCACAGTCGCCAGGTGCTGAATTCCTTGCCGAGGCTGCGCCAGAAATCCGGCTCCACATCGCGCACGGGGCCCCACAGCCGCTCCACAGTCGTCTCGATGCGAGCACGCAGACGGGCATAGCCCAGGCGCAGCCGGCGTGTGGTGCGCAGGCTGGGTGAGATCACCCGTCGACTCCCTGCAGGCCCGCGGGCTCGCCCAGCCTCGTTGACGAGGTCTCGCGTGCCACGGCGGAGGGTCTGCGCATCGCTGTGCAGTGTATTTGCACCCTTGCGTAACCACCCGCCACGTCTGCAGCGGCCCCGCCGGCCAGACGGGTACCTCAGGCGTCTTCGGGAGACGGGCGGGCGCTCCGGGCCGGTGTGGCCCGGCCAGCCTGCTGGCAGCCCCGCCGATGCCGGCGATTCACATCTGAGCCAGCGGGATCGAGGCGCTGCGCTCGTCGACCTTCAGCAGCGCGATCAGGGCGCCCAGGTCCTGATCGAGGCGGTCGAGGGTGGCGCCGTCGAGTCGGGACAGGGCGGCGGGCAACACGCCGGAAAAGGGCCCCGGCGCCTTTTTCAGCACCTCGAGCCCCGCTGGCAAGACGCGCAATTGCACGGTGCGGCGGTCGGGCGCGTTGCGATGGGTCTCGATCAGGCCGGCCAGCATCAACGCCTTGACGAGGTTGCTGGCCGTCGTCTGGTGAATGTCCATGCTGCGCGCGAGTTCACCCACGCCGATTTCCGGCCGTTCGGCGATCAGGCTCAAAGCCCAGACCTGCGCGCCGCCGATGCCTGCGCGCCGCTCGACTTGCTGGAAGTGGGCCTTGACGGCGTTGAAGACGACGCGAAAGCGTCGCAACACGCGTGTGGCTGACTCGGGGTCTGCCGCGTCTTCGGACGGCAGGGTAGGCGCAGGTGCGCCGGTGATGGCAGTCTCGACCATGGGGATCATCATAGGTCCCCGGCAACGCTGCCATCCCCTGGCGGACGAAGCGGAACAAAAAAAAGGGACCCCGAAGGATCCCTTGAAGAGTTGCTCCTGACCACCCGACCCCGGATGGAACCGGATGGTGAAGCCATTATATTTGCCGAAATGCAAATGGGATCGGGGTTTTCACTGATCTTCGCCGGATGCCCGGGGCCGCATCGGGTCGGGCCGTGCAATCGTCCCCACACCCGCCGCAGGTCCATCACCAGGGGCGCCGGCGTCCGCGCTCGGAGTTGAGGCAGCATCTCGGGTTAGGTTCCGTTTGTCTTGGACGAAGGGGGGGCGGATGCTGCAGCGCAAGGTGATGATGGGGCGCCTGGGGATCCCTTACCTGGGGCGTGTGCGGGTGGCCGCGTTGTGGCGTGGCGCTGCGGTCGCCCTGTCGCTGGCCTGGAGCGTGCCGTCAGTCCACGCGCTCACCGTCGAGCCGGTGACGGTGGTGCGGGGCTTGTCACAGCCGTGGGCGATGGCGTTTCTGCCGGGGGGCGACATCCTGGTGACCGAGCGGCGAGGCCGCATGCGCTTGGTCTCGCCCGACGGCCGCGTCGGCGAGCCCCTGGAAGGGCTGCCGGCTGTCGATGCCGGGGGCCAATGCGGCTTGCTGGACGTCACGCTCGACCCGCGCTTTCCGGGCCGGCCCTGGGTCTACTGGTCCTACGCCGAGGCCGGGGAGGGGGGCAATGGCGTGGCGGTGGCCCGCGGGCGCCTCGATGGGCGTCGCATGGTCGACGTCCAGATCATCTTCCGCCAGTCACCCCGGGTGGCCAGTTCGCTGCACTGCGGCTCCCGTCTGGCGTTCGATGCCGACGGGCATCTGTTCGTGGGCCTGGGCGACCGCTTCTCGCGCAAAGATGATGCGCAGGACCTGTCCAACCACCTCGGCAAGATCGTGCGCGTCGCCGTCGATGGGTCGGTGCCTGCCGACAACCCGTACGTCGGTCGCGCCGGCGCGCGTCCTGAGGTCTGGAGCCTGGGGCACCGCAACATCCAGGGGCTGGCCGTGCACCCGGCCACCGGCCAACTGTGGCAAACCGAGCATGGGCCGCAAGGGGGCGATGAGTTGAACGTCGTCGAGCGCGGCGGCAACCACGGCTGGCCACAGGTCACGCGCGGGCGAAACTACGGCACCGGCACGCGGATCGGCGAAGACGGGCCGAAGCCCGGTTATGTCGAACCCGTGCGCTGGTGGGGGCCGGTGTCGATCGCGCCCAGTGGCATGGCTTTCGTGACGAGCGACCGCTATCCCGCATGGCGCGGCAACCTGCTGATCGGCGCCCTGCGGGGCCAGCACCTCTCCAGGCTGACGCTGGACGGCACCCGCGTCGTCGGCGAGGACCGCTTGCTCGACCGGCTGAAATCGCGCATCCGCGATGTCAGGCAAGGCCCTGACGGCTGGATCTACGTGCTCACGGACGGGGTTGAAGGCCAGGTCCTGCGGCTGCAAACACGTTGAGAGCGTGATTCGACAGACGCCGACGGCGCGATCGAGGCGTCAGCAGGGCCGGCCGGGGCGTGAGCGGTTTCAGGTGACGCGGCCGAACCAGAAAACCCCGAGCCCGCTGGCCAGCGCGACGAGCAGCGCGCCGAGCAAGGCCAGCAGCGCCGTGATCTCGGTCTCCTTGCGTTCGACGACGAGCTTGCTCGACAGCGACTCGTAGACCTTCATCAGATCTTCGGCCGTGGCGGCGTGGAAGTACTCTGCACGCGTCAGCAGCGCCACCTGTTTGAGCGTGTCCTCGTCCAGGCGCACGCGCATGCTCCAGCCCTCGAAGCCGATGGTTTCCCCAGCCGTCGTGCCCACGCCCACCGTGTAGACGCGTACACCGCGCTCGGCGGCCATCTTGGCCGCATCGATCGGATCTGGGCCGGTGGTGCGCTGGCCGTCGGTCAGCATGATGATCGCGGCCGAGCCGTAGGAGCCGGGCTCCACGGGGGTGAACTCGCGCTTGGGCTTTTCCTCTCCCAGCGGGCGCGACATCGGCCGCTGTCCGGTGATCTGCGCGATTTCGATGCCGTCATCGGGGAACAGCGTGGCCAGCGACAGGACGATGCCGCTGCCGGTGGCGGTGGCGCGTTGCATCTGGAAGCGGTCGATCGCCGCGATGATGTCCTCTCGGCTGACGGTGGGGGCCTGCACCACCGCAGCGGTGCCGGCGAAGGAGACGATCCCGACCCGCACGTCGCGGGGCAGTGCATTGACGAAGGCCTTGGCTGCGTTCTGCGACGCGACCATGCGGTTGGGCTCGACGTCGGTGGCCCGCATGCTGCCCGAGACATCCATGGCCAGCATGATGGTGCGCTGCGACAGCGGCAACTGGATCACCGCCATAGGCCGGGCAGAGGCCAGCAGCAGCGCAGTGATGGCCAGGCCCAGCAGCGCGGGGGGCACGTGCCGTCGCCACCCCGGGCCCCGACCAAGCGCCTCGCGCGCGACTGCGATGCTGGCCAGGCGCACCGTCGAGCGGCGCCGTCGGCCCAGCAGCCACAGGTACAGACCGACGAGCAGGGGCACGAGGGCAAGCGTCCACAGCAGGGAAGGCCATTGGAAGGTCATGCCGGGTCTCCACGGGTTTGAGTCGCGCGACACTTGGTCGCGCTCTGTGAGCCACGCACGGAGTGTGCCAGCGTCGCTCCCATCTTGTCATCGGGCCGATTGCCCGAAGACAGGGCGGCGCGGGATTCCCGGCGTCACGCCACCGCCACGTCCCTGCTCTCAGGCCGGTGCATAGGCCAGCCGCACGTAGATCGGCGCATAGGCTTCGGCCTGGGTGACTTCCAGCAGGCGCTCGCGGCTGAGTTCCAGCATCGCGATGAAGGTCACCACCATCACCGCCGGGCCGCGGGCGGGCTCGAAGAGCTCGTGGAACTCGACGAAACGTCGCCCTTGCAGCCGGCGCAGCACCTGGCTCATGGTCTCGCGGACCGACAGCTGCTCGCGCGTGATGCGGTGGTGCTGCGTCAGCCGCGACCGCGCGATGATGTCGTCCCAGGCCGCGCGCAGGTCCTCGGGGCGGACGTTCGGCAGGCGGGAGGGCTCGCCGCGCTCGTGCAGGACTCGCGCGCGCAGGAAATCACGGCCGAGCTGCGGCCGTGCGTCCAGGCGCGCCGCGGCGATCTTCATCTGCTCGTACTCGAGCAGGCGGCGCACCAGCGCGGCGCGCGGGTCCTCGGGCTCTTCACCGTTCTCGGCCTTGCGCGCCGGCAGCAGCATGCGCGACTTGATCTCGATGAGCATCGCTGCCATCAGCAGGTACTCGGCGGCGAGTTCGAGGTTGCTGCGGCGGATCTGCTCGACGTAATCGAGGTATTGGCGCGTGACATCCGCCAGCGGGATGTCGAGGATGTTGAAGTTCTGCTTGCGGATCAGGTACAGCAGCAGGTCCAGCGGTCCCTCGAAGGCTTCGAGGAAGACCTCCAGCGCGTCGGGCGGGATGTACAGGTCCTGCGGCAGTTGGAACAGCGGCTCGCCGTACAGGCGCGCCAGCGCCACCTGGTCGACGACGTCGGGCAGCGCGCCGTCCGGGCCGGGGGGCAGCGCAGACGGACTGAAGGATCGAGCCAAGGGTCGAGGCGGATCGCCAGGCCGGCGGTCAACCCTTGGTCTGGTAGACGTAGGGCTGTTGCGGCACGCGTGCCTGCTGCCATTCGGCCAGGGCGTCGAGGTCGACCGGCCGGTCCCACAGCAGCGCACGCCCGCGCTTCTGTTCGTCCTCGAGCGTCGGGCGCTGGGCCTTGAGTTGGTCGATGAATTGGGTCACGTCGGACCGGTAGGGCTTCCAGAACAGCGGCATGACGGGTGAATGCAGTAGGTGAACGAAGCCGCCGATGTTACAGGCCGCCCCCGTCGTCTGAGAGGCTGAGAGTCATTCCCCCATGCCCGCCTTGCACGCCCAAACACCCTGGCTCATCGTTGCAAATCCTCGCCATAGCCCGGGCTATGGCTGTGGTTTGCGCCTCGATCCAGGGCGTTTGGACGCGCCTTTCGGGCAAGGCGGAATGACTCTCAGCCTCTGAGCTGACGGGGTCAGCGTCTGGCACCGATGTCGCGCTGGGCCTGGTCCACCATCTGCGCGGCCTGT
>JBMTXX010000178.1:0-7885 GCA_049453935.1 Rubrivivax sp.
GAGTGACCCAGGCCCTACACGTGCGGCGCGCGTATCGATTCCTGATCGATGAATCTTCAGGAGCCGATCACCGGGGGTACGGGTGGCAGGTGCATCACCTGCAGCCTGTACCACCCGACCTCGATGTGGCCCGCGGCGCCGGCATCGTGCAGATCGACCGGGCTGATCCAATCAGTTCGCTGCGCCAGTGCGAAGGGTTCATCGCCAGCGGTTTCGACCATGAGCACCCAGCCCGGCATCGCGTCCGTCGGGCGCCCTTTCTTTTCTTCGGTCTGGATGGCACTCGCTGCAGCATCGGCCGCGCAAAGGTGGACACCCACCACGCCGGGCAGGCTCAGCATCGCTTCCAGGTGCGGCCGCAGCTGCCGTGTGTGGCCGCTGCGATCGTTGCCAGCCAGTTCATAGCGCCACGTCTGCATCCAGGCGCCGTCCGCCACCCCACGGCTGAACTCCACGTGGCACAAGGAGCGCGCGATGTCGGTGAAGAAAGGGACCGAGCGGCGCGTCCATTCCGTCGGGCTGTTCAGCCGAGCGAGATAGTCCGGGCCATCGAGCACGGAGGGCGACTCGGTTTCGTACAGCGTGAAGAACTCCGGTTGCGCCTGTGCAGACTGCCAGCGTCTGCCCGCAAGGAAGCCGGGTATGCCCACGCGCTCGGGCATGTGCTCACGGTTGTGCCACTCATAGAAGTTCGCCCGGCCCTCAGCCCGAATGCCGTTCCAGATCGCCACCACACCCTGACCGCGCAGACTCATCGCCATTCCTTTTCAGTGGAATCGAAAACCCGAAGCATGCTCCATGCACGTGGGCGAGCATCGCATCCCAAGCGGTTCATGCCGTCGCAGATCGAAGCGTGCTGGGAGGCACGTTCATCGGCGGTCCACATCGGGGACGGCGTCATGCGGCCACACCAGCGCCAAGGTCGCGGCGGCCTGCGTGAGCAATGCGTGAAACTCGGCGTCACGCTCCGGGCCCATGCGCACCAGTGGTCCTGCGATGCTCATCGTGCCCACCACACGCTGGTCTGGCTGCGCGCGGACCAGAACGGCGATGGCCTTGACCCCAGGTTCAGCCTCCTCGATGGCCAGACCATAGCCTCGCGCTCGAGACACTGCGAGGTCCTGCAACAGATCACCCGCGGTACGCATCGCGTGCGGCCCGACCAGCATGCCAGGCCGCGCAGGCCGCCCGAGGCCACTTTGAATCGCCAGCTTCACCGCGGTCGCTTCGTCGAGCGTGGAAAGCCAGATCTTGCCGTTGGCCGTGGTGTGCAGCGCCAGCCTGCCGTTGAGCGCGGGCTGGTACACAAGACCGGTAGGCGCACCCTGTGATGACGCCAGCCAGTGCAGTTCTTCATCCTGCACGACCGTGAGCCGCACCAATTCACGACAACGCTTGGCCACTTCGTCGAGGACAGGCTGGGCGATACCGGGCAAGCCTGTGGAGCGCAGGTACTGCTGCCCGAGCAGCGCCAGCTTGAGCGTCAGGCGATAGCGCTCGGTCTCCTCGTCACGCTCGATCCAGCCGAGGACCTGCAACTCGGTCAGTAGACGATGGACAGACCCCTTGGGCTGGTCGAGTTCGGCCGCGATGTCCGACAGTCGACGCCATTGCGAGTCGGCCGACAGCAACTCCAGCAGTTCGAGACAGCGGCTCAGAAGGCCCGTGACGATACGCATGGACGACTTGGTCGACACATGGTCGCCTTCTGCCAAGCGGTCGACGTGCAGCGTTTCCATACGCACCGATTGTAGTGGAACAACGTTCCAGTACTGTGCTAGCATCTGTTCGAAGGAGGTCAGATGGACGTGGACCCGACACCGAACTATCCCGGCCCTTTGCGCCTGTCGCAGGCGCTTTCCGGCTTCGGTCTGGTGACCCTGCATGACGCGGCCTTCACGCGCGACGGTCCGCGCGCCGATGTCGAGTACCGCGACCTCGGACTGGCTGTGTGCACGCAAGGTCGACTGGGCGGACGCCACGTACGTGCCATCCTGCCCTTCGACCGGGAGACCGGCTGGCACTGGCATGACATGACCGGGCACTTCAACTATGTCCTGCGCGGCTGGATCCGCTTCCGCTATGACGGCATCGAAGACGAGATCACAGCTCGTGCCGGGGACTGCCTGTCACACCCAGCCGGCGTGCCACACAACGTCGTCGGCCGCTCCGACGATCTCGAATTGATCGAGTTGTATCTGCCGGCCCTGCACGGCACCTTCAGTCTCGAGCACTCACCGGTGCAAGCCCGATGAACGCCCTCGGAACCTGGCTGCGCCGACGACTCGGGGCGATCGCGGTGTTCGCACTGCTCTTCCTCACATGGGAGTTCGGGGTGCGCCTGCTCGGGATCAAGGAGTACCTCCTGCCGCCACCGACCAAGGTCTGGACCGAGTTCCTCAAGCGCTCCGATATCGTGTTGGACAGCGCTTGGGTGACAACGACCGAAATCGTCGCCGGCTACCTGTTGGCAGTGGTGGTCAGCGTGCCGCTGGCCTTGTCCATCGCGTACTCGCGCTTCATGGAGAACGCGGTGTACCCGGTGATCGTCTTCCTGCAGATCATTCCGAAGATCGCGATCGCGCCGTTGTTCATCATCTGGTTCGGCTTCGGCTTCACGCCGAAGTTGCTGCTGGTCTTCCTGCTTTCCTTCTTCCCGATCGTGGTCTCCAGCATCGTCGGCTTCAAGTCGGTCGACCCCGACGTCATGGACTTCGCACGCACCACTGGGGCAGGAGGTTGGCGGCTTTTCATGAAGATCCGGCTGCCGCAGGCCCTGCCGCACATCTTCACGGGATTGAAGGTCGGAGCCGCGCTGTCTGCCACCGCTGCCGTCGTGGCCGAATTCGTGGCCTCCGACAAGGGTCTGGGCTACCTGCTGCTGCAGTACAACGGCCAGATGGAGACGCCTATGGTCTTCGCCATCATCGTGCTGCTGTCGCTGATCGGGCTGGCGGTGTATTACGCAGTCGAGATCATCGAACGCCTGACCATCCCCTGGCACGTGTCGCAACAAGGTTCCGAGGCCTCATCGGCCACGCTGTAGCACCCATGCGGTGCTTCCTTTTTCCAACCCCATGACGACGACAAAGGAGACGAGAAATGAACAGACAACTTTGGTCGAAACGGCTGCAGGCCGTGCTGGTGGGCGCCGCACTTGTGCTTGGCACCGTGGCGCAGGCACAGGACAAGGTGTCGCTGCGCCTGAACTGGTACTTGGGCGGCTTGCACGTGCCGTTCTACTACGGCAAGGAAAAGGGCATCTACGCCGCCGAGAAGATCGACCTGACGATCAACGAGGGCCGCGGCTCTGCCAACACGGTCCAGGTCGTGGCAGCCGGTTCCGACACCTTCGGTCTGGCCGATTCCTCCAGTGTGATCAGCACCGCAGCCAAAGGCGCCGACGTGAAGTCGGTGATGACCGTGCTCAGCTCCACCGGCTTCTCGGTGGTGTCGCTCGCCTCGACCGGCATCCGCACGCCGAAGGATCTGGAAGGAAAGCGCTTGGCGGTCAGCCCGGGCGACCCGCTGGCGCAATTGCTGCGCGCAGTGGCGGCGGTGAACAACGTCGACATGTCCAAGGTCTCGCTCGTGCAGGTCGATCCCGCTGCCAAGGTGGTGTCGGTGCTCGAGAAGCGAGCCGATGCCTTGCTCGGCGGTGCCGATGACCAGTTCTTCCTCATCAAGTACCGAGGCTTCGAGCCAGCGGCACTGCGCTTTGCCGACCACGGCGGCAACATCGTCGGCATGACGATCCTCACCAAGGGAGAGATGATCAAGTCCAACCCCGATCTGGTACGACGCTTCGTACGCGCAACCATCCGTTCCTGGGAAGAGGCCAAGAAGAACCCAGGTGCCGCCGTCGATGCGGCGATGAAGGTCAAGCCCGACCTGAACCGCCAGTCCATGCTGGACCAGATGCAGGTCGACTTCGAATTGATGGACTCGAAGAACGTCAAGGGCCGCACCGGCTTCGGCGCGCAGGCCGATTGGGAGCAGACGCTGAACCTGCTGAAGCAGTACCGCGGGCTCGAGACCAACCTCCCGTGGACCGCCTTCCACACCAACGAGTTCGTCGGACAGTGACCGCAGCGCCCGTCAGCGGGGCTGTTCGGGCTGGTGCGTCCGGCAGTGCCGACGCCTCGGCCTACGTCAGCGTGCACGGCGTCGGCAAGACCTTCGAGCGCGACGGCCGGCGCACCGAGGCGCTGGCGGCACTGGACCTGCAGATCGCGCGCGGCGAGTTCGTCGCCGTCGTCGGGCCTTCGGGCTGCGGCAAGTCCACGCTGCTGCGACTGATCGCCGGCCTCGTCGCGCCCACGCGCGGCGAGGTCGCCGTCGACGGCACGCCAGTGCGGCGCCCGCTCACCGACATCGGCGTCGTGTTCCAGAGCCCGGTGCTGCTGGACTGGCGCACCGTGCTCGACAACGTACTGGTGCAGGCGGAACTGCGCGGGCTCGACCCCCGACCCTACCGCGCACGCGCGCTCGACCTGCTGGGCCGTGTCGGCCTGGGCGACTTCACCGACCGGCGGCCGCGCGAGCTGTCAGGCGGCATGCGCCAGCGAACGGCCATCGTGCGCGCACTGATCCACGACCCACCCTTCCTGATGATGGACGAGCCCTTCGGCGCGCTGGACGCGCTGACGCGCGAGCAAATGCGGCTGGATCTCGAGAAGATCTGGCTCGACACGAAGAAGACCGTGCTCTTCATCACGCACTCGATCGACGAAGCCGTGCTGCTGGCTGACCGGGTGGTGGTGATGTCGGCGCGCCCCGGGCGCATCGAACGCGAGATCGCCATCACGATGCCACGGCCGCGGGGGCTGGCCGCGCGCCAGGACCCGCAGTTCATCCGCACCACTCACGAGATCACCGAACTCTTTCTCGCACGTGGCGTGCTGCACCAGGAGACCCCCGCATGAACACGTCTTTCGTCTTCGAGGGCATCGTCGCCGCCCCCTTCCTGCCGATGCTGCCCAACCAGGATGTGGACTGGGCCACGCTGGAGCGCTACATCGATGTGATCGCGGCAGCCCGCCCCACGGCGATCGCGATGAACATGGATGCGAGCGAAGGCCCAGCGTTGTCGCGCGAAGAGCAGCTGCGCATCCTTCAGGTTTGCAAGGCGGTCGTCGCAGGGCGATGCCCGATGTTCTCAGGCCTGATTGCCGGTTCGACGCGCGATGCGGTGGCCTGGGGGCTGCAGCTGAAGGCCGCGGGCGCCGAGGGCTTTGCGATCTTCCCCCCCTTTCCCACCTTCCTGGGCAACCCCGTGCCCTCGGAGATGATCGTGCGTTACCACCGCACGCTCGCGCAGGCGCTGGACCTGCCGATGGTGGCCTTCCAGTTCCCCAAGGCCTGGGGACCGGACTTCCCGCCGAACACGCTGCGCGAACTGGTCGACATCCCGCAGATCGTGGGTCTGAAGGAGGCCTCGTTCGACACGACGAAGACGGTGCAGACCATCGACGTCGCGCGCAGCCTGCCGCGCAAGCTGGGCATCCTGACCGGCAGCGACACCTTCATCTACGAGGCCATGGTGATGGGCTGCGACGGGGCACTGATCGGCTTTGCCGGCACGGCCACCGACCAGCTGATCGCAATGCAGCGTCTGGTGCGCGAGCGTCGCTACGACGAGGCTGCGGCGATCTGGGCACGCCTGGGACCACTGGCACGCCACTGCTGGCGCGACCCGATCCGCGACTACCGCCCGCGGATGAAGGAGGTGCTGAAGCTGCAGGGCCTGTTCCCTCATGCCACGGTGCGCGAGCCGCAACTGGGTGTCGATGAGGCTGAGCGCGACAAGATCCGAGAGCTGACGCAGGCCGCCGGCCTGATCTGAGGGTACTCGCCCCAGGCCACGGTCGCAAGCCACGCCGGTAGGCGATAGATCGCCCGCAAGCAGACCACAGGAAGGTACGGCGGCGAGCACAACACTCACCCGGCTGCGTCATGGCCCATCAATCCCGCGGCACCGCCCGCGGCTTGCCGTCCTTGTCGATCGCCACATAGGTCAGGCTCGCCTCGGTGACCTTGACGACTTCGGGGTTCACCGGGTTGCGCTCGGCATAGACCTCGACGTGGCAGGTGATCGAGGTGTTGCCGATGCGCTCGATGCGGGCATAGAAGCTCAGCAGGTCGCCGACCGACACCGGTTGCTTGAACAGGAACTGGTTGACCGCCACGGTGGCGATGCGCCCGCGCGCCACGCGGGCCGGCAGGATGGCGCCGGCCACGTCGACCTGCGCCATGATCCAGCCGCCGAAGATGTCGCCGTTGGCGTTGACATCGGCCGGCATCGGCACGACGCGCAGCACGAGTTCGCGGTCGCCGTCGAGCATCTGGGGCGACAGGCGTCTGGCCGCCAGCGTACTCGGCGCGACGTCGGGGGCAGATGAAGACGGCGCAGCAGGGTTCTGGTTCATCACACCGATGATAGGCGGCACGGCCACCGCATGGACGTGACGCCCGCACCACGGCCTGCGAACCGCTGGCGCACAATGCCTCGACGGAACGATCGATGCGCCCACACCTCTCCAGCCTGCCCCCCCTGCCCGACACCGGCGCACCGCCGGTCCCCCGCTCCGATTGGGCCACGCTCAAGCGTCTGCTGCCCTACCTCTGGCGCTACCGATGGCGGGTGGCGATCGCCCTGGGCTTCATGCTCGGCGCCAAGGTCGCCAACGTCAGCGTGCCGCTGCTGCTGAAGGATCTGGTGGACAGCCTGTCGATCAAGCCGGGCTCGGCGGCTGCGCTGCTCGTCGTCCCTGTCGGCTTGCTGGTGGCCTACGGTGCGCTGAGGCTGTCGACCTCGCTGTTCACAGAGTTGCGCGAACTGGTCTTCGCCAAGGCCACCGAAGGCACGACGCGGCGCATCGCGCTCGAGGTCTTCCAGCACCTGCACGCGCTGAGCCTGCGCTTCCACCTGGAGCGCCAGACCGGTGGCATGACGCGCGACATCGAGCGCGGCACCAAGGCGGTGCAGTCGTTGATCTCGTTTTCGCTCTACAGCATCCTGCCGACGCTGGTCGAGGTGGTGATGGTGCTGACGCTGCTGGGCGTGAAGTTCGACGCCGGCTTCGCACTGATCACGCTGGGCGCGCTGGTGGCCTACATCGCCTTCACCATCGTCGTCACCGAATGGCGCACGCAGTTCAGGCGCAGGATGAACGAGCTCGACTCGACCGCGCACACCAAGGCCGTCGACTCGCTGCTGAACTACGAGACCGTCAAGTACTTCGGCAACGAGGCCTTCGAGGCCCGGCGCTACGACGAAAGTCTGGAGGGCCTGCGGCGCGCCGCACTGAAGAGCCAGACCACGCTGAGCATCCTGAACACCGGGCAGCAGTTGATCATCTCGACGGCGCTGGTGGCCATGCTGTGGCGCGCCACGCAGGGCGTGGTCGACGGCCGCCTGACGCTGGGCGATCTGGTGATGATCAATGCCTTCATGATCCAGCTCTACATCCCGCTGAACTTCCTGGGCGTGATGTACCGCGAGATCAAGCAGTCGCTGACCGACCTGGACCGCATGTTCGGCCTGCTCACACGCCAGCGCGAGGTGGACGACGCCGCCGGCGCGCCGGCCCTGCAGGTGCGCGAGGCCACGGTGCGCTTCGAGCACGTCGACTTCGCGTACGACCCGGCGCGGCCCATCCTGCACGACGTCAGCTTCGAGATCCCGGCCGGCCGCACGGTGGCCGTGGTCGGCGCCTCGGGCGCGGGCAAGAGCACGCTCGCACGGCTGATGTTCCGCTTCTACGACGTCACGGGTGGGCGCATCACGATCGACGGCCAGGACATCCGGCAGGTCACGCAGGCCAGCCTGCGCGCGGCCATCGGCATCGTGCCGCAGGACACCGTGCTGTTCAACGACACCGTG
>JBMTXX010000179.1:0-7866 GCA_049453935.1 Rubrivivax sp.
CCCGATGACCGCCAACCCGATGAACGTGCCGCCGGTGTCGATCGCCACCGCGCGCCAGGCGCTGATCGCGCAGTACGCCAGCGCACCCATGCGCTCGCGCGCGACCATGCTGTGGGGCACGCGTGGCGTGGGCAAGTCGTCGATCGTGCGACAGGTGGCGGCGCACTTCGGGGTGCCGCTGGTGGACCTGCGGCTGACGACGATCGAGCCGGTGGACATCCGCGGCGCGATCTATGCCGACGAGGCGCAGCAGCGCACGGTGTGGTTCCCGCCGGAGTTCCTGCCCGCACCCGACCAGCCCGAGGGCATCCTCTTCCTCGACGAGCTGACCGCTGCCGACCAGCGGCTGCAGATCTCGGCCTACTCGCTGATCCTGGACCGGCGCGCCGGCCACTACGAGCTGCCGCCGGGCTGGATGGTGGTGGCTGCGGGCAACGCCAGTTTTCATGGGGCCGTCAGCCACGACATGGGCACCGCGCTGGCCGACCGGATGTTCCACTTCCACGTCCAGGCGACGATCGACGCCTTCCTGGCCCACGCGTCAGCCCGGGGCTTCGCGCCGGAGGTGATGGCCTACCTGAAAGTGCGGCCTGACAAGCTCGACGACACCGCGGCGCAGCTCGCGGCCGACCACCTGGTCGGCGCCAGCCCGCGCGGCTGGGAAGATGTCTCGCGGGTGCTGCAGGCCGGGCTGCCCGAGGAGATGCTGCGGGTGTTCGTCCAGGGCCGCATCGGTGCGGCCAATGCGGCCGAGTTCTTCGGCGTGCTGCGCGAGCTGCAGGCCGGCGCCGACGTGGTGGCGCTGATGGCCGCCCCGCCCGGGCCGCAGACGGCGGCGCTGCTGCCGCGCACGCTGGACGGGGTCTACGCGCTGGTCTACGGCCTGCTGGCGGTGGCCACCGACGCCGACCGTCTGGCGCGGGCGCTGGAGATCGCCGGCCAATGGCCCGACATCCGTGGCGCGAAGCCGCTGCCGTTGCGCGAGACGCAGACGCTGCTGATGGAGCTGCTGGCGCAGAAGGCGCTGGAGCAGGGGCTGGAAGCGGTGATGTTCGACAGCCCGGCCTGGCGTGCGCACCTCGAGCAGCGTGAGCGCGGTTGAGCGCAGCCGAGTGGGCCTTGGCACGATCCGCCTGTCCGCAGCTGCTGTGGCGCCGATGAACGCGCGCTCACCCGGGGCCACCGGCCCGGCCATCGGCAGCGGGCCTGCGCCTGATCGACGCACGGTCGATCATGATGGCGCTGGCACCAGCGGGCCGGGCCCTGCTGCGGATGCGGGTGCATCGGCCCCGGCAGGTCAACTCGAACACCGCGGCGTGCGGGCCGTGCAATGCATGGTCGAGCACGCCCCGTCCCGCGGAGCCCTGGCGCGGTGGGTCGGTCATGCCGCTGTCGACGGCGCCGCCGTCGCGGCCCCTCTGCGATGGCCCGAGCGGCTGCGTCACCCGACGCCGAGCCCGGTGCGCACCGACGGCCGCACGCTGTACTACCTGCCCGGCTTCGAGACGCTGGACCTGCCGACGCAGACCGGCTGGGTGGCGCACGGGGTCCTGCACATCGCGCTGCGGCATGTGCAGCGGCTGGACGCGCTGCGGCAGCGGCTGGGCGACGTCGATGCGCAGCTCTACAACCTGTGCGCCGACGCCATCGTCAACAGCGCGCTGTCCCACCTGCGCTGGCTGCGGTTGCCGCCCGGCGCGCCGACGCTGCCGCTGGTGCTGGAGCAGGTGCTGCATCTGGAAGGCATCGACGAGGGCGCGCTGCTGGCCTGGGATGTCGAGCGCCTGTACCAGGCGGTGGACGACCGCGCGCCGCCACAGGCCGACGACGCCCGTCGCAGCGCTGGGCGCGGCCGCAGCGCCGGCAGCGGCCGGGCCGACGGCGCAGCGGGCGCCGGCAGCGGCGCGGCCGCCCAGGATCGCGCGGGCGGCGGGCGTGCGGCGGCACAGGCCCGTGTCCGCGCCGGGGCCGAATCCCAGACCTCGCGAGCGGCGACCGCCCCGTCTGCCGCCAGCCCGCAGGACAGCCTGCCGGACTCGGGCGACGCCGCCGCCCCGCGCGAGGACGGCCCGCGCGCGATGCGCCTGCGCGCGCTCGGCCGGGCCTACGGCCCGGACCTGCAGGCCGCCACGGCCGACGCGAACCGCCCCGAGGACGACGCCGAGGAGGCGCGCCTGTGGCGCGAGCGGCTGTTGCGCGGCCATGCCGGCGACGGCGCGCACTCGATGCTGCGTGCCTTGCTGGCCGACCTGCCGCGCGAGCGCACCCCCTGGGAGCAGGTGCTGCGCCGGCAGGCCGCACGTGCGCTGTCGCTGCAGCCCGGCCTGTCGTGGTCGCGTCCGACGCGCTCCTACCTCGCCAACCAGGGCCGGGGCCCGGGGGGACGCCGCATGCCCTGGGAGCCCGGCACCACGCCGTCACGGCACGTGCCTGCACTGGCGGTGGTGGTCGATGTCTCGGGCTCGGTCGAGGACCTCGTCCTGCAGCGTTTCGCCAACGAAATCCGGGCTTTGACACGGCGCCTGGAGGCCCCGTTGACGCTGGTCTTCGGCGACTGTGCCGTGCGCTGCGTGGCGCACCACGCGCCCGGCCGGGTCGGCATCGACGACTTGCTCGCGCACGGGGTCGCCGGCGGCGGCGGCACCGACTTCACGCCCCTGCTGCAGGAGGCCGAGCGCCACCGGCCCGACCTGATCGTCGTGCTGACCGACCTGGACGGGCCGGCCCGCCACCGGCCGCGCTGCCCGGTGCTCTGGGCCGTCCCCGAGACCTGCCGCGACGCTCAAGCGCCCTTCGGGCAGGTGCTGGTGCTGGGGTGAGTCCGGGGATCAGCCCACCGCTGATGGCCGCTGCAACAGCCGACGCGCCGCCTGCGCCGCCCGGCTGGCCCGCTCCAGATCCGACAGGCCGGGCCAGGTCCGCGCGGTGGGCACCTCCACGCCCATCGGCAAGCCGGTGGGCAGCGCGTCGAGCAAGTCCCGCAAGGGCAAGCCGCCCTCGCCGGGGAACAGCCGAGCCTCCCGGGCCTCGGCCACGATGCCGTCGTTGCCGGGGTCGGCCCGTGGCGCATCGCTGAGTTGCACGCTGCCCAGCCACTGCGGGGGCGCCGCGCGCAAGGCCTGCGCGTCGCCGCCCGAGCGGTGCAGGTGCAGCAGGTCCAGCAGCACCCGGCCGTTCGGGCGCGCGGCGCGGCCGACCACCGCCAGGGCTTGGCCCAGCGTGCCCACGGCGCGCCAGCGCATGAACTCCATCTCCACCGTCAGGCCGCGCGGCGCCGCCAGATCGCACAGCGTGGCGTAGGTGTCGGCCAGCCGCGCCGGATCGGGGTCGTCGCCGCAGACGTTCAGCCGCGTCGCGCCGAGCTCGGCACCCCAGTCCAGCATCGGCGCCAGCCGCGTGACGTCGGTCGTGGCGGCCAGCGGCACCATCTCGATGTCATGCACCGCCACGCCGGCCTGCTGCCGTGCCCGGCGCCATTCCACGGCGCGGCGGGCGTCCAGCGGGTACTCGGGCGTGCCCGGCGCGGCCGGGTGCACGCGCAGGCCCACCGCGTCGAACCCGGCCCGCGCGGCCAGATCGAACAGCGCCGGCGGCGCGACCTCCAGCACGGTCAGGTGCGCCAGGGCCAGCCGGTGGGCGGTGGATGAATCGGATGACATCGGCCAGCTTCCTGTGGAACAAGCGATCGGACCGTGCCCACCGTCGACCGCGCCTGCAGCGGGCGTGGCGACGTCGCGCGGGCCGCGCCTCGGGCCGCCTCAGCTCGTCAGTCTGTCTTCTGCTCGAGCGTCCAGCCCCCGCCGTCGAACTGCTTGAGCGTCTCGTGCAGCCACGGCAGCAAGGTCTGCAGCTCGTCGTGCAGCGTGTGCGGCGGGTTGATCACGAACACCCCGCTGCCGGCCATGCCGAAGCCCCGGGCGTCGAACTTCTGCACCGTCAGCCGGGCGTGCAGCCAGCGCCGCGCCGCCAGCGCGCGCAGCCGCTTGGGCAGTTGCACCGCCGGCAGCTTGCCCACCAGCGGGTACCACACGACGTAGGTGCCCTCGGCAAAGCGTTGCAGCGCCTCGCGCAGCGTGGCGACGACGCGGCCGTAATCGCGGTCGGTCTCGTAGCTCGGGTCCATCAGCACCACGCCGCGCCGTGTCGGCGGCGGCAGGCGTGATTTCAAGCCCTCGAAGCCGTCGGCCAGCCTCACCTCGACGCCGGGCTCGTGCGCCAGATAGGACGCGAGCACGCGGTGGTCGGTCGGGTGCATCTCGAACAGGCGCAATTGGTCCTGTGGACGCGCCAGCGCGTGCGCGATCGCGGGCGAGCCGGGGTACTGCTTGAGCGTCGTGCCGCCGTTGAAGGCACGCACAAGTTCCAGGTAGTCGGCCACCGCCGGCGGGACGTCGGCACGTTCCCACAGGCGACCCACGCCCTGCGCGTGCTCGGCATGCTTGCGGGCATAGGTGCCCTGCAGCGAATAGCCGCCTGCGCCGGCATGGGTGTCGACGTAGCGCCAGCCCTTGTCCTTCAGGTTCATGTACCGCAGCACACGCATCAGCACCAGGTGCTTCAGCACGTCGCCGTGGTTGCCGGCATGGAAGGCGTGTCGATAGGCAAGCATTGGATGTGCACTGTAAGCGCTGCGCCCGGCTCGCCACGAAAGTCATTGGACGCGCAGCAGGCCTGGACCGGGCGGACGCAGCGCCGACAATCCGTCTCCCTCCATCGCTTGCGCCTGACATGCCCAGCCTCTTCGACCCCTTCCGCCTCGGTGACATCGACCTCGCCACCCGCATCGTGATGGCACCGCTGACGCGCAACCGGGCTGCCGGCGGCGTGCCCAACGCGCTGATGGCCGAGTACTACGCGCAGCGCGCCGACCCGGCCACCGGCGCCGGTCTGATCATCAGCGAGGCCTCGCAGATCTGCCCGCAGGGCCAGGGCTACAGCGACACCCCGGGTGTGTACTCGCCGCAGCAGGTGGCCGGCTGGCGTCTGGTGACCGATGCCGTGCATGCGCGCGGCGGGCGCATCGTCTGCCAGCTCTGGCACGTGGGCCGGATCTCGCACGTGGACGTGCAGCCCGGCGGCGTGGCCCCGGTGTCGTCCACCGCCCGCGCGGCCGAGAGCAAGACCTGGATCCGCGGCGAACTGGTGCCCTGCTCGACCCCGCGCGCCCTGCGCGCCGACGAGATCCCGGGCATCGTCGCCGATTACGCCCATGCCGCGCGCTGCGCCCTGGATGCAGGGTTCGACGGGGTGGAGGTGCACGCGGCCAACGGCTACCTGATCGACCAGTTCCTGCGTGACAGCATCAACGACCGTGAAGACGCCTGGGGCGGCTCGATCGAGAACCGCACCCGGCTGTTCAGCGAGGTGGTGCACGCCGTGGCGCAGGCGGTCGGCCCCGGGCGCACCGGGCTGCGGCTGTCGCCGGGCAACCCCGGCAACGGCGCCCCGCTGGACAGTGCGCCGCAGGCCGTCTACGGCCGCGCGGTCGAGCGCATCGCGCCGCTGGGCCTGGCCTATCTGCACGTGATCGAGGGCCAGACACGGGGCGACCGCGCCTACGGCGGCTTCGACTACGCGGCGCTGCGCGCCGTGTTCGGCGGCGCGTGGATGGCCAACAACGGCTACGACCGCGCGCTGGCGCTGCAGACGCTGGCCACGGGCGCGGCCGATCTGGTGGCCTTCGGCCGGCCCTTCATCGGCAACCCGGACCTGGGCCGACGCCTGCGCGAGGACCTGCCCTGGGCCGATTCCGACCGCAGCCTGTACTACGCCAGCGGCCCGCGCGGCTACACCGACTACCCCGTCCATCCGAGCGCCGGCTGATCCCGACGCGTGCCTGCGATGAACGGTCCGCGGTGGGACGGCCTGCGCCGTCAGGCGTTGACCCTGACGCTCGCGCTGGCGGGGGCACTCGTGTGCCTGTGGCTGCGCACGCCGCTGCCCTGGTTCATCGGCCCGCTGCTTGTCACCGCGGCCGCGGCGATGTCGGGGCTGCCGGTGCGCGGCTCGCTGGTGCTGCGCAACACCGGGCTGTGGGTCATCGGCACGGCGCTCGGGCTGTACTTCACGCCCGAGGTGGTGGCGATGCTGCCCGGGCTGGCGCCCGTCATCGCGGCCTCCATCGCCTGGGCGCTGGCCTGCGGCTACGGCTACTACCACTGGCTGTGGCGCGCCAACCGCGCCTTGCCCGGCCTGACGCGCGAGACCGCCTTCTTCTCGTCGGCCATCGGCGGCGCCTCGGAGATGGCGCTGCTGGCCGACCGCCGGGGCGGGCGGGTGGATCTGGTGGCCAGCGCGCACTCGCTGCGCATCATGCTGGTCGTGCTGACCGTCCCGTTTGCCCTGCAGGCGCTGGGCACTCAGGGCACGGAGCTCTCGGCACAGGGGGTGCGTGCGGTGCAGCCGGCGGGGCTGGCGCTGTTGTGCGGGCTCACGGCCCTGGGCGGGCTGGCCTTCCGGGCGCTGCGCTCGCCCAATCCCTGGATGTTGGGTGCGCTGGGGGTGTCGGTGCTGCTGGCGGCCAGCGACACCGCCCCGTCGGGGCTGCCGCGGGAGATGAGCAACGCGGCGCAGCTGTTCCTCGGCTGCGCGCTGGGCGCGCGTTTCCAGCCCGACTTCCTGCGCTCGGCGCCGCGCTGGATGCTTAGCGTCGCGGTGGGCACGCTGGCCATGATCGCCGCGTCGGCCCTGTTCGCCTGGGCGCTGGCCTCCGCGGCCGGCCAGCACGTGGCCACGCTGGTGCTGGGCACCTGCCCCGGCGGCATGACCGAGATGGCCATCACCGCCAAGGTGCTGCACCTGGGGGTGCCCATCGTCACCGTGCTGCAACTGCTGCGCTATCTGGCGGTGATGCTGTTCACCGGGCGGCTGTGGGGCTGGGAAGCCCGAAGACTGCAGCGCACGCCTGACGCCCCGGGCTGAGCGCCGGCGCAGACCCACCGCGCAGCCTCATGGGCTCATGCAGGTTTTGCATGAGCGCGCTTGCGCTGGGTCGTTACATCGTGGTTACAACGGGTCGACAATCCGCGTCCCCAGTGTCTTCCCGATGACCCGATCGTGTCGCCCGGGGGGTTTGCGGCGAGCGTCCCGGAGCCGCCGGCCATCGGCCACTGCCCGTCGATGCCGGTCTTGGCCTGGAGGGGGCGTTCGCCAGAAACCGCTTCCTTGTCTCATCCTTTCCGTCCATGAACCACCCTGCCATGCCCGGGCTGCGCGTGAACGCGCCGGCCCATGTGAAACACGCCCGCCTGACCGCCTGGGTCGCCGACATCGCCGCGCTGACCCAGCCCGCCGACATCGTCTGGTGCGACGGCAGCGATGCCGAATACCGACGCCTGTGCGATGAACTGGTCGCCGCCGGCACGATGCGGCGGCTGAACCCGGCCAGGCGCCCGAACAGCTTCTTGGCCTGGAGCGACCCGAGCGACGTCGCCCGGGTCGAGGACCGCACCTTCATCTGCAGCCAGCAGCGCGACGACGCCGGCCCGACCAACCACTGGGTGGCCCCGGCCGAGATGCGCGCGCGCCTGGAGACCGGCGACGACGCGCTGTTCCGCGGCTGCATGCGCGGACGCACGCTCTACGTCGTGCCTTTCTCGATGGGGCCGCTGGGCTCGCACATCTCGCACATCGGCGTGGAGTTGACCGACAGCCCCTACGTCGTCGTCAGCATGCGCACGATGACGCGCATGGGCCGCGCCGTGCTCGACCTGCTGGGCGAGGACGGCGACTTCGTGCCCTGCGTGCACAGCGTCGGCGCGCCGCTCGTGCCCGGCCAGCAGGACGTGGCCTGGCCCTGCAACAAGACCAAATACATCGTCCACTACCCCGAGACGCGCGAGATCTGGAGCTACGGCTCGGGCTACG
>JBMTXX010000180.1:0-7826 GCA_049453935.1 Rubrivivax sp.
CATCAGCGTGGCCGGCGTGAACCGCGGCATCGCCCCGAAAGCTCGGAAGATTCTTGCATGGGGCCCGACGCGCCTCGGCAGCCAGGGTGGCGCGTGTCGTTTCGTGTCGGGTGACTCTGACCGACGCCCACGCCCGGCCTGCAAGGCTTCATGGGCCACGTCACACCGCGAGCCCGGGCGACGCCTGGAGGAGATCACTCTGGATGTATCCCCGTGGCCACCAGAAAGCGCGACACCATGTTGTACGCCGCCACCACCGCCACCAGCTCGACCGTCTCGCGCTCACCCAGGTGTTGCCGCACGGCGGCGAAGGTGTCGTCGGCCACAGCGACGTGGCGCGTCATCTCGATGACCAGACCGATGGCCGCGCGCTCGCAGGCGTCGAACAGCGCAGCATCGGCCCGGGCCGCATCGGGCGCACGCAACGCGCGCGCCTGCGCCGCGCTCGCCCCGGCAGCGATGTACAGCGGCGCATGCTGGGTGTATTCGTACTCGGCGCCGTTGAGCACGGCCACGGTGCACATCGCCAACTCACGCAGCCGGCGGTCCACCACCAGAGACTCGCGCACCGCGCCGAGAAAGGTGTTCCACCCGGCGGCCAGCGCCGGGCTGTGCAGCAGCATCCGGTCCAGGGTGAGCAGTTCGCCCCCGCGCCGCGCGCGGATGGCCGCGACCACCTCGGCCGGCTCGGCGATGTCGGCGGGCACGAAGGGGATGCGTGGGGGTGTCGGGCTCATCGGTGGCTCCTGTGGGCGATGGATGACTGTAGCGAGTGCGTTGGACAGCGGCGCTCAGGCCACTGAAGGCGACAAGACCAGTATCCAAGAGGTGCCGCGACGCGCCTGCGGGTCAAGTCACGGTGGCCAGCCAGCAACCCACCGATCGAGATGTCGTCGTCGAAACGTACTGCTCTCGCCGAAGCAGGCATTCCAACCCCTTCCGATCAACTCTAGGCGGGTCTGCTCCACCACGACCAACTGGCGCAGTGCGCTCGCGTCGAAACCGTCGCTTGCAACGCCCCGGATCTAGGGCTGGAGTCAGAGTTTGGTCTCGTCGCTGCCGGGCCGCCCGCACGACATCCGTCGCGTTTCCGGATTTCACGCGGCTTGATTCCGAGATCTACGCTCTCTCATTCCGACTTTCACGCCTTCCCGGCTGCGTGAACGCCCCGTCTTTCCAACCTCGCCGCGTCGAATCGACCAGATCCAGCGGGCGCCGACTGCGGGCAACCGATCCCATCCCCCCGTCACCGCGCCCCCAGCATCTCCCACCGCTCCAACGCCACCATCAACTCCTCCTCGATCTGCGCATGCCGCGCCGCCAGCGCCGCAGCCCGTGGCGGGTCACTCGCGTAGAGCGCGCCGTCGGCCAGTTGCGCGTCGATCGCGTTCTGCTCGGCCTCCAGCGCCTCGATGCGCGACGGCAGCGCCTCGAGCTCGCGCTGCTCCTTGTAGCTGAGCTTGCGCGATGGCTGACCCGCACCCGCGACGACCGGCGCAGCACCGGCCCCCACCGGGGCCAGCGTCGGCGACGGGCGTGCCGCGGCCTGGGCGGTCGGCGCAGGCGTGGCCGCGGACACAGCCACACGGGCGCGCTCGCGCTGGCGTCGCCAGTCCTCGTAACCCCCCTCGTACTCGCGCCACAGGCCAGGGCGGCCGCCGTACGCGGGGTCGCCTTCCCAGGCGATGGTGCTGGTGACCACATGGTCCAGGAAGCGCCGGTCATGGCTGACCAGGAAGACCGTGCCGTCGTAGCCCTGCAGCAGTTCCTCCAGCAGGTCCAGCGTGTCGATGTCGAGGTCGTTGGTCGGCTCGTCGAGCACCAGCACATTGGCCGGCAGCGCGAACAGGCGGGCGAGCAGCAGGCGGTTGCGCTCGCCACCTGACAGCGTGCGCACCGGCGAGTTGGCGCGCTGCGGCGCGAACAGGAAGTCGCCGAGGTAGCTCATCACGTGCTTGCGCTGACCGCCGAACTCCACCCACTCGCTGCCGGGGCTGATGGTGTCGGCCAGCGTGGCGTCCAGGTCCAGGCCGGCGCGCATCTGGTCGAAGTACGCCACCTGCAGACGTGTGCCGCGCCGAATCCGGCCTTCGGTGGGCTCGAGCTCACCGAGGATGAGCTTCAGCAGCGTGGTCTTGCCGCTGCCGTTGGGGCCGATCAGGCCCACCTTGTCGCCGCGCAGCACGGTCGCGGTGAAGTGTTCGATCAGCACACGCTGCCCGTAGCGCATGCCCACGTCCTGCAACTCGGCCACGATCTTGCCGGGCGGCAGGCCGGCGTCGAGCTCCAGCCGCACCTGCCCGAGCTGCTCGCGGCGTGCCGCGCGGTGGGCACGCAGCGCCTGCAGGCGGGCCACGCGGCCCACGCTGCGCGTGCGGCGGGCCTCCACGCCCTTGCGCACCCAGATCTCCTCCTGCGCCAGCAGCTTGTCGGCGCGGGCGTTGGCCAGCGCCTCGGCCTCGAGCTCGCGCGCCTTGGCCGCTTCGAAGGCCGTGAAGGCGCCGGGGTAGCTGCGCAGCACACCTCGGTCGAGCTCCACGATGCGCGTGGCCACGGCGTCGATGAAGGCGCGGTCGTGCGACACCAGCACCAGGCCGCCCGGGCTGCTGCCGCCACCAGCGCCACGCCACTGCACCAGCAGTTCCTGCAGCCACTCGATGGCGTCGATGTCCAGGTGGTTGGTCGGCTCGTCCAGCAGCAGCACGTCGGGCCGCGCGACCAGCGCCTGCGCGAGCGCCACACGTTTGCGCTGGCCACCCGACAGGGCCTCCACCGCCGCGGTGCCCGCCAATCCCAGGCGCTGCAACGCCTCGTCCACGCGCTGCTCCCAGGTCCAGCCGTCGACCGCCTCGATGCGGGTCTGCAGCGCATCCAGGTCTTCGCCCTCGGCGTGGGCCTCGAAGCGCGCGCGCAGCGCACGCGCCTCGGACACCCCTTCGGCGACGGCGTCGAAGACGCTGAGGCCCGGCGCGAACAGCGGCTCCTGCGCCACCAGCACGCGGCGCAGCCCGCCCTGCAGTTGCAGCAATCCGTCGTCCAGCCGCTCCACGCCGGCCAGCACCTTCAGCAATGAAGACTTGCCGGTGCCGTTGCGGCCGATCAGTGCGATGCGCTCGCCTGGCTCGAGTGAGAAAGCGGCACCGTCGAGCAGCGGCACATGCCCGTAGGCCAGATGGCCTGCCGTGAGGCTGAGCAGCGCCATCAGGCGGGCCCGCCGTCAGGCCTGGTTTGCAAGCTGTGCCTCATGCCGGCGCCTGCGCCTGCGCCGAAACCGATGCCCGCTCCAGCGCGTCGACGAACATCGCCGCGACGTCGAAGCCGGTCTGGTCCATGATCTCGCGGAAGCAGGTCGGGCTCGTGACGTTGACCTCGGTGAGCCGATCGCCGATCACGTCCAGCCCGACCAGCAGCAGGCCGCGGGCCGCCAGCACCGGGCCCAGCGCCTGGGCGATCGCCCGGTCGGCCACCGACAGCGGCTGCGCCACCCCCCTGCCCCCGGCGGCCAGGTTGCCGCGCACCTCGCCGCCTTGCGGGATGCGGGCCAGCGCATAGGGCACCGGCTCGCCACCGATCAGCAGCACACGCTTGTCGCCCTGCGCGATCTCCGGCAGGTAGCGTTGCACCATCACGGTCTGGGCGCCGCCACGGTTGAGCGTCTCGATGATGGCGCCCAGGTTCATGCCGTCGGCGCCGACGCGGAAGATGCCCATGCCGCCCATGCCGTCCAGCGGCTTGAGGATGATGTCGCGATGCTCGGCGTGGAAGGCGCGGATGTCGGCCTCGCGCCGCGTCACGAGCGTGGGCGGCGTCCAGTCGGCAAAGGCCATGATGGCCAGCTTCTCAGGGTGGTCGCGCAGCGCCGCAGGGCGGTTGAACACACGCGCGCCCTCACGCGCCGCCTGCTCCAGCAGGTGCGTGGCGTAGAAGTATTCGCTGTCGAAGGGCGGGTCCTTGCGCATGACCACGGCATCGGCCCGGTGCAGCGGCCACGCGGGGTGATCCGCCGCCACGTCGAACCAGGGGGCGTCGGGCCCGCCGGCACCGTCCTCTCCGGTCAGCGTGATCTCGCGCACGCGCGCCAAGACCGGCCCGCCGCTGCGCCACGACAGGTCGCGCGGCTCGCAGGCCAGCAGCCGATGGCCGCGGCGCGCGGCTTCGCGCATCATCGTGAACGTGGAATCCTTGTAGACCCGGAAACTCTCGAGCGGGTCGGCGATGAAGAGAATGTGCATCAATGGGCTCCTGCAGCCCGCCACTGTTGCACAAGCAAGGCGATCGCGCCCGCGAGCACACCCCAGAAGGCCGAGCCGATGCCAGCCAGGCTCAGGCCCGACAAGGTGACGAGGAAGGTCAGCGCCGCCGCGTCCCGTCGCAGGGGGTCTTGCAGCGCGGTGGCCAGCCCGTTGCCTATCGTCCCGAGCAGCGCCAGGCCGGCCACGGCCAGCACAAGTTCCCGCGGGAAGGCCAGCAACAGGCCCACCACCGCGGCGCCGGCCAGACCGGCCAGCAGGTAGAAACCCCCAGCGGCCACCGCCGCGACGTAGCGCCGCGCCGGGTCCTCGTGTGCCTCGCGGCCCATGCAGATCGACGCGGTGATGGCCGCCAGGTTGAAGGCATAGCCGCCGAAGGGCGCCAGCACGACGCCGACGAGGCCGGTGGCCACCAGCGGCGGCGACACCGGCGTGTCATACCCGGCCGCGCGCTGCGCCGCCACGCCGGGCAGGTTCTGGGAGGCCATCGTGACCACGAACAGCGGCAGCGCCACCCCGAGCAAGGCCGGCAGCGTGAACACCGGCGCCGTCCACAAGGGCGTGGCCCACTGCAGGTCCACCTGACGCAGGTCGAGCCGGCCCTGCCACAAGGCCACGACGATGCCCACCGCCAGCGCCACCGGCACGGCCTGCCGGGGCCACCAGCGGCGGCAGGCCAGGAAGGCCAGGGCCATCGATATCACCAGCACCGGCGCCGTGGCCGCTGCGCCCGCGGCGTCCAGGCCGAAGCGCGCCAGCACGCCCGCCAGGAGCGCTGCCGCGATGGCCTGCGGGATGCGGCCCATCAGGCGCTCGAACCAGCCAGTCCAGCCCACCAGAACGATCAGCAGACTGCTGACGATGAAGGCGCCCGTGGCCTCGTGCAGGCCGATGCCGGTGGTGGCCGCCAGCAGCGCCGCCCCGGGCGTGGACCACGCGGTCAGCACCGGTTGGCGGTAGTGCAGCGACAGGCCGATCGAGGTGACCGCCATGCCCAGGCCGAGCGCCCAGATCCACGACACCACCTGCGCCGACGTGGCGCCCAGCGCCTGCGCCGCGGCAAACACGATGGCCACCGAGCTGGTGAACCCCACCAGCACCGCAACGAAGCCGGCAACGACGGCCGACAAAGAGAGATCGCGCCGCAGCGATGGCGCCGCAGGCATCGGCACGGTCACGGGCGAGGTCAGAACGGGTTGTCACGCGCCTGCGACAGCGCGCGGGCGCCCAGCTCCCGATGCCCACCTGGTGCGAACCAGGTGTCGTCGGCCCAAAGCCAACCGGAAGCGGTGGCACCTGGGACCAAGGTGTCCGTCGTGCAATCCTGCACCTGCGGGGCTTTGGCCACATCACAGGCAGAGGTTGACACATCGGTCAGGTTGAAACTCGACGGCGTGTTGACCGCGGCTTTCACGAAATCGTCGGTGAGTACGACGGCCCACTTGCGTCCGTCGGCCGTGATGCTGGTGCGGATGCCGGCGTTCAGTTCCCGGGAAAGCCGTGTCAGGAGATCACCGCCAGCCGCACGTCCGAATGGCGATTGGCTCATTTCGGGCACGGTGGCCACGATGACCCGGGCGCCGCGCGCGACGATGCCGTTGACCGCCTGTCCGATCGCCACCCCGCGCGCGCGCGCCTCGGCCAGACGGGGACCTTCGTCGCCGCCCTGTGCAAACAGGGCCTTCACGTCGAGGACCCCGATCATCACGGTGACAAGATCTCTATCGGTCAGCCCCCCTGCGACGGCAGATGCGTCGCCCACCTGCGCATCGACCTGGGTCTGCAGATCCGACGCCAAGGCACCTGCCGCCGCCCGCATCACCCCTTTCTGGGCACCGGTACCGACAGGGCAGTTGTCAAAGCCGAAGCCATAGCCGGCAGCCACCACCTGCGTCCAGACGGGATGGGCGGCGCAGTCCAGCCCCGTGTCGGGTGCGGCCTTCAAGGCATTGACCGTGTACTTCACGCCCCCCGCCCCCACCAGGCTCATCTCGTCACCGAAGACGATCACCCTCGCCGGCACGAAGGGCTCGACCTGCGAGGTGCCTCCACCGCAGGAGGCCAGCAGCACCGCACCGGCCAGCGCCACCGCGGCACGCCGAATCGAGAGCAGAACAGGCAGTCGGCGCAGAACAGTCATCGCACACATCCGGAAAGGTCCACGTTCAGTGGGATCGTGAAAAAACGCTGGCGTTCGAGCAGCGGGGTCACAGGATCGTTCATCGCGTGGCTGCCCGGCGCAGGCGATCACGCACGCCGTCCCATTCGACGGTCTCGGGCGGTGCCTCGACCCAGATCGCCTCGGCGCCTTGGGCATCGAAGTCGCGCAGCACGGCAAAGAGCTCATGGGCCACCGCCGCCGCCTGCGCGGGCATCACACGATGCAGCCACGCCACCCCCGGCGCCGGCGCGGTGCGTGAATATACGCCGATGCGTGCGACAGGACGGCCGGTCGCTGACCCGCGATCTTCCGCCGCCGGCACGCTGGCCGGCCATGCACCGGTCAGCGCGCCAACGTCGACCAAGGTCACCGGTGCCCGCGGGGCGTAGTGCGAGGCCAGCGACCCCGACACCCGCGGCGCGGCGGCGTCCGGCTCGGCAAGCCCCAGACCGATGCCCGCCAGCACGGCCTCCAGTGCCGGGCGGATCAGCGTGCCCGGCCGCAGCAGGCGAGGCGTCGCGCCCGTGCAGTCGACGATCGTCGACTCGATGCCTTCCTCGCAGGCGCCGCCGTCCAGCACCGCCAGCCCGGGGCCGAACTCGTCGACGACATGCGCCGCGCAGGTGGGGCTGACACGCCCGAAGCGGTTGGCGCTGGGCCCGGCCACGCCGGGCACACCCAGCGCCTGTGCCTCGCGCAGCAGCGCGCGCGCCACCGGGTGGCTGGGGCAGCGCACGCCGATGCTGTCCTGACCGCCGGCGCAGGCCTCGGCCACGCCGGACCGCCGCGGGACGATCAAGGTCAGGGGGCCCGGCCAGAAACGCCGCGCCAGCACCGCGGCCGCCTCGGGCCAGACGCCCGCGAAGGCTTGCGCCGCGTCGACGTCGAGCACATGGACGATCACCGGATGGTCCGGCGGGCGGCCCTTGAGGCGGAAGATCTCGGCCACCGCCGCCGCGTCATCGGCCCGTGCACCCAGGCCGTAGACCGTCTCGGTGGGAAAGCCCAGCAGGCGACCCTGGGCCAGCAAGCGCGCGGCCTCGCGCACCTCCTGCGGCGCCTGGCCGCACAGCGGGGGCGAGGCCGCCTCGGTCAAGCGCGCCCCGCCGCCTGCCGGGCACGATCCGCATCCAAGGACTCGACCGCCGTGGATAGCTCAGCCGCGCCCGAGGCGCCGGTCTTCCTGCTTGGCGCAGCCGCAGCGTCGCCAGCCGCCACAGGCGCGAGTGCCTTTGCAGGCAGGTCGTCCGACAGCAGCGGCAGGCCGAGCAGGGTCGCGGCCTTGTCGGCCACCGCACGAGCGTCCCCGAGCGTTCCTGCCGTCACGGTCAGATGCCCCATCTTGCGCCCGCGCCGGGGTTCGGTCTTGCCATACAGGTGCAGGTGAACGCCGGGCAGCGCCAGCACCGCCGCCC
>JBMTXX010000181.1:0-7731 GCA_049453935.1 Rubrivivax sp.
ACCCCGGCCGACATGATGCCGCCGGCGTAGCCCGCGCCCTCGCCGGCCGGGTACAGGCCGGTGACGTTCAGGCTCTGGCGGTCGCGCCCGCGCGTGATGCGCAGCGGCGACGATGTGCGCGTCTCCACGCCGGTGAGCACCGCGTCCGGGCGGTCGAAGCCGCGGATCTGGCGGCCGAAGGCGCCGAAGGCCTCCTGCAGTGCGGCGATGGCATAGGGCGGCAGGCTCGGGCGCTCGCGCTCGGCGGTGCCGCTCAGGTCGGTCAGGTGCACGCCCGGCTTGTAGGACGGCTCGACGTCGCCCAGCGCCGTGGATCGGCGCCCGCGCACGAAGTCGCCCAGCAGTTGCCCGGGCGCCAGGTAGCCGCCGCCGCCGAGCTCGTAGGCGCGGGACTCCCACTGGCGCTGGAAGGCGATCCCGTCCAGCGGGTGCACCGGCGTGTCGGCCGCGGCCGTCGCGCGGTCCTGGCGGTAGTCCTGCGGGGTGATGCCGACGACGATCCCGGCGTTGGCGTTGCGCTCGGCCCGCGAGTACTGGCTCATGCCGTTGGTGACGACGCGGCCGGGCTCGGAGGTCGCGGCCACCACCGTGCCGCCCGGGCACATGCAGAAGCTGTAGACCGACCGGCCGTTGCGCGCGTGGTGCACCAGCCGGTAGTCGGCGGCGCCCAGCCGCGGGTGACCGGCGTGCGTGCCGAAGCGGTCGCGATCGATCATGCCCTGCGGATGCTCGACCCGAAAGCCGATCGAGAAGGGCTTGGCCTCCATGAAGACGCCGCGTCGGTGCAGCATCTCGAAGGTGTCGCGCGCGCTGTGCCCGAGCGCCAGCACCACGTGGTCGGCGGTGATCTGCGAGCCGTCGGCCAGCGTCACGCCCCGCACCTGCCCCGCTTCGATGTGCAGATCGCTCACCTGCGCGCCGAAGCGGATCTCGCCGCCGAGCTGCTCGATCTCGGCACGCATCTTCTCGATCATGCTGACCAGGCGGAAGGTGCCGATGTGCGGCTTGCTGACGTACAGGATCTCCTCGGGCGCGCCGGCCTTGGCGAACTCGGTGAGCACCTTGCGCGTGAGGTGGCGCGGATCGCTGATCTGGCTCCAGAGCTTGCCGTCGGAGAAGGTGCCGGCCCCGCCCTCGCCGAACTGCACGTTCGACACCGGGTCCAGCACACCCCGGCGCCACAGGCCCCAGGTGTCGCGCGTGCGCTCGCGCACGGCGCGTCCGCGCTCCAGCACCAGCGGGCACAGGCCCATCTGTGCCAGCACCAGCGCCGCGAACAGCCCGCAAGGCCCGAAGCCGATGACCACCGGACGCGGGCGGCCGAGGGCCTGGAAGTCCGCGGGTGCGTGGGCGACGAAACGGTAGCGGGTGTCGGGTGCCGGCCGGACGTGCGGATCGGCATCCAGCCGCTGCAGGACCGCCTGCTCGGCCGCCTCGCCGCCGGCCAGGGCGATGTCGACCGTGTAGACGAGTTCGATCGCCGACCGGCGCCGCGCGTCGTAGGCGCGGCGGAAGACGGTGAACTGCTCGACCTGCGCGTCCTGCAGCCCCAGCCGTGCACACAAGGCCGGCCGCAGTGCGGCGTCGGCGTGGTCCAGGGGCAGGCGCAGTTCGGTCAGGCGGATCATGAGCGCGGGCGGACGGGGTACCGCACGGCGATGACGGGCTCGCCATGCAGAGGCTGACAGGGCCTCCCGGCCTTTGCGCTGCCCGTGGGCGAGAGGCCGAGGGCCTCCGGCGCGTGCAGGTTCAGGCGCTCCACCGGCCTGAACGGCTGCCCGGGCGTGCCCGGGCAGCGCTTGCGCCAGTGCCGGGCGTGCTCAACCCTGGTGGGCGCGCTTGCCCGGGTTCTTCTTGCTGCGGGTGTGGCTGCCGCGCTCGCGGCTGATCCGCTGGCCCAGCACCTTGTTCGACGAGCCATTGGCAGGGGCAGGCCGGGGGGTGGCGCGGGCGTCGGCTTCGGTGATGATCTTGTTGCCCATGGCAATCTCCGGTAAGGCGTGGCAAAACCGGTGATTATCGACGAGGCGGTCGCCGACGTCCGTCGCTCGACCCGCACGATGCGTAGGGTTTGGACGGCCCGAACCCGAATCGCGCGCGCGACGCAGGGGCAGGCCGCGCCCGGCCCGATACTGCGTCGCCGGGGGCCCCGCCCGGCAGGACTTGCAAGCGATCACGATGAAGCACCCCGCCCTGGCACTGACGACGATGCTGCTCGTGCAGATGATGGTGTCGTTGACGCTGGTGTCGGCCTCGGTGCTGGCGCCGGCGGTTGCGCCGACGCTGGGCTACGCGCCCGAGCGCATCGGCCTGTATGCCGGGCTGGGGTATCTCGCGGCCATGTTTTCCGGCCTGCGCAGCGGGCACGGGGTGGCGTGGCTGGGGGCGATGCGTCTGACGCAGGCCGGCTTGCTGTCGTGCGCCGCCGGCGCGCTGCTGGCCGCCCTGGGGCCGTCGTCGACCCTGCTCGGCGCCGCGGTGCTGATCGGCATCGGTTACGGCATCGTCAACCCCACCGCTGCCGCTGTGCTGACGCAGCACACGCCCGAGCGCGTGCGAGGGCTGTTCTTCTCGATCAAGCAGACGGGTGTGCCGCTGGGTGTGGCCGCGGCGGGGCTGCTGATGCCTGTGGGCCTGGCGTGGCTGGGCTGGCGCACGACCGCCCTCGGTCTGGCCCTGGCCTGTGCGGCGCTGGCCCTTGGCCTGCAGGCGGTGGCTGCGGCGCTGGAGCCGCCGCGGGTGGCGCGCCCGACGCACGGGTCCGTGGGCCTGCTGCTGCAGGTCTGGCGCGCGCCGCTGCTGCGCTCGATGAGCCTGGCGTCGTTCTCGTACGCATTGACGCAGCAGGTGTTCGTCACCTTCCTGGTGTCGATGCTGCACCTGGGGATGGGCTGGTCGCTGGCCAGCGCGGCCGCGCTGCTGGCGGCCACGCAGGGCGCCAGCGCGCTGGCGCGCATCGGCTTCGGCGCGTTGGCCGACCGCTGGCGCAAGCCGGGCGCCGTGCTGGTGGCGCTGGGCCTGGGGATGAGCCTGTGCGCTGTCGGCATGGGGCTGGGCGTGGCCGTGGCGTGGCCGGCAACGGTGGTGGCGGTGGTGGCGCTGGCCTGCGCCGCCACGGCGATGGGGTGGAACGGCGTGTTCTTCGCGGCGCTGGCGCAGCGGGTGCCGCGCCAGGACATCGCGCGCGTGTCGGGGGCCACGCAGTTCTTCACCTTCGGCGGCGGGATGATCGGGCCGCTGGTGTTCGGCGAGGCACTGCGTGCCGGCGCTGGCTACGCTGCGGCGTGGACGGCGCTGGCGCTGATCCCGCTGGCGGCGGCCGCGGCCTTGGCGCGCGCCGAGCGTCGGGGGCCGACATGAGGCGCTGCTCGTCGGGTTGTGGCGCCGCACGTGCGCGCAGGGGACGCCCGGGTGCTGTGGTGTCCGGAATGGTTCGTGGCGTCGGGATCGGGGGCTGAGGATGCCGCTGGCCCGACTGTCGCGCCTGTTGTGGCTGTGTGCTGCGCTGTGGATGCTCGGGGCGGCGGTCTGGGGCTGGACGCATGGGCAGCCGGTGTTCGCCCTGGGCCTGGCGCTGCTGCCATTGGCCGCTCACGCGCTGGCGCTGGGGCTCGAGATGGCGCTGGCGCGCCGGGCGGCGCAGGGGCTGGCCCGGTCGCCGGCCGCGGGCGTGCCGCCTGCGGTCCTGCCACCCTTGCGGCACTGGGTGCGGGCCTGGGCCGGCGAGTGGGTGGCGGCGCTGCGCGTGTTCGGTTGGCAGCAGCCCTGGCGGCACCGCGCCGAGCCGGATGTCCTGCCCGATGTCTTGCCTGAGGTCTTCCCCGAGGGTGCCTGGGGACGGCGTGGTGTGGTGCTGGTGCACGGCTTCGTCTGCAACCGCGGCTTCTGGAACCGGTGGCTGCGTCGGTTGCGGCGCGAGGGTGTTCCCGTCGTCGCGGTCGATCTCGGCCCGGTGTTCGCCCCGATCGAGGCCCTGGTGCCGGCCCTGGAGCAGGCTGTTTCTCGCATCGAGGCCTGCACCGGCCGTGCGCCGGTGGTGGTGGCGCACAGCATGGGCGGGCTGGTGCTGCGCTGCTGGTGGGCGACGCACGGTGACGTGCGCCGTGTGCACCGCGCCCTGACGCTGGGCACGCCGCACCACGGCACGCTGCTGGCCCGGCGGGCGTTTTCGCCCAACACCCGGCAGATGCGCCCGCACAGCGCCTGGCTGCAGCGTCTCGACGCGGCCGAATCGCCGGCCTGCCGCACGCGCATCACCTGTTTCCAGGCGGCCTGCGACAACGTCGTCTTCCCGTTGCCGCTGGCGCGGCTGGACGGCGCCGACAACCGCGTGCTGGCAGGTCTGGCCCACGTGGACATGGTCGACAGCCCGGCCGTCTGGCGCGCGCTGCAGGACGCGCTGGGCGCCGACGACCCTGCGACGCCCGGCCCGTACGGGGCGGCTTCAAAATCGGCGGGATGAACGATATCGGCCCCCTGCGCATCGTCTGCCTGACCGAGGAGACGACCGAGTGGCTGTACCTGCTGGGTCAGGAGCACCGCGTCGTCGGCATCAGCGGCTACACCGTGCGGCCGCCGCGCGCCCGCCGTGAGAAGCCCCGCGTCAGCGCCTTTCTCGACGGCAAGATCGACCGCATCGTGGCGCTCGAGCCCGATCTGGTGATCGGGTTCTCCGACATGCAGGCCGCGCTCGCCGACAAGCTGATCCGCGCCGGGCTCAACGTGCTCGTCACCAACCAGCGCAGCGTGGCCCAGATCTACTCGACGCTGCGCCTGGTGGCCGGGATGGTGGGTGCGCAGGCCGCGGCCGAGGATTGGATCGCCGCCTGCCAGCGGCGTCACCAGGCCCTGCGCGCCGCCGCGGCGGCCTGGCCCGAGCGCCCGCGCGTGTATTTCGAGGAGTGGGACGAGCCCATGATCAGCGCGATCCGCTGGGTGTCCGAGCTGATCGAGGTGGCTGGCGGGCACGACGTGTTCCCTGAACTCGGCATGCAGGCCATGGGGCGCGACCGGGTGATCGCCGACCCGCTGGAGCCGGTGCGCCGCGCGCCGGACGTGATCGTCGGCTCCTGGTGCGGCAAGAAGTTCCGCCCTGAGCGTGTGGCCGCCCGGCCCGGCTGGGCCGAGGTGCCGGCCGTGCGCGCCGGCGCGCTGCACGAGATCAAGTCCTGCGACATCCTGCAGCCAGGCCCTGCGGCGCTGACCGACGGGGTCGAGCAGCTGCACACGCTGCTGGCGCGGTGGGCCCGCGCCAGCAGGGGCGCGGGCGGCTGACCGGCGCGCTCAGGCTGCGGGTGCCATCGGCCGCGGGCCGCGCTCGTCGCGCTCGCGGCGGGCCTGGGCCAGCACGGCGTCGAGGTCGGCTTCGGTGATGCGCTTGAGCACGCAGAAATTGGCCTTGCTCAGCGAGCTTGCCTCGAAGGTGCGCAGCAGCGACGCGCGCTCGCGCCGGGCGGCGTCTTCCGGCCCGGCGGCCGGCGCCTCACCCGCCGGGGCGCGATCGCGTCCCCGGTCGTCCGGCCCACGGTGCGCCGACCGCTCCCGGTCTGCAGGTCCGAAGCCCTGCCCCTGGCGAGGCCCTGCGTGGTGGGCCGGGCGGCCGGCGGGCATGGGCCGACGCCCGCGGGCGTCTCTCGCGCCGGCGTCGGCTCTGTCGCGGCCGCCGCCCGGATGCGGGCCCGCTGCGCGACCCGGCGAGCGATCGCCACGCCCCTCGCCCCGGCGCTGGTCCTGCTGGCCCTGCGGCGGTGGTCGCTGCGCGCCCTCTTCCTGCGGCTGTGCCGGCTGCGCCTGCGCGGGCTGTTGGGGATCCCCGGGTCGGCCGCGCTCTGGCCTGGGGCCGCGGGGGCCTGGGGGCGCCGTCCCGCGCGGGGGGCGCCCAGGACGTTCGGCGCGCGGCCCGGGCGGCGGACCGCCGTCGCCCGACCGTTCGGCAGCGCGGCGGGCCATGTGGATCTGGCGCCGCCGCTCCAGCTCTTCGTTCGCGGCGGCGCGATGTTCTTCCGCGATCTCGCCCGCCGGCTGGCCGTCGAGGTCGAAGCGGTGCGGGGCGTTGAGCAGCGCCCGCAGGTAGGCGTTGCCCGTGGTGTGGCGGTGCAGGAAGATGGACAGCGCCTTGCGTGTAAACACGCCGGGCGCGCGTTGCTGGATGTCGGCGTGGATGCGCAGCTTCACCGGACGCGGCGGGCCGTCGCTGCCGAACAGCGCCGGGAACAACTCGGCCAGACGCGCGGCGCAGGCGGCCGGGCCCATCTCCGCCACGGCGGTGCCGGGGTCGGGGCTTGCCGGCGCTGCGGTGTCGCTTGCCGCGGGTGCGGCGGACTTTTCGGGGTCGGACTCGCCGTTGCCCGGGGTCGCGTCTTCGCCCGCTCCGTCGTCCGGCGTGTCGACGGCAAAGGGCGCTTCGTCATCCGCTGCCGGTTCCGCAGAGGCCTCGGCCACCGGACCGGGCTCGGGTTCGGGCGCGGCCGCTTGCGCCGGCTCGGCCTCGGGCGGCGCCGCCTGCGTCGTCGTGCTCGGCGCGTCCTGATCAGGGGCCTGTGCCGCTGCGGTGGCAGGGGTCGGCGCGTCGGGCTGTGCCGCCTGGGCGGCGACCGGTTCTGTGGGTTCTGACATGGTCGGTGGTGTGGGCGGCGGGCACACCCCGGCGCAGGGCAGCGATTGTCGCCGTGTCGGCCGGCCGCCGCTTCCGGCGGTGCCACCCAGGGCTGCGTCCACTCGGTGAGCGCCGTCGCCGAGTAAGCCCGGTGCCAGCCGCCGATGCTACAAATCGAGGGTTTACACTGATTGGTTTTTTCACAGGAGGCAGTCCATGAGCAAGCGTGATGTGGTGGTGCTGGGCGCGGCGCGTTCGGCCATCGGTTCCTTCGGCGGGTCCCTGTCCGACATCGAGCCCGCGGAGCTCGCCGGCACGGTGATGAAGGCGGCGATCGAGCGCTCCGGCGTCGACCCGCAGGTCATCAACTACGTGACCGTCGGCAACACCATCCCCACCGAGAGCCGCTTCGCCTACGTGGCGCGCGTGGCCGCCATCCAGGCCGGGCTGCCGATGGACAGCGTGGCGATGGCCGTCAACCGGCTGTGCTCCTCGGGCCTGCAGGGCATCGTCACGACCGCGCAGAACATCCTGCTCGGCGACTGCGACTACGGCATCGGCGGCGGCGTCGAGGTGATGAGCCGCGGCGGCTACCTGTCGCCGGCGATGCGCACCGGCGCGCGCATGGGCGACACCAAGCTGATCGACACCATGGTCGCCACACTGACCGACCCCTTCGGCGTCGGCCACATGGGCATCACGGCCGAGAACCTGGCCACCAAGTGGAACATCACGCGCGAGGACCAGGACGCGCTGGCGGTGGAGTCGCAGCGCCGCGCCGCCGCGGCCATCGCCGAAGGCCGCTTCAAGAGCCAGATCGTGCCCATCGTCAAGCAGACCCGCAAGGGCGAAGTCGTCTTCGACACCGACGAGTACGTCAAGGCCGGCACGACGATGGAGTCGCTGGCCAAGCTCAAGCCCGCCTTCAAGAAGGACGGCAGCGTGACCGCGGGCAATGCCTCGGGCATCAACGACGGCGCGGCCTTCTTCGTGCTGGGCGACGCCGACACCGCCGCCAAGGCCGGCTACAAGCCGATGGCGCGCCTGGTGTCCTACGCCGTGGCCGGGGTGCCCAACGACGTCATGGGCGAGGGCCCGATCCCGGCGTCGAAGCTGGCGCTGAAGAAGGGCGGCCT
>JBMTXX010000182.1:0-7703 GCA_049453935.1 Rubrivivax sp.
TTGCGCAAACCCGCAGCCAGCCCGTTGATCGACAGGTGGATCCCCCGCTGCACGCGCGGGGTGTCCGGGTCGCCGTCGCGGCGCTGGCGGTAGCGGCGCAGCAGTTCCACCTGCAGGTGGTTCAGGGGATCCATGTAGGGAATGCGGTGCTCCAGCGAGCGCGCCAGCGAAGGGTTGGACTGCAGCCGGGTGGCTTCGCCGGTGATCAGCGTCAGGGCTTTCGCGGTCTTCTCCCATTCCGCCTGGAGCAGCGCGAAGACGCGCCGTCCGGCGCGGCGGTCTTCGACGAGTTCGGCATAGCGGCGGGCCAGCGCCAGGTCGGTCTTGGCCAGCACCATGTCCAGGTTGGACAGCAAGGTGCGGAAGAAGGGCCACTGCCGGTGCATGCGGCGCAGCAGGCGCAAGCGCTGGGCGTGGGCGGGTGAGGGCCCGATCGGCGTCGCAGGGAGCGAGCCTGGGGGGGCTGCGCCCGTCCCGGTCGACGTGGGAGCGGGCGCCGTCTCGGGAGGTTGGGGCGCCCCATCCTCTGCGGAGCGCGTGGCATCGCCGGCGTCGATGGCGGTTGCTGGAAGGGCGTCCGGTGCCGGCCCCAGACCCCCGAGGAAGGCCTCCACGGCGGAGCCGAAGCCGCACCACCCTGGCAATCCGATACGGCACTGGCCCCAGGAGAAGCTCCAGGGGATGGCGCGCAGGTCCTCGATGGCGCGGGTGGCCTTGCGCGAAGAAGGGCGCGAGCCGATGTTGAGTTCGGCGATCTCGCGGATCGGCGTGGCGCTGAAGAACCAGTCGGCAAAACCTGGGGTCTCGTAGACGATGCGCCGGTAGGCCTGGAAGCTGGCCTCGCTCAGCGCCGCGGCGGCCTCCAGGAAGGGGCGCGGGGCACTGTGCGTGGGGTGCAGCAGCGTGGCTTCCAGCGTGGCCGCCACCAGCGTCTCCAGGTTGCGCCGGCCGATCTCGGGGTGCGCGTACTTCGATCCGATGACCTCACCTTGTTCGGTCAGCCGGATCTGCCCGTTGACCGTGCCTGGTGGCTGGGCCAGGATGGCCTGGTAGCTCGGACCGCCGCCGCGTCCCACCGTGCCGCCGCGCCCGTGGAACAGGCGCAGTCGGATGCGGTGGCTGCGTTCCAGTTCGGCGAACAACCCCACCAGCGCCGTCTCGGCGCGGTACAGCTCCCAGTTGCTGGTGAAGAAGCCGCCGTCCTTGTTGCTGTCGCTGTAGCCGAGCATGACGTCCTGCTCGCCGCCGCTGCGCGCGACCATCGCCGCCACGCCCGGCAGCGCATAGAAGGCGCGCATGATGGGCTCTGCACGGCGCAGGTCGGCGATGGTCTCGAACAGCGGCACGACGATGAGCTCTGTGCGCGCCAGGCCGGTGTCGCCTGCGGCCGCGGGCTCGGCGTCCGCCGCCAGCGCGCCGTGCAGCAGGCCGCATTCCTTCTGCAGCAACAGCACCTCGAGCAGATCGCTCACCTCTTCGGTGTGCGAGATGATGCAGTGGCGCAGTGCTTGCGCGCCGTAGCGCCGCCGCAGGTCGCGCGCGGTCTCGAAGACCTCGAGTTCACGGCGGGTCCAGTCGGTGTAGGGCGCCTCCGGCACGCGCAGCGGGCGCACCTCGCCCAGCAGGCGCAGCAGCAGCGCGCAGCGCTGTGCCTCGTCCAGTCCCGCGTAGTCGGCCTCGACCCTCGCCACACGCAGCAACTCGGCCACCACGGTTTCGTGCTGGTCCGAGCTCTGGCGGATGTCGAGCGTGGCCAGATGAAAGCCGAAGACCTGCACCGCACGCCGCAGCGGCTGCAGCCGCGGGGCGATCAGCGCCTGCGCGCGGTGGTGGCGCAGGCTGTCTGCAATCACGTCGAGGTCGGCGAGGAAGGCCTGCGCATCGGGGTAGGGGTTCTGCGGCGGCACCGCATGGCGCAAGGCCTCGGTGCCGGTGAGTTCGTGCAGCGTCGCAGCCAGCCTCGCGTACAGGCCGGTCAGCGCACGGCGGTAGGGCTCGTCCTCGCGGTGCGGGCTGCGGTCGGGCGAGGCCTCGGCCAGCGCCTGCATCTGCGGCGTGATCGGCGCCCAGGCCTGCGACATCGACAACTCGCTGCCCAGCGCGTGGACCTCGGTGAGGTAGTAGCGCAGCGCCACCTCGGCCTGGCGTGACAGCGCGCGGCGCATCGTCGCGGCACCGACGTTCGGGTTGCCGTCCCGGTCCCCCCCGATCCAGTGCCCCATGCGCAGGAATGGTGCGATCTCGTGGCCCGGCAGCGCCTGCTCGATCTCGGCGTACAGCCGCGGGATCTGCCGCAGGAAGGTCATCGGGTAGTAGCTGAGCGCGTTCTCGATCTCGTCTTCCACGCTCAGACGCGAGGTGCGCACCATGCGCGTCTGCCACAGCTGCGTGATGCGGGCGCGGATCAGGGCCTCGTTCTCGTCGAGTTCCCGTGACGTGGCCAGGGTGTCGCGCGCGGCCACCAACTCGGCGATGGCGCGCTCGGCGTCGAGGATGCTCTGGCGCTGCACCTCGGTGGGGTGCGCGGTCAGCACCGGTGAGATCAACGCACTGCTCAACACCTGCGCGATGTCGACCGCGCGCACGTCGGCGGTGTGCATGCGCTCCAGGGCCATGGCCAGCGAGCCCTCCTGCACGTGGCCGAGTCGTTCGTGGTGCAGACGACGGCGCACGTGGTGCCGGTCTTCGGCGATGTTGGCGAGGTGCGAGAAGTAGCTGAAGGCGCGGATCACGCCGACGGTCTGCTGCGTCGACAGGTTCTTCAGCAGCCGGTCCAGGGCCCGTCCGGCGCTGGCATCGCGCTTGAGCCGGAAGGCCACGGACAACTGGCGCACACGCTCGACCAGCTCGTAGGTCTCCTTCCCTTCGAGCTCGCGGATCGTGTCGCCCAGAAGGCGCCCCAGCAGGCGGATGTCGTCGCGCAGGGCGTCGTCCTTGGTGGGGTCGCCCGCGCCGGGGCGAGAGGCGGCGGGGCGGGGTGCCGCACCTGCGGATCGGGTGGGCGGGCGGGAAGGGCGGCTGGGCATGGCGGTGTGTCTGACAGACATGACGGCGGGGGATGGTGGGCTTGAGCAAGGTCCGTACCCGGCGGCTGGGCCTCGTGATGCTCGCCGAGGCAAGGAACACGAAACACTTGGGGTGTCGGTTTGTGTTGACGATAATCGTTGTCAACCGGATCGATGGCGTTTGTGCCGTGTCAGGTCCGCCGCGGCACCCGGCCCGCACCGGCCCACACCAAGAGGAGGGACTGCTCCATGTCTACACCGACGATCATTGCCACGCGCGAGAGCCGCCTGGCGCTGTGGCAGGCCGAACACGTGCGCGACCTGCTGCGCGCGCGCTTCGGCATGATGGTCGAACTGCTGGGCATGACCACCCGCGGCGACCAGATCCTGGACCGTGCCTTGTCCAAGGTGGGCGGCAAGGGCCTGTTCGTCAAGGAACTCGAGACCGCGCTGGAAGACGGCCGGGCGCACCTGGCGGTGCACTCGCTGAAGGACGTGCCCATGGACCTGCCGGAGGGCTTCGTTCTCGCAGCCATCATGGAGCGGGAGGACCCACGTGATGCCTTCGTGTCGAGCCGCCATGCCGATCTGCAGTCGCTGCCCGAAGGGGCCTGCGTGGGCACCTCGAGCCTGCGCCGCGTGGTGCAGCTGCTGGCGCTGCGCCCCGACCTGCGCATCGAGCCGCTGCGGGGCAATCTCGACACCCGGCTGCGCAAGCTGGACGAGGGGCAGTACGACGCCATCGTGCTCGCCGCTGCCGGCCTGAAGCGGCTGGGGCTGGCTTCGCGCATCCGTGCGGTCTTCGAAGTCGACGAGATGCTGCCGGCGGCCGGGCAAGGCGCGCTGGGCATCGAGGTGCGCGAGGACGCCGTCGCCTTGCGCGATGTGTTGTCGGCCCTGGTGCATGCACCGACCTTCCTGGCCGCGCACGCCGAGCGCGCCGTCTCGCGCGCGCTGGGCGGCAGTTGCAGCATGCCGCTGGCGGCGCACGCCGTGTGGGACGGCCCGCAACTGCATCTGCGCGCCGCGCTGGGCGATGGCACGCAGCCGCACCGTCCGCTGCTGACCGCCGAGGTGCGCGGCACACCTGCCGACGAGTCGCAGGCGCGCGCCTTGGGCGAGGCGGCCGTCGCCCGGTTGCGCGCGGCCGGGGCCGATGCCTATCTGGGCGCGGCGTGATGTGCGCGGCGTGACGCCGTCTCGGGCGCGCCTGCTGGTGACGCGGCCCCGCGCTCAGGCGCAGCCCTGGGTGGATCGCTTGCGCGTGGCGGGTGTCGATGCGCAGGTGCTGCCCCTGGTCGACATCGCGGCGCTGGAGGACAACAGCGCCTTGCAGGCGGCGTGGCGAGCCCTGGGCGAGTCGGACTTCGTCATGTTCGTCAGCGCGAACGCCGTGTCCCAGTTCTTCGCGGCACGTCCTGAGGGCGCGGTCTGGCCTCAGGGGCTGGATGCCGGGTGCCCGGGGGCTGGCACGTCGGTTGCGCTCCGGGCGGCGCTGCAGGCCTCGGGCGGGCCGACCCCGGGGCTGGGGATGACGCTGGTGGCGCCTGAGGCGGGTCAGGCCGAGGAGTCGGAGTCCCTGTGGGCCTTGCTGCGCGAGCGCCGGTGGGACGGATGTCGTGTGCACATCGTGCGCGGCCAGGAAGGGCGTGACTGGCTGGCCGAGCGCTGGCGTGAGGCCGGCGCGCACGTGGACCTGCTGACGGCCTACATGCGGTGTGCGCCCGTGCTCGACGACACCGAGCGTCAACGGCTCGCGCAGGCCGTGCGGCAGCCACAGGCGCATGTCTTCAGCCTGGCCAGCGCGCAGGCCGTGGCGCATCTGCAGGGACTGGCGCCCGGGGCCGACTGGTCGCAAGCGGTGGCGCTGGTGTCGCATCCGCGCATCGCCGCTGCAGCCCGAAACGCGGGTTTCCTGAGCGTACGGGGGGTCGAGCCGGGATGGCGGGGGCTGCTGAAGGCCTGGGTCGACCTAGAATCGCGGCCCTTGTGAACGCTGCCTCGAACGCTGAGATTTCCCCCGCGACCGGGGCCGACGCCGCGACGGCGCCGCCGTCTGCTCCTGAAGCTCCCGCAGTCGGTCCGGGCTTGCCCACGCCCGGACCTGCCGGCCCTGTGGCGGCCTTGCCTCGATGGGCCGGATGGACCCTGGCGGGGCTGGCTGGGGCTTGCGTGGTGTCGATGTGGCTCGTCTGGTCCGCGCGCGAGCGACTCGAGTTGGTCGAGACGGCCTTGGTCAAGCGCCAGGATGCCGCCACCGGTCAGGTCGCTGAAGCGCGAGCGCTGGCCACACAGGCCGAGGCCCTGTCGCGCGATTCGGTCACCAAGCTCGCGCTGCTCGAGGCGCGCGTGGTTGAAACCACGCTTCAGCGCTCTCAGATCGAGGACCTGATGCAGGCCTTGGCGCGTTCCCGCGACGAGAATCTGCTGGCCGATGTCGAAGCGGCCATCCGGGTGGCGGTGCAGCAATCCGAGATCACGGGCAGTGGCCAGCCACTGGCTTCGGCCCTGCGTCAGGCTGAGGAGCGGCTGGCGCGCTACGCACTGCCTCGGGTCGAGTCTGTGCGTCGGGCGGTGCTGCAGGACCTCGAGCGCCTGCGCGGCGAATCGGTGGCCGATCTGCCCACGCTGGCCATCCGCATCGACGAGGTGATCCGGCAGGTCGATGACCTGCCATTGCTGGCCGCGATCGACGCGCGTCGCGCACCGCCGCGTGCGCCGGCAGAGTCGCCCGCTGTACAGTCCCCGGCCACAGATGCGAGCTGGGCGGGCTCGTCGCCTGCCGGCACCGACCCCGATCCCGCGAGCCTGCCCGGCATGCCCCGCTGGCTGGACGAAGGCCTGCGAGCGATGACCGCCGAGGTCTGGTCCGAGGTGCGCGATCTCATCCGGGTGACGCGTGTGGATGATCCTCCCGCCCTGTTGCTCGCCCCCGATCAGGCCTATTTCCTGCGGGGCAACCTGAAACTGCGGCTGCTCAACGCACGTCTGGCCCTGATGAGTCGCCAGGCGGATCTGGCGCGCGCCGACCTTCGGGAAGCACAGGAGATGCTGACGCGGTACTTCGACCGTTCATCGCGTCGCGTCGTGCTGGCGGGCGATCTGTTGCGGCAGACCGCGGCCCAGACTTCGCAACTGATCGTGCCACGGCCGGATGCGACGCTGGCAGCCCTGGCTGCTGTACAGGCCGGGCGCTGACCCGGGAGGGTGACTGCCGATGCGCGGCGTCTTCTGGTTCATCCTGCTCTTCGCGGTGGCGGTGCTGGCCGCCACCACGCTGGGTGCGAACGACGGGATCGTCACCGTGGCATGGCGCGGCTGGCGTGCCGACCTGTCATTGAACCTGATGGTCGTGCTGATCGTGGTGGCCTACCTGGCATTTGCCGCGGTCCTGCGGGGCCTCGAGGCCCTGCTGAAACTGCCGCAGCGCGCCAGTGAATGGCGGCGTCTGCAACGTGAACGCGCGGCCCATCGGGGCCTGCGAGAGGCGCTGGTCGAGATGACGGCAGCGCGCTACGGGCGGGCGCGAAAGGCGGCCGAGCACACCTTGACCATTCTTGGTGAGTCGACGGGCGATGTGCCGGACGCTGTCGAACTGGCCGTTGCCGTGCGGCTGGTGGCTGCCGAGAGCCTGCACCGGCTGCAAGACCGCGAGCGCCGCGACCAGTTGCTCGAACAAACGCTGGCCGAGGCCGCTGCCGCAGGCTTGCGGGTGGCGTCGGATGGCGCGCGGCTGAAAGCCGCTGAGTGGGCATTGGACGACCGTGATGCCGATCGGGCGTTGAAGTGGCTTGCCGCGCTACCCCCGGGCGTGGCCCGCCGTACACAGGCCCTGCGCCTGCGCCTGCGCGCTGCTCGGCTGGCGCGCCAGCCGCTGGAAGCCTTGCAGACTGCGCGGTTGCTGTCCAAGCACCAGGCCTTCACGGCGGATGCCGCGCGTGGCCTGTTGCGATCGCTGGCGGCCCAGGTGCTGGACGCGGCCCATGACATCGAGCAGTTGCGCCAGCAGTGGCAGGCGCTCGAAGGCGCCGACCGACGCGATCCGCACGTGGCGGCGCACGCTGCCCGCTGCGCCGCGCGCATGGGGGCTGCGGCCGACGCGCGCCAGTGGCTGCGGCCGTTCTGGGACCGGATCTCGGAACTGTCCCCCGAAGACCGCTTGCCGATCGCCTTGACCCTCGGCGACGTGCTCGAAGGCGTGGGACCGGAGTGGTTGCCGACCACGGAGCGCGCGCTGGACGAGCTGCCGCAGGACTCCGCCGTCGCGGCGGCTGGCGGCATCCTGCTGGCCATGCGCGAGCTTTGGGGCAAGGCCAACCGCCCTCTGGAACAGGCCGCCAGCGCAGCAGACCTGGACCCCCATCTGCGGCGGCGCGCCTGGCAACTGCTGGGCGAAGCCGCCCGCGGTGCAGGCGACCTGGAGCGTGCGCAAACTTGCGAAGCGCAGGCACGGGCCCTGTACTGAACCGAAAGCCTGAAGCCCTTTCCGCTGCGCCGGCCGGTGGCCGACGAACTTTCGATCGTCGGATGCGGGTGGCCAGCAAAACGTGCTGTATAGTAGAGGGCTTGGCGGCTGTAGCTCAGTTGGATAGAGTACTTGGCTACGAACCAAGGGGTCGTGGGTTCGAATCCTGCCAGCCGCGCCAATAAAATCAACGGGTTAGCTCTCACAAGGGGCTGACCCGTTGTGCTTTGTGG
>JBMTXX010000183.1:0-7700 GCA_049453935.1 Rubrivivax sp.
GGCGTGCGGCGCATGATCCACACCGGCTTGCCCCGCCACTCGACCGTCAGCTTCTCGCCGGGCTGCAGCGCGGAGACGTCCACCTGGACCGGCGCGCCCGCCGCACGGGCCTTCTCGGATGGTGCAAAGGTGCTGACGAAGGGCACCGCAACGGCCGCACCGCCGATGGCACCCGCGCCACACGTGATCGCGATCCACGTCCGACGACTCGGATCGACAACGGCGTCATTCATGTAAACCCTCTTGATTTTTCAAGCGTCTTGGCGAACAACCCCGGATTCTAGCCGACCGGGGTCTTCGCCCCGCTGACATGGGGGGCGGGAGCGCATGGATCGGGCAGGCTCATCCGGCGCGCCATGCGCAGCGCAGCCACCAGACTGGCGGGATCGGCGCGGCCGGTGCCCGCGATGTCGAAGGCGGTACCGTGGTCGGGACTGGTGCGCACGAACGGCAGCCCGAGGGTGACATTGACCCCGTGTGCCAGCCCCAGGTACTTCACCGGAATCAGCCCGTGGTCATGCGTCATGGCCACCACCAGATCATGGGATCCGACGTGATCAGGCGCATGTCGTGCACGCATGAAGATGGTGTCAGGCGGGTGTGGACCGTCGGCATCGATGCCCTCGGCGCGCGCAGCCTGCACGGCCGGGGCGATGACGCGCAACTCCTCGTCGCCGAACAAGCCGCCCTCCCCCGCATGCGGGTTCAGCCCTGCCACGGCGATGCGCGGCCGCGCCAGACCCCACTGACGCGCCGCGCGGTCGGCAATGCGCAAGGTCTGCAGCACCGCGTCGAAGGTCACGGCTTCGATGGCCCGGCGCAACGACAGGTGGATGGTGACGAGCACGACACGCAATTCGTCGTTGGCCAGCATCATGCGCACGGGCGGCAGCGCGCCCCCGTCGGCTGCCAGCCACTGCAGCATCTCGGTGTGGCCCGGAAAGCCGATGCCGGCGGCGGCGAAGGCCTCCTTGTGGATGGGCGCCGTGACCACGGCGCGCGCCCGCCCGGCGCGGACGTGCGACACCGCGGCCTCGATGCAGGCGGCCGCCGCCGCGCCGCAGGCGGCGTCGATCCGTCCGTACGGCCTTTCGGCCAGCCCGGCCGGCAGGCCGTCAGGGGGGATCACGGCCAGGCAACCGGCCGGGACGTCTGCCAGATCGCCCGGCTCGTCGATCCGCGCGATCATGGGCTGCACGCCCGGGCCACAGCGCGCGGCGCGACGCATCACCTCGACATCGCCGACGACCACCGTGTCGGCGAGTTCTCCGGCGTGCCAGGCACCGACGATGCACTCGGGCCCGATCCCCGAGGGGTCTCCCATGGTGAGCAAGAGCACGGACGGCCGAGTCCACGCGCCGGCGGAGTGGCCTTCGGCGCCAGGCCCGGCCGGCCTTTCGTCCTGGGGCGGCGCGGCGTGTGGCTGTGCGGAGGTGTGGCCGGATGTCATGCGCGATGTCATGCCGGATTCGGCAGGTCGATGAACACGTGCTCAAGATCGAAGTGCGCGGCGAGCTCGGCCCCGAGCGCCGGCGCGCCGAAACGCTCGGTGGCATGGTGACCGCAGGCCAGGAAGGCCACGCCGGTCTCGCGCGCCAGGTGGGCCTGGGGTTCCGAGATCTCGCCGGTCAGGTAGGCGTCGGCGCCGGCGGCGATCGCGGCCTCGAAGGCCGATTGCGCGCCGCCGGTGCACCAGGCAATGCGGCGCAGCGGCCGTCCGTCGCCTTCGACCACCACGGGTTCACGCCCGAGCGCCTGGGCCACCTGCGCGGCAAGCCGCGCCGGGGTGTCCAGCGCCCCGGCCGCACCCATCACCCCCAGCGCCTGCTCGCCGAACGTCGCGTGCACCTGCAGGCCCAGTCGAAGGCCGAGCTGCGCGTTGTTGCCCACGCGCGGGTGGGCATCCAGCGGCAGGTGGAAAGCGAAGAGGTTGAGATCGTGACGGATGAGCCGCGCCACGCGCTCGCGCAGCCACCCCGTCAGGCGGCCATCCTGACCGCGCCAGAACAGGCCGTGGTGCACGAGCAAGGTGTCCGCCCCGGCGTCGATCGCCGCCTCGATGAAGGCCAGGCTGGCGGTCACGCCGCTGGCCACACGGCGCACCGTCGGCCCGCCCTGGACCTGCAGACCGTTCGGCCCATAATCCTTGAAGCGGTCCACGGCGAGCAGCTCGCGCAGCCAGGTGTCGATGTCGTCGCGATGGGCCATGAGGTGTACGTTCGATGCGCAGGACCTGGCTGATTTTCTCGCAGGCGGTCACCGTGGCGGTGGCAATGCTGTTCGTGGTGGCCACGCTCAAGCCCGAATGGCTGCGCGGGCATCCGCTGATGCCGGTGACGGTGTCGGTCGTGGAGGCGCCGGCGGTCTCGGCCGACGCGGCGGTGGCCGGGTTCCGTGGTGCGGCGCAGGCCGCCATGCCCGCGGTCGTCAGCGTCATCGCGCAGCGGGCCACCCCGCGCAACCCGCATGCCGACGACCCCTTCCTGCGCCGCTTCTTCGGCGAAGGTGAGCTCCAGCCGCCGCCCGGCCTGGGGTCCGGGGTGATCGTCTCGCCCGAAGGCTATCTGCTGACCAACCATCATGTGATCGCCAACGCCACCGAGGTCGACGTCCGGCTGGCCGACGGGCGCGAAGCACCCGCCACCCTGGTGGGCACCGACCCCGAGACCGACATCGCCGTGCTGAAGATCGACCTCGCTGCGCTGCCTGTCGTGGCGCTGGGTGACATCGACACGCTGCGCGTGGGCGACCCGGTGCTGGCCATCGGCAACCCTTTCAACGTGGGCCTGACCGTGACGGCGGGGATCGTCAGCGCGCTCGGACGCAACCGGCTGGGACTGTCGACCTTCGAGAATTTCATCCAGACCGATGCCGCGATCAACCCGGGCAACTCCGGCGGGGCGCTGGTGGATGCGCGGGGGGCACTGGTGGGCATCAACACCGCCATCTACTCGCGCAGCGGCGGCAGTCTGGGCATCGGCTTCGCGGTGCCGGTGGATCTGGCGCGCGAGGTGATGGAGGCCCTGGTGGCGCAGGGCCGGGTGATCCGCGGCTGGATCGGCGTCGAGCCGCAGGAACTGACTCCCGAACTCGCCTCGACGCTGGGCATGAGCGAGCGCACGGGCGTGCTGATCACCGCTGTGCTCCAGGACGGCCCGGCCGCCGTTGCAGGCGTGCGGCCTGGTGATGTCGTCGTGAGCATCGACGGCAGGCCGGTGGACACCCCGGCCGCGCTGCTGCGCGTCGTCGCCGCGCTGCAGCCGATGAAGAAGACCCGTCTGGAACTCCGGCGCAACAACGGCGCCCTGACACTGAACTTGACGGTCGGCGAACGCCCCGCGCCCCGGACACCGCGTTAGGCGGCGGTCGAGCCCTCGTCCTTGCCTTTGGCCGCCTCGGCGTCCTTCAGAAACATCTTCGCCGCGATGATGCCGATTTCGTACAAGATGCACATCGGCAGCGCCAGCGCAAGCTGCGAGATCACGTCCGGCGGCGTCACGACCGCAGCCACGATGAACGCACCAACGATGAAGTAGCCCCTGGCCTTCTGCAGCTGCTCGATCTTCACGACGCCGATACGCACCAGCACGATCACCGCCACGGGCACTTCGAAAGCGATGCCGAAGACGAGGAACAGCGTCAGCACAAAGCTGAAGTACTGCTCGATGTCAGGCGCGGCCGTGATCGCGCTGGGCGCAAACGCCTGGATGAACTGCGACATGCCCGGGATGACCAGGAAATAGCAGAAGGCCACGCCCATGAAGAACAGGAAGGTGCTGGAGACGACCAGCGGGAGCACCAGCTTCTTCTCGTGCGAGTACAGGCCGGGGGCCACGAAGGCCCACACCTGGTAGAGCACGTAAGGCAGCATCACCAGGAAGGCCGACATCAGCGTGATCTTCAGCGGCACCAGCACCGGCGAGATCACGTTCGTGGCGATCAGCGTCGCACCCTGCGGCAGGTGCTTGACCAGGGGGTCGGCCAACACGTCGTACAAGCCGGCGGGGCCGGGCCACAGCGCCAGCGCGGCAAAGGCAATGCCCACCGCGATCAGCGCCCGGATCATCCGGTCGCGCAACTCCACCAGGTGCGAGACGAAAGGCGCTTCCGTGCCGGCCAGTTCGTCCTTGGGATCAGGGGTGCTCAAGTCGTGACTCCAGGCGCCGCCAGGCGGCGGCGCGGCCTCATCGTGCGGCCTTCACGCCGGGCGGACGAAAGCGCGCCACACGGGCCGCGCCGGACTGCGCGCGGGTGCGCACACCATGTCGGTGCTTGTACCACTGGGGGGTGGCGCCACGCTTGAGACGCCAGTTCTTGCGCGGCGGCTTGTACGCAGGCGAAGACCCCAGGGCCGATGCAGCGCCTGCCGTCGAATCCGACGAGCTGCCGTCGAAGGCATTGCCCAGCGAGGACCACTCCTGCTCGAGCGAAGACGCCGCATCGTTGACCGTGGTCTGCACCGACTGCTCGACGTCGCGTGCGGCGTCCTCGAACTGCGTCTTCATCTTCTTCAGCTCGTCGAGCTCGATCGAACGGTTGACCTCGGCGCGCACATCGGCCACGTAGCGCTGCGCCTTGCCCACCAGGTGGCCGACCGTGCGCGCGACCTTGGGCAGCTTCTCCGGGCCGATCACGATCAGCGCCACGGCGCCGATCAGCGCGAGCTTGTCGAAACCGAATTCGATCATGAAGACGTCTGACGTTCAGGCAGGACCCAGGGCGGGTCAGCCCTTGGTCTTGGCCTCGACGTCGACGGTGTTCGCGTCGGCGGCCTTGGCATGCTGCGTCACCTGCTGGGCCGGTGCCGGCGCCGCGGCATCACCCGCTGCATCCTGTCCACCCTTGACGCCGTCCTTGAAGCCCTTGACAGCGCCGCCGAGGTCCGAGCCGATGTTCTTCAGCTTCTTCGTGCCGAAGATCAGCACCACCACCAGCAGCACGATGAGCCAATGCCAGATGCTGAAAGTTCCCATGTTGTCGCTCCTTGAAAGGAATCGAGGATTCTAGGGGCCGGACGTGACCGATGCCCGCCGATGTGCAAACCCACGTGCAGTCCCAAGGCCACTGGTACGCCGAACGGTCACCGTGCAGCGCCGATCGGTGCCTGAGGACCTTGATTTCACCCCTTGGCCCACGGCCGCGGCCCACCCATCACGTGCATGTGCAGGTGATAGACCTCCTGACCGCCGTCAGGCCCGGTGTTGATGACCGTGCGAAAGCCATTCGTCACCCCCAGGTCACGCATCAGACGCGGCGCCAGGGCCAGCATGTGGCCCAGCAGCCCTGCGTGCTCGGTGCCGACATCGGCCAGCGTGGCGATGTGTTGTTTCGGGATCACCAGCACGTGTACCGGTGCCCAGGGGTGGATGTCGTGGAAGGCGAGCACCTGCTCGTCCTCGTGGACCTTCCTCGACGGGATCTGCCCCGCGATGATCTTGCAGAAGATGCAGTTCGGATCGGCGTTCATGGCAATGCGCTGTGGGTGTGGGGTCAGGCCGGGAACACCGGCTTGGACTCGGTCAGCTTCAGAAAGCCCTTGACGATGCGGTAGATCAGCCAGACATAGGCCACCCCCAGCACGATCAGGCCGAGCCCGAAGGCAAAGATCAGGGCGATGCCTACCAGTGTCCAGATCAGGCCCCACCAGAAGGTGCGGATCTGCCAGTCGAAATGGCTCTCGTAGACCGTGCCGCGGACGTCGTCACGCTTGATGTAGTTGATGACGATGGCCACGATGGCCGGCAAGCCCCAGAAGAAGCTCAGCGCCTGCAGCCCGTAGACCACCAGCGTGACGGTGCGCAGGCCCGACAGCTCCTGCGGGGAGCGCCCCCCACCCGGCGGCGGCATCTCGTAGACCTCACTCATCCCGGACCCTCCCCTGGTTCAGCCGGCAGACACGGCGCCTGGCGCGAAACCGGACGCGGGAGCGTCCCGCGATTCCTCCTGTTCGCGCTCGCGCAGACGGCGCGCCGCGAATTCCTCCAGCCCCGAAAGCCCTTCGCGGCGCCGCAGCTCGGCCAGCACGTCGTCGGGCCGCAGGCCGTGCGCGGCCAGCACGATCATCGTGTGGAACCACAGGTCGGCCACCTCGGCGGTCAACTTCGCCGCATCGCCGTCCTTGGCCGCCATCACGACCTCGGTGGCTTCCTCGCCGACCTTCTTCAGCATGGCATCGCCACCCTTGGCGAACAGCCGCGCGACGTAGCTGCGCTGAGGATCGCCGCCGCGGCGCGACTCGATCACGTCGGCCAGACGGGCCAGCGTGTCGTCGGAAGAAGATGTGGCAGCGTTCATCGTGTTCCAGGGCGGTCGGTGCGCGCGTCCAGAGTGCGTCGCGACAGCATCGCCGGCGCCCTTCTCAGGTGTAGATCGTCGACGGATCCTTCAAGACCGGATCGGTCACGGCCCAGCGCCAACCGCCTTCCTCGGCCGGCTGCAGGCGCTCGAAGAAGCAGGAGTGGCGTCCGGTGTGGCAGGCGATGCCGGGGTCGTGGCCGAGCTGGGTCACCTTCAGCAGCACGACGTCGGCGTCGCAGTCCAGGCGGATCTCGTGCACCTGCTGGACGTGGCCGGAGGCCTCGCCCTTGTGCCACAGGCGCTGGCGCGAGCGGCTCCAGTAGACCGCCTGGCCGCGTGCGGCCGTCTGCGTCAGCGCTTCGCGGTTCATCCAGGCCATCATCAGCACGTCGCCGCTGCCGGCCTCCTGGGCGATGGCCGGCACCAGGCCGTCGGCGTCCCAGCGGACGGCGTCCAGCCAGTCGGCCGAAGCGGTCGGGTTGCGCGATGCGTCCATCGGATGCAGTCTAGTGCAGCGCCCGGCGCGTCAGCCGAGGCCGCCGGACGCCGAGGGCACGTCCGTCGTGAGATGGGTGGGGCCGACGTGGCCTCTTTCGGCCGCGAGCCAGCCCAGCACCGGCACCGTGCCGGGCAACACCGGCGCGCTGCGCACCGGCAACTGCTCCCAGGCCATCTGCTGGCCCTCGCGCATCTCGAAGGCGCCGCTCCACTGCCGCACACGGCAGAAGTGCAGCCGCACCAGGGCGTGGGGATAGTCGAAGAGCTCGATCTTCCAGGGCTCGGCCGGGCCGATGGTCACGCCGAGTTCCTCGATCAGCTCGCGGCGCAGCGCCTGCTCGACCGACTCGCCGGGCTCGAGCTTGCCGCCGGGGAACTCCCAGTGTCCGGCGTAGACCTTGCCCGGGGGGCGCGACGTCAGCAGGAAACGGCCGTCGGCATCGATCAGCACGCCGACCGCGACCTCGACCGGTGTGCGCTGTGGCACGTGATCGGTGGACGGTGCGGACACCGGCTCAGCCCTGCGCGCGCGCCGCCCAGTCGCGCGCGAACTGCTGCGCGACGCGCCCCGAGCGGGAGCCACGCTCCAGCGCCCAGACCAGCGCCTCGGCCCGGGCCGCCGCCACCGCCGCCTCGTCCAGCCCGAAGCTGCGCAGCCACTGGCCCACGATGGCCAGGTATTCCTCCTGCGAGAACGGGTAGAAGCTGATCCACAGCCCGAAGCGCTCGGACAGCGAGATCTTCTCCTCGACGACCTCGCCGGGGTGCACCTCTCCGTCCTCGGTGTGTCGGTAGCTGAGGTTTTCGCGCATCGTCTCGGGCAGCAGATGGCGGCGGTTGCTGGTGGCGTAGATCAGCACGTTGTCGCTGGCCTGCGCCACCGAGCCGTCGAGGATGGACTTCAG
>JBMTXX010000184.1:0-7650 GCA_049453935.1 Rubrivivax sp.
TCAGAACCGCTCCAGCTGCGGGAAGGGCAGCAGCCCCTTGCGCACGTGCATCTTTCCGTACTCGGCGCAGCGCTGCAGGGTCGGGATCACCTTGCCGGGGTTCAGCAGGCCGGCGGGGTCGAAGGCGGCCTTCAGGGCGAGCATGGCCTCGCGCTCGGACGGGCTGAACTGGACGCACATCGAACTGAGCTTCTCGATGCCCACGCCGTGCTCGCCGGTGACGGTGCCGCCGAGCGCGACGCTGGTCTCCAGGATGTCGGCGCCGAAGAGCTCGCAGCGGTGCAGCTGGTCGGGGTCGTTGGCGTCGAACAGGATCAGCGGGTGCAGGTTGCCGTCGCCGGCGTGGAAGACGTTGGCGCAGCGCAGGCCGTACTTGCGCTCCATGTCCTGGATGGCCAGCAGGATGTCGGCCAGGCGCTTGCGCGGGATGGTCGAGTCCATGCACATGTAGTCGGGGCTGATGCGCCCGCTGGCCGGGAAGGCGTTCTTGCGCCCGCTCCAGAACTTCAGGCGCTGCGCCTCGTCGCGGCTGACGGCCAGGCGCGTGGCGCCCGCGGCGCCCAGCACCTGCTGCATGCGCTCGATCTCCTCGGCCACTTCCTCGGGCGTGCCGTCGCTTTCGCACAGCAGGATGGCCTCGGCGTCGAGGTCGTAGCCGGCGTGGACGAAGTCCTCGACCGCGGCGGTCATCGGCTTGTCCATCATCTCCAGGCCGGCGGGGATGATGCCGGCGGCGATGACGGCGGCCACCGCGTCGCCGGCCTTGCGCACGTCGTCGAAGCTGGCCATCACGCAGCGCGCCAGGCGGGGCTTGGGCACCAGCTTGACCGTGACCTCGGTGGTGACGGCCAGCATCCCTTCGCTGCCCACCACCACGGCCAGCAGGTCCAGCCCCGGCGCGTCGAGCGCCAGCGAGCCGAACTCGACCGGCTCGCCTTCGACGGTGTAGCCGCGCACGCGCAGCACGTTGTGCAGCGTCAGCCCGTACTTCAGGCAGTGCACGCCGCCGGAGTTCTCGGCCACGTTGCCGCCGATGGTGCAGGCGATCTGGCTGCTCGGGTCGGGGGCGTAGTACAGGCCGTGCGGCGCGGCGGCTTCGCTGATGGCCAGGTTGCGCACGCCGCACTGCACGGTGGCGGTGCGGCTGACGGGGTCGACCTGCAGGATGCGGTTGAACTTGGCCAGCGACAGGGTGACGCCGAGTGCGTGCGGCAACGCGCCGCCCGACAGCCCGGTGCCGGCGCCGCGCGCGACCACCGGCACGGCCAGGCGGTGGCAGGCCTTCAGCACCGCGGCCACTTGGGCCTCGGTTTCGGGCAGGGCCACCACCAGGGGGCGCTGCCGATAGGCGGTCAGCCCGTCGCACTCGTAGGGCGTCGTGTCTTCGGGCTGCCACAGCAGTGCATGGGCCGGCAGCAGCGGGCTGAGCGCTGCGACGACCTCACGCTGGCGTGCTGCGCGCTCGGCGGCGGTCAGGACGTCTGCAGGCAGGGGAGCGTTCATGGCGGTTTTGGGTCGTTGAACCGGAGGGGGCGTGTCGGCGGGCAAGCCGCTCAGCGCGACGTGAACACCGTGAGCACCCCGGTGTAGCCGTAGAGGTGGCGCCGGGCGATCTCGCCCGCGGCGAAGAAGCCTGCCAGCGGCACGTCGCCGAGCGCACGCTGGACGATTTTCAGCTCTGCCGAGGGCGCACCGAAGTGCGGACCGCCGCGGCCGTTGCAACTGACGTAGATCGCGCCCAGGATGCGGCGCGCGTCGCCGGCGGGGTCAGGGCCGCTGTCGTCGGATTCCACCTCGTCGCGGATCTCGCTGCAGATGCGCACGAGATCCCGGCGTGCGGCCTCGGTGTGGCGCTGGCTGAAGGCCAGGCGCATGCCGGGCTCCACCCGTTCGGCCACGGCCACGGCCTGACGCGCCGGGTCCAGGCCGATCAGGTGGCGCGCGCGCACGTCGGGCCCGAACTGCCCGCCCCGGCCGAGCAGTGCCGCGTCGGCATCGGTGAGCCCGACCAGCGTGGCCCGCAGCACCGGCATGGCCTTGCGCGGGTCGTCCAGGGTGATGCCGAGGTCCTCGAGCAGGCACGGCAGTGCCGGGCGGCCGTCGAGCGTGAGGACCAGCGGCCCATCGGCGGCGGTGATCACGCGCTCCGGCCCCACCGGCTGGCAGCCCTGCGTGACACGCGACACCAGTGCCACGCCCGGCCCGAAAGCCACACCCGACAGGCCGCCGTCGAAGACCCCCTCGGCCACCTGCATGGCGCCTGCGCGGGAGGAGACCAGGCCGCCGAAGAGATAGCCGGTGGCCACCCGCTCGCTCAGCTCGGTCACCAGCTCGCCCAGGTCCGTCGTGGCCGGGTCGGCGTGCACCAGGGCCGTGTGCGCCGCCGAGGCCGCACCTGCAGCCCCCAGCGGCCGGGTGCCCGAATAGACCTCGAAGCTGCCCGGCGCCAGCGGGCACAGCATGATCACCAGCGCCGGCTCGTCGAAGTACTCGACCCCGCTGGCCGCCACGCCGATCGCCGCGCAGCCGGCCCACCGCACGCCTGGCCAGCGGTCGTGCAGCGCCTGATGCAGCGCCTGCGCCTGATCGGCATAGGCGTCGGTGAAGTAGATCAGGCCCAGGCTTGCCGGCGGCGTGCCGTGCGGGGCCGCCGCCGCCTGCGCATCCAGTTGCGCGGCCGCCATGGCCAGCGCCATGCGCCAGTCGGGGTGGGTGGCGTGCCCGACGAGGAAGGCCGAGGGCTTCATCGCAGCCACTGGCAACGCACGGGTTGGACCGCCGCCGTGCCGTTCATTTGCGTGCCGTCGACTTGCGCGCTGGCCGGCGTGCCGCGCCGGTCTTCGCGGGGGTGGCTGGGGCGGGTGCCGCGTCGGGGCTGGCACCGGCTGCGCCGGCGCCCATCGGCGCCGCGGCGGCCGCTGCAGCCGAGCCTTCCTTCAAGGCCTGGGCGGCGATCTGGCCGAACTGCTGGGTGAGTGTGTTCCACCATTGCATCGGGTCCACCACCCCGGGCGAGGCCGACGCCTGCGTGGTCTCGGCCTGGGCTGGCGCCGGCGCGTCCTTGCGCGCCGTCCGTCGTCCGCCCGCCGGCTGTGGGGCAGCTGGGGTGGGCGCAGGTGAGGCCGCTGCGTTGTGGTCGGCGCCGGCCGTTGTCGGTGGCATGGGCATCGTGGGCACCCGGAAGGCCGCAGCCAGATCGCCCATCTGCACGTTCATCGCCTTGAGCGTCGTCAGCGTCATGCGCTGCACCTCCAGAGACTGGATGGTCGTGGCGATCAGCCGTGCGTTGTTCTCCAGCCAGAACTGCACCGTGCGCAGTTCCTCGATGCGCTTGGACAACTCCTGCGGGTCCAGCGTCGGCGTGGCCCAGGGGCCCAGGCCGGGCATGGCGGTGCCGGCCTTGTTCAGCATGTCCTGCAGCATGTCCATGCCCGGGAGGAAGCTCCCGGTGGAGGGGGAATCGGCAGCCATCGTCTTCTCCTCAGGGCTTAGGGTGCGTACATCACAGGCTTGCAGCGTCATCGTTGCCTTCTGTAGGTGCGCACCGCTTATTGTGGGGGCGCTCACGCGCGTGCTGCGAGGACGTCGGGGAAGCATCCTGCGTATGGATACGCTGTTCGCGTGTTTCGGTGGCAAGATCCGAGGCATGCAGGCTCACCCCATGCACACCGCCATGGTCGCGCGATCCGCAGCCCCCGGTGCCTTGAGGGCCATCCGGCGCCGCTGGTTGCTCGCTGTCGTGGGGTGCGCCTTGGCGAATGCCGGGTTGCACGTGCGGGCGGCGCCTGTCGTGCCGTCGGCCGGAGGGCTGGATGACGACAAGCCACCTGGCGTGCTGCCCGCCCGCGTGCCGCCCTCTTTGCGGCTGGTTTTCGGGATGCGCAGTGGGCTGCTCCGAGGGCAGGCCGAACTCGTCTACCAGCGGCAGGACAATGTCTACAGGATGGACCTGAGGGGCCGCGCGATCGGTCTGGACATCCTGCACCTGTCCAGCCGCGGGCGCATCGGCGCCCACGGGTTCGAGCCCGAGCGGTATGCCGACCAGCGCCTGTCACGCGCCGCCCGCGTGGCAGAGTTCGACCGCGCTTCAGGACATATCCGTTACGCCGGCAGCGAGACCACGCGCACCCTGTCACCTGGATGCCAGGATCGCCTGACCTGGATGCTGCAGTTGTCTGGCGTGCTCGACGCGGTGCCGGCGCTGCGGCAGCCTGGCAGCGAACTGGCCTTCCTGGTGTCGGGCGCGCGCACCGATCTGGACGTCTGGCGTTTTGTCGTGCACGGCCTCGAACCGGTCACGCCCGACAGTGGGGCAGCCTTGCAGGCCTTGCGGCTCACGCGGTCGCCTCGTCGGCCCCGTGACACGGAGGTCGAGATCTGGCTCGACCCCGCGCGCGGCTTCCTGCCCGTGCGCGCACGCCTGACCACGATGCCGGACGGCGACACGCTGGAGTTGTCGCTGCGGGCTTGAAACTTGCTGACGCACTCCCAGTTTCGTGGTCTGGAGGTGATGCTCATGCAGATGCTCTACAACTCCGACAGCTACGTCGTGATGCAGTTCGAGGCACCGGTGACGGACGACGCGGCGCCGGCCCTGATGCGCGGGGGCTTCGAGATCGTCGACAAGGCCGCCCGGCGCGAGATCTTCCTGGAAGGTGCGCTGGCCGAGCGCTTCCGCGAAGGCGTGGAGGCATTGGTGCGCGGCGGTGAGCGCGCCCCCGAAGCCTTCGACGACTACATCGCGGGCTTCAGCGGCCTGGCGCAACAACCGCTGACGATGCACTGAGTTCGGGCCCGCCCGCCGCCCACCGGTCGGGCCCGGTGCTCCCTAGAATCGGGCGATGTCGAACCGCACCCCCGCCTACACCCGCGCCGCGGCGCTGCCCGCCTTGCTGCAGCAGCGCATCGTCATCATCGACGGTGCCATGGGCACGATGATCCAGCGCGAGCGCTTGTCCGAGTCGGACTTCCGCGGTGAGCGCTTCGCGGCGCATCCGAAGGATCTGAAGGGCAACAACGACCTGCTGGTGCTGACCCGCCCGGACCTGATCGCCCGTATCCACGACGAATACCTGCGTGCGGGCGCCGACATCATCGAGACCAACACCTTCGGCGCCACGTCCATTGCGCAGGACGACTACGGTCTCGGTCACATCGCGCGTGAGATGAATGCCGCGGCCGCGGCGTTGGCGCGCGAGGTCGCCGACCGCCACGCCACGCCCACGCGCCCGCGCTTCGTGGCCGGCGCGCTGGGGCCGACGCCGCGCACCGCCAGCATCAGCCCCGACGTCAACGACCCGGGGGCGCGCAACGTCGATTTCGACCAGCTGCGTGCGGCCTATGCCGAGCAGGCCGAGGGCCTGATGGACGGCGGCTGCGACCTCTTCCTGGTGGAGACGGTGTTCGACACGCTGAACGCCAAGGCGGCACTCTTCGCCCTGGACGAACTGATGGAGGCGCGTGGCGAGCGCCTGCCGGTGATCATCAGTGGCACGGTCACCGATGCCTCCGGCCGCATTCTGTCGGGCCAGACCGTCGGCGCCTTCTGGCACTCGATCCGCCACGCCCGCCCGCTGGCGGTCGGCCTGAACTGCGCGCTCGGCGCGGCGCTGATGCGGCCCTACATCGAGGAGTTGTCCAAGGTTGCCGCCGACACCTGGATCAGCTGCTACCCCAACGCGGGCCTGCCCAACCCGATGAGCGAGACCGGCTTCGACGAGACCCCCGAGGTCACCGCCGGGCTGATGGAAGGCTTCGCGCGCAGCGGGTTCCTGAACATCGCCGGCGGCTGCTGCGGCACCACGCCCGAGCACATCGCCGAGATCGCGCGTCGCGTCAGCGCCTACCGGCCCCGCGGGCGCAGCGATCCGCTGTTCTCGGGTTTGCTCGCAGCCTGACCCTGGGGACTTTCCCGGTACTGTCAGCCTCGACCGCCCTCGGGGTTTCGCAAGGCCCAGCGCAGGATCGCCCGGTGCACCGGCAGCAGCCATTGCTTCTGGTGGTAGCCCACGAAACGGGGATGCGGTGCCGGGTCGAAGGCCAGTTCGGCGCCGATGGTGAATGGCGGCGTCGGCAGCAGGGCCGGTGAGCCCAGGGCCTGCAAGGCTTCTTCGGTCAGCGGCATCGGGCTGCCCACCGCGCCGGCGGGCCAGGCGTCGGTGATGACGACATCGGCCTGGTGGCCCCGAGGCGCCGAGACAAAAGTGACCGCGGCATCCCGCTCGTGGAAGGCCTCGTCGCAGACCTGGATCACGTCGAGGTGCAGCACGCGGGCCAGCGCGTGCCATGAGCGCAGCACGTTCGTCGTCGGGCCCCACAGACACACCGTCGCCTCGGACAGCGGACGGACGAACCGATCGACAAACCATGCGTCGGTCAGTACCTCGCAGGGGTGCTCCCGTCGGCTCATGGCGTTGATCACGGGGCGCTGGCTGGCCGCGGCAAAGGCGCGCATCCGCTCGTCGTCCGCAGCCCGTATCACGTAGGCATCGAAGTAGGGGTCGAGATACCCGGCCAGATCCTGGGGTCGCTCGGTGGTCTGCAGCAGGTCGGGCAGTTCGGTCCACGCCAGCCCGAGGTCCCGGAAGGCCTGGACGAAGGCCGCGCGCGTGCGCACACCTCGACCCTCGAAGGACCAGGCAACGGTGTGGCCGGACGACGCTCCGGTGTGACAGGCCTGTCCAGAGCCCTCGGTCGCTCCGCCGTGCGTGTCCTCCACCAGCGACCAGATCGCGGCGATGTCGGACGGATCGAGGTCGGCGATCGAAACCAGGCTCATCTCAGCCCCCTGGGCTGGAATGCAGGCACAAGGGCCGAACCCTGGGTCATGGCATGCCGAGCAGGTTGTCGAAGGGCTCCCGCCCCTTCCATCGATACGCCCCGAAATCGCGGCAGTCGGTGGACAGGATGCGGCCGTGGCCCAGGTGCTCGGCCAGCAGCACGAGGCTGGCATCGGCCAGGTCCATCGGCAGTGCGGCGTACTGGCGCATCAGGCCGGGGATGGCGGCCTGGCGCTCGGGCGGCGGGGTCCACACGCGCAGGCCGCCGTCGGCCACGTCGTCCATCAGCGCGGCGGCGAAGTTCTGGCCCAGGTGGCGCAGGAAGAGGTGGCAGGCCTCGGTGAGCACCGGCCAGGTGGTGACCCAGCCTTCGGCGGCGGTGGAGGCCGACGCGCGGGCGCGCGCATGCCAGCGGTCACGACGGTCGACCAGAGCGAACAGGAAGCCGGTGTCGACGGCGATCACGGGCGCGGCGGGGCAGCGGCGGCGTCGGACGACATCATGTGCTTGGCGTCCAGCGCCTCGGCCAGGTGGCGCTTGACGTCGGAGGCGATGTCGTCGCGCCCGCTGTCCCCTTGGCCCGCCAGCGCCAGCAGGCGCTTCGGGCCGGCCTGACGGGCCTGCACCTCGGCGTGGTACAGCGCCACACCCTCGCGCAGCACGTGGCTGACGCTCTGGCCGGTGGCTTCGGTCAGCCAGGCGATGCGGGCCTCGGTGTGCTCGTCGATGCGGGCGTTGACACGGCTCATGGCGGGCTCCAGCCTGAGAAAGTGCTCGGAGTGTATCTCGGAACAAGCATCCGTATGACGTCGTATGTCAATCGTGCCGGATCGCCACCGTCTTCAGCACCGAGAAGCCGTACAGCGCCTCG
>JBMTXX010000185.1:0-7613 GCA_049453935.1 Rubrivivax sp.
CCCGACGGGCGGAGGATGGCGGTGGTGCCGGTGGACGACTGGGATTGAGCCAGCGACCTGGCAGGACCGTTCCGGTCCGGGCGGCATACCGGCGTCATCTGCAGTCGCAGAAGAAATTCAGGATCGCCCGAGCCAACCGAAGAACCGTCCAGCGGCGGCCAAGCCTCCGCGCCGCAGCCGACGGCCCGACGGACGACAGGCGAAGAGTGAGCACAGCCGATGCACGGGCACCCGGCTTGCATGGCTTGCGCCTGTCAGTCTTTCATTGACTGGCGAAGACGCACCAGGTCTCCAGGTCGCTGCGGCGGTCGATCGGGCGGTCAGGTGTCCAGGAGTCCGATCGGCCGCCGGAGGTCCGAATGCGGGATGCCTTGAAGACTTTGAACCTTCGCGATCTGAGCGCGCTGAGCGCTCTGGTCAACGATGCCAGCGTGACAAAGGCTGCGGCGCGTCTGGGACAGTCGCAGCCGATGATGAGTCGGACGCTGCGCCGCTTGCGCGGGATGCTTGGGGATCCCTTGCTGGTGCGCAGCGGCACCCACATGGTGCAGACCGAGCGCGCCCAGCAACTGCGCGAGCCCTTGAGGGAGATCCTGGCGCAGGTGGCGCGACTGGACGCGGGCGCAGGATTCGACCCGCAGCGAGATGTACGGACGTTCGGGATCGCCTGCGCCGATTGCTTGCCGCCCGCCCTGCTGCCGACGCTGGTGGCCCGCCTGGTCGGCGCCGGACCGGGCATCCAGGTCAGGATACGCTTGATTGACCCTGCCTTTGACGTCGGAACGGCATTGGACGATGGCGGCATCGACCTGGTCGTGAACAACAGTCCCAGGCCACGCGAGGACCTGCGTGTGCAGGCGCTGTTCACCGACGAAGTGGTCTGCCTCGTCCGCAAGGGTCATCCCTTGGCGGAAATGAAGCGCCTCAGCCTGGCAACCTATCTGCAGGCAGCGCATCTGGCGCCGTCGCCCAGTTCGATGCGCGAGCTTGGGCCGGTGGACGGGGAACTCGCTCGGGCCGGGTACCGGAGGCGTATCGTGGCGACGATACCGGAGTTCAACCAGGTGCCGCTGGTGTTGACACAGACCGATCTCATCTTCACGACGGGGCTCCGGTTCGCTTCTCACCATGCCGCACAGATGCAACTGGGGATCGTGCGCGCACCCGAGGTGTTTCCACCCATGCGCTTCTACCAGCTCTGGCACGAACGCGAGCACACAAGCCCGGCCAACCGCTGGTTGCGCCAGATGGTTCTGGAAGCCAGTCAGGCCGTGAGGTGACAGACGACCTGAACGCGGTCGATACATGACGCGTCAGACATGAACTCCATGTCGGCCCGATGGCTGCCCCGGACAGGTCCTGTGGCGTACCGTTTGCTTGATGGACGGCATGCCACCCACCGCCCCCAATCCACCCGCGCTGGTGCGCCGCCTTGCAGAACTGCCTGCGCGCCGCATTTCGCCGTCTGACAGCAACCACTTCTGCATCGTCTTCGACGAGCCGTCGGACGGGTGCGGATTCGTGGCCGTCATCGAGATCTTCGAATCGGGCGCGGCCACTCCGCCGAACGTCCACGCCCGCGCCCACGAGATGTTCTTCGTGCTGGCGGGCACCGGCACGGCCGTCTGCGGCAAAGAAGCCCTCGACCTTCATCCCGGCTCGGCCCTGCTGATCAGGCCGGGCGCCGAGCATGTCATCAAGAACACCGGGCCCGGCAGGCTCTACTGCCTGACGATCATGGCGCCCGACGAGGGCTTTTCGGCCCTGATCCGTTCGGGCGCGCCCTTCGAACTCGACGCGCAGGACCTCGCCGTTCTGCGCGGGAACTGGGACGGGCTCGAGCGATGAGCGAATTGCAACTCGTCGACCTCGAAAAGCGTTACGGCGACGCGGTCGTCGTGCGCGAGTTGAACCTGACCCTGGCGCAGGGCGAGTTCGTGTCGCTGCTGGGGCCTTCAGGCTGCGGCAAGACGACGACGCTGCGCATGATCGCGGGCTTCGTGACGCCGACCTCCGGGCGCATCGTGCTTGCCGGCCAACGCATCGACACCCTGCCGCCGTGGAAGCGCGAAATCGGCATGGTGTTCCAGAACTATGCGCTGTTCCCCCACATGACGGCGGCGCAGAACGTGGCCTTCGGGCTGAAGGTGCGGCACTGCAGCCACGGCGACATCGCTCGCCGGGTATCGGAAGCCCTGGCGCTGGTCGAGCTTGCAGGCCTGGGCGAGCGCTATCCCTCGCAGTTGTCGGGTGGCCAGCAACAGCGCGTCGCGCTTGCCCGCGCGCTCGTCATCGAGCCACGACTGCTGCTGCTCGACGAGCCGCTGTCCAACCTTGACGCCAGGCTGCGCGCCGAGGTGCGCGAAGAGATCTCACGGGTGCAGCGCCGGCTGGGCATCACGACGCTGTTCGTCACCCATGACCAGGAAGAGGCACTCGCGATGTCGGATCGCGTCGTCGTGATGGAGCGCGGACGGGCCGTGGAGACGGCGCCGCCCCGGGAGTTGTCGGAGCACCCGCGCCGGCTGTTCACCGCGTCCTTTCTGGGCGCACGCAATGTGCTGCCCGGCCGCGTGCAGGCAGGCTGCTTTGTGCCTGATCCGCTGCCCGGGCTGCCGCTGCAACACGATGACCCACCCGGGGCCACGCATCTGGTGCTGCGCCAAACCCGATTGCGCCTCGGCGACGCAAGCGACGCCGCGGCGGCGGTGTGGCATGCGCCCGGTCGGCTGACGTCCACCACCTACCTCGGCGAGCAGGTGGCCTGTGACCTGACGCTGCAAGGCGGCGCGCACGTGCGTGCACTGCGCCCCTCGGCCGAGCGCCTGCCAGCTGTCGGCGCTGCCGTGCACCTTCTGGCCGATCGCGACGCGATCAGCCTGATCGAAGACCCCCCCGCCCTGACCAGGAGCCTCCCATGAAGCGTGCACCACTACCCGTCTCTTCCTTCGACCCCTCCCGCCGCCGCGCGGGTCGCCTGCTGCTTTCGACGGCGGCCCTCGGCGCAGCCCCGGCGCTGATGCTGAACTCGGTTCGCGCACAGATCAAGCGCGGAGACACACTGACTGTTGGCATCTGGGGAGGTGCGCAGGAGCGGATCACCCGCGAACACTGCGCCAAGCCACTGGAGGAGAAATACGGCGTCAAGATCAACTTCGTGCTGGGCGGCACGCCCGACCGCAGAGCACGAGCCTATGCCGAGCGCGGCCGGCCCAGCTTCGACATCGTCTACCTGAACATCTTCGAGAGCCGTCAGGCCGTCAAGGACGGGGTCACGCAGGCGCCCACAGCGGCCGTACCCCAGTTCTCCAACCTGTACGACGTGGCCCGCATCGGCGGCTACGGCGTGGCCTTCAACCCGGTGACCATCGTCTACGACAAGGAGGTGATCACGACCCCGATGACGAGCTGGGCAGACTTCTGGCGCCCGGATCTGAAGGGTCGGATCGCCTGGCCTTCCTACCCTGGCGCCCAGGGGACAGCCGCGCTGCTGATGACCGCGCGCGTCCTGGGGGGCAGTGAGACCAGCGTCGACATGGCCTTCCGCAAGATTGCCGAGCTCAAGCCCTTCGCGGCCATCCAGTCGAGCCAGGACCAGTTGTTCGGCATGTTCGACCAGCGAGTGGCCGCAGCTTCGATCGAGTTCGGCAGCTTCACGCGCAGCTATGCCGAGAAGCGCAATCCCCGGATCGTGGTCGCCTCGCCGAAGGAGGGGCAGGCGATCGCAGCCAACTTCGCGTGCATCACCGTGGGCACCCGAAACCAGGCACTGGCCGAGGAGTGGATCAACCTGCATCTGTCTCCAGTCTGCCAGCAGGCCTACGCGCGGGAGATCTACTACAGCCCCACCGTGCGCAACGTGGACCTGCCCACGGACCTGCGTGCCAAGCTGATCATCGGCGACGCTCAGGTGAACCAGTTGATCGACTTCGACTGGGACCGGACCATACGCAACCAGGCGCAGTGGACCCAGCGCTTCAACCGCGAGATCGCGGGCTGAGCCCGAGCGCAGGGCTGCGGTGCGAGTGCAGGCGTGAGAACCCTCAACCGCGTTGCCGGTCCGGCGCAAACAGCTCCTTCCTGGTCGGCGGCTGACCGTCGGCCGTGGCTGCACCTGTCGCCGCTGGTGCTGTGGCTGGGGGCAGGTTTTGCGCTGCCTCTGGCCGTCGTCGCACTGCTGTCGCTGCAGCCCGCCGGAGACCCCTTCTCACCCGTCGGGCTGGACCTCACGCCCGAGCACTATGCGGCGCTGCTGAGCGACGGCTACTACCTCGGCATACTGGGCCGAACGCTGCTGCTGGCCGTCGGCGTGACGGCTGCCTGTGTCGTGCTCGGCTACCCCGTGGCGGCCTGGCTGGCACGCGTCCCTGGGCGTTGGAAGTCGCTGGCGATCGCGCTGGTGCTCGTCCCGCTGCTGACCAATGTCGTCGTGCGCTCCCTCGGGGTGATGCTGCTCCTGGCCCCCGGGGGTGTCTTCTCGGGCCTGCTGGGCCTGCTGGGCTTCGAGGATGTTCGGCTGCTGTTCACGTGGTTCGCGGTCGGGCTTGCGCTGACGCAGGTGTTCATGCCCTACATGGTGATGGCGCTGTACGACGGACTGCAGGCCCAGGACGGCCGACTCGTCGAGGCGTCCAGCGGACTGGGGGCCGGGCCGGCCCGCACCTTTTTCGGCGTCACGCTGCCCCTGTCGCTGCCCGCGCTGCGCGGCGGCATCGTGGTCGTTTTCCTGCTGTCCTCGACGGCTTACGTCTCGGCCACGCTGCTGGGGGGCAAGAAGGTGCTGGTCAGTGGGATGCTGGTGATGCAGGAAGCGATGGCGCTGCTCAACTACCCTTTCGCAGCGGCCCTGGCCATGGTGATGCTCGCCTGTTCAGTCGTCGCCACCTGGATGGTGAACAGCGGGGTCGGTCGGTTGACCCCGTGGGTGGCGGGTCGGCCCACCCGCCTGTCCGGCCCGATCCTGCCTCCAGGGCTGGCCCCGATGGCTTGGCGGGTGGCAGACGCGCTCGGCCCCTGGATCTACCGACTGCTGCTCGCCCTCGCGCTCGGGCTGCTGCTGTTCCCGATGGCGCTGGTGGTGGTGGCCTCGGTCAACGACGTACCGCAGGCCACCGTCGCGGGTTTCCACGGCTTCACCTGGCGCTGGTATGGGCTGGTGCTCGACAACGAGCGCTACCTGGACGCGCTGCTGGTGTCGGCCCAACTGGCGGGAGCCACTGTGATCGTGGCCCTGATGCTCACCGTGCCTGCAGCCTTCGCAGTGGTGCGGTACCGCATCCGGCGGCCCGAACTGGTGGTTGCGCTGCTGATGTTGCCATTGGCGCTGCCCGGCATCGCCAAGGCGGTGGGCATGCTCAAGCTGCTGCAGTGGTTCAACCAGATCCCGCCCTTCCTCGGGCTGCTGCTCGTGCACGTGGTGATGGTCAGCCCCTTCATGCTCGCGATGCTCCGCGCCTCGGTGGCCGGCCTGGACCGCAGCCTCGAGGAGGCGTCGCAGGGTCTGGGCTCGCGGCCGGTGACCACGCTGGCGCGCGTGATCCTGCCTCAGCTTGCTCCGGGGCTGGTCGCCGCCGGCGTGATCGGCTTCCTGATTTCCTTCGGAGAGGTCACCGTCACCGCTTTCCTGGTCACCGCGCAGATGCAGACCCTGCCGGTGCGCATCTATGCCGAGGCGAGCTTCAGCCTCGAAAACACCGTGAACGCGGTCAGCACGCTGATCATCGCGGCGACCGTCCTGTGCCTGGCGCTGCTCGGCCGCTTCGTGCGGCTGGACCACGCCTGGCGTCGCTGACGCCCTGGAGATGTCGAAGTGAGCCTTCCTTCCCGCTACTGGCAAGACCTGACCTGGACCGAATTTGCGAAGCTGCCAAGCGAAACCATCGCCATCCTGCCGGTGGCCTCGATCGAGCAGCACGGCCCGCATCTGCCGGTGTCCGTCGACTCCACGCTCAACGAAGGCATCCTGCAGCGGTCGCTCGAGCTGGCGCCTGCCGACTTGCCGCTGCTGGTGCTGCCGATCCAGAAGATCGGCCTGTCGGTCGAGCACATCCGATTTCCCGGCACGCTGACGCTGCAGCCTGAGACGGTGCTGGCGCTGTGGACCGACATCGGCCACTCGGTGGCGCGGGCCGGGGTGCGCAAGCTGGTGATCTTCAACAGCCATGGCGGGCAACCGCAGGTGGTCGACATCGTGTGCCGGCGGCTGCGCATCGCCCATCGCATGTTCGCGCTGGCGGTCAGCTGGTTCAAGCTGCGCCGGCGGCGTGACGCGGAAGACAGCCTGCCCGAGGCCGAGCGCGTGCACGGCATCCACGGCGGGGCCGTGGAGACGGCCATGATGATGCACCTGACACCTGGGTTGGTGCGTCGCGAAGCGATCGCGGATTTCAGCTCGCGCTGGCTGGCCCATGAGGCGCAGTTCGAGCAGCTGGTGCCCGAGGGCTCGGTGGCCTTCGGCTGGGAGACCCAGGATCTGCACCCGTCGGGCGCCGTCGGCGACGCGACGCTGGCCACGCCGCAGATGGGAGCCGAGATCGTGGAAAACGCGGCGCAGGCCTTCGTCACGCTGCTGCAGGAAGTGCACCGCTTCGACGCGCAGGCCTTCCTGCAGGACGGGCCCGACCCGGCGCTGCGGGTGCCGGTCGGGCGCTGACGGCGATCGGCGCAGGGATCTTCGGGACTACAGCCCAGCGAAGTCCGCGCTGCGGGCTGCGAAGCCGAAGCACTGCTTGACGTTGTACAGCGTGGCTTCCCAGCAATAGTCCGGGGAGGTGGTGGCCGCGCAGTCACTCAGCAGGATGCAGTCGTAGCCCAGGAAGTTGGCGTCCTGCAGCGTGCACAGCACGCACTGGTCCGCATTGACGCCACCGAACAGCAGCGTCCTGATGCCCAGGTTGCGCAGGATCGAATCAAGCGGGGTGTCCCAGAAGCCGCTCATCCGGTACTTGTCGACGCGGATGTCGGCAGGGGGCGGTGCCAATTCGTCGATGACGGCGGCACCCCAGGAATCCTTTTCGAGGACCCGCGAGCCGCGGGGCGGCAACACGGCGCCCAGACCCCGCGACCGGCCGTCGGGGTCGTAGACATGCAACAGCGACGGACTGAGGTTGAGGCGGTCGGGACGGTTGCCCCAGTTGACCCAGATCACAGGCACGCCGGCACTGCGCAGCCGCGGCAGCAGACCGCGCAAGGGGTCGATCGGCGCTCGAGCAGGCGCCACATCCACGCCGATGGACGCCAGCCAACCATCGGGATGGCAGAAGTCGTTCTGCATGTCGATCACCAGCATCGCCGTGGCAGCGAGGTCGAGACTCAGTGCCTGCGGCTCGGCGGCCAGCATCGCCATCCTCGGCACCCGGGCCGGCCGCACCAGATCGATCCGGTGCCGGTTGACCTGCCAGGTATTGAAGGGCGCGCTCCCCAGGAGCATCATGTCATCCGGTTCGGCCATGTTCAGCATCCTCCACGCTTCAGACCCGTGCTCGATACACAGGCGTCAAGCAAGACGCATACCGATCGCCGAGCTCACGGATCCAGCAAATTCTTCTGGACCGGGTGTTCCACCGGCGCAGCATCGAAATCCTCCTCCGGCGCCAGCCCCACCACCGCGGCGG
>JBMTXX010000186.1:0-7575 GCA_049453935.1 Rubrivivax sp.
TCACCTGCCCGGGTAGATCCCCGGTGCCGGAAAGGGCCGCGCGCCGGCCCCGCCCAGGGCTTCCTCGATGCGCAGGGCCTCGTTCCACTTGGCCATGCGCTCGGAGCGCGCGAAGCTGCCCACCTTGAGCTGCGGCACGCCCCAGCCGACGGCCAGGTGGACGATGCTGACGTCTTCGGTCTCGCCGGAGCGCGCCGACACGATGGCGCCGTAGCCGCAGGCGCGCGCCGCGTCCCAGGCGGCGCGGGTCTCGGTCACGGTGCCGATCTGGTTGGGCTTGAGCAGCACGGCGTTGCACGCGCCTTCGGCTGCGCCCTGGCGCACGCGCTGCGCGTCGGTGACGAAGTAGTCGTCGCCCACGATCTGCACGCGCGCGCCCATGCGCTCGGTGAACGCGCGCATGCCCTGCGGGTCGCTGTCGGCGAACGGGTCCTCGACGGAGACGATGGGGTAGGCGTCTATCCAGCCGGCCAGCAGGTCCGAGAAGGCCTCGCGCTCCAGGCGTCGGCCGTCCAGCCGCAGCGTGTAGCAGCGGCCGTCGTAGAACTGGCTGGAGGCCACGTCCAGTGCGATGGCCACGTCGCCGGGGGCGCTCAGGCCGGTGTCCTCGATCGCTCGGGTGAGTTCCTCGATGGCCTGCTCGTTGCCGCGGAAATCGGGCCACCAGCCGCCCTCGTCGGCCACACCGCCGCCGGCGCCGCGCCGCGCCATCCGGGCGCCGGCGGCGTGGTAGACCTCGGCCGTCCATTCCAGCGCCTGCGCGAAGCTGCGCGCGCCCGGCGCGACGAGCAGAAAGTCCTGCAGGTCCACGCGCGCCGCGGCGTGGGCGCCGCCGCCGAAGATCTGTACCTCGGGCAGGGGCAATTGCGGCACTTGTCCCGGCGGCAGGCCGTCCTGCGCCAGGTGCGCCCACAGCGGCTGGCCGGTGGCCTGCGCAGCCGCCTGCGCGCAGGCCAGCGAGACCGCGACGATGGCGTTGGCGCCCAGGCGGTGCTTGTCCGGCGTGCCGTCCAGCGCGATCAGCGCGGCATCGAGCCCGGCCTGATCGGCCACGGGCCGGCCCTGCAGCGCCTGGCGGATGGGGCCTTGCACATGGGCCACGGCCTGCAGCACGTCGCGCCCGCCCAGCCGGGGGCCGCCGTCGCGCAGCTCGCGGGCCTCACCGGCGCCGGTGGACGCGCCTGCCGGGGCGATCGCGCGGCCCAGCCCGCGCTCGGTCACGACCTCGGCCTCGACCGTGGGGCGGCCGCGTGAATCCCAGACGCGGCGGGCGCGCACATCGACGATTTCGGTCACCGTTCAACTCCTCGGGGCTGTGTTCGTGTCTGCAATGCAGGCCTGCGCCCAGGCACCCGCCACCTGCGACAGTCGGCGCACCGGCTGGCGCAGCAGGCCGCAAGCCACGCGCCGCACGCGCGCCCGCGCACCCTCGTCGGTCAGGTATTCGACCGGGGACTTGCCGTCCACCCGCGCCAGGAACAGCCCGGGCAGCAGCGCGGCGGCGCGCGCTTCCAGCGCGTCTGCGTCTTCCCAGTCCACGCGGGCCAGATAGGCTGTGGCCAGCGCGTCGAAGCAGGCCAGGAAGCCGGCGCGGGCGGCCGGCACCCAGGCGCCTTTGAGCAGCAGGTGGTTCAGGCAGAAGGCCAGATCGAAGGCCGGGTCGCCGAACCAGGCGCACTCGGCGTCCAGCAGCACCGGCCCGCCCGGGCCCACCAGAATGTTCTTCGGGCTCACGTCGCCGTGCACGAGCACGCGGCGTGTGGCCGCGGTGACGTCCACCAGCGCCTGCAGGCGTGGCGCCAGATCGGGGTGCACGCGCGCGGTGGCCAGCAGGTAGGGCTCCAGCCGGATGGCGTGGAAGATCGCGTCGGTGGCGAAGGCGGCCGCGACCTCGGGGCGGTCGGCCGTGGCCGCGTGGATCGCCCCCACGGTTGCGCCGACCCGCGCGGCAAAGGCCGGGTCGGCCGCGCCCTCGCGCAGCCGCTGCTTCCACACCGGGTGGTGCTCGGCCGGCAGATGCTCCATCACGAACAGCCCGGCCGCCGCGTCGTCGGCCAGCAGCCGCGGCACCGCGCCCGGCACGATGGCCGCGGCGGTGCGCAGGTAGGCCTGCTCGTAGCGGTTGCGTTCCACCGGTGCCTCCCACACCTGCGCGACCTTCAGCCGCGGCAGCGCGCGCTTGACGCACACCGTGCCCGACGGCAGGTCCACGCGCCAGATGTCGGAGGACACGCCGCCGGTCAGCGGCTGCATCGCCACGGCCGCGCCCGGCGCGAGCAGGCCCAGCCGGTGCAGGGCGGCCAGGATGGGGCCGCTGGGGTCGGCGTCGGGGTCGGGCACGGCTCTGGCCGCCTTTACCTCGCCCCGGGCGCCCCCGGCGCCTGCGAGGCCGGCCCCAAGGTGCGCGACAGCCGATCGGCCACGTGCGCGGCGAAGGCCTGCGTGCCCAGCGGCCCGCCGAGATCGGCCGTGCGTGTGGCCGGGTCCTGGAGCACCGCGTCGACGGCCTGTTCGATGGCCCGTGCCGCCAGCAGCAGGTCGGCCCGCTGGTGACGGGCGCCCAGCCATTCCAGCAGCATGGCCGCCGAGAGGATCAGCGAGGTCGGGTTGGCCTTGTCCAGGCCCTGCAGGTCGGGGGCAGAGCCGTGCTGGGCCTGCGCGCAGCAGGCCTCGTCGCCGGCGTTGATCGACCCGGCCAGACCGAGGCCGCCCGCGATCTCGGAGGCCTCGTCCGACAGGATGTCCCCGAACATGTTGCCGGTGACGATGCAGTCGAAGCGCGATGGGTCCCGCACCAGCAGCGCGGCCATCGCGTCGACGATCTGCTCCTCCAGCACCACGTCCGGGTACTCGAGCGCCACCTTGCGCACCTCGCGCAGGAACAGCCCGTCCGAGATCTGCAGGACGTTGGCTTTGTGCACCGCCGTGACCTTGCGCCGCCGCCGGCGCGCGGCCTCGAAGGCCACGCGAGCGATGCGCTCGCACTGGCGGGCCGTGACCTTGCGCACCGCGATGGCCAGGTCTTCCGTGGGCATGAACTCGCCGCGCCCCATGAACATGTTGCGGTCGCTGTAGAAGCCCTCCGTGCATTCTCGGAAGATCACCAGGTCCACCGGCTTGCCCGTCAGGCCCACGCCCAGCCGCGAGCGCGCCGGGCGGATGTTGGCGAACAGGTCGAGCTTGACACGCAACTCGCCGGAGGGGTTGACGCCGCCTTGCTCGCGCGGCGGATAGTGCAGGTGCGACACCGGGCCGAGGACGATGCCGTCGGCCGCGCGCGCGGCCTGCAGCACGCCCTCGGGGAAGGTCGAGCCCTCGCGTTGCAGGGCCTCGAAGCCGATGGTCATCGAATGCCACGACAGGCCCAGACCGTGCAGCCTGTCGGCACGCTCGAGGACCGTGAGCGTGGCCTGCGTGATCTCCGGCCCGATGCCGTCGCCGGGGAGGATGAGGAGTTTCATGGTGCGAGTATCACGGCTCGGCCAGGCGCTGGCCCGCAGGCCCGCCCGCCCGACACACCCACCCCGCCACCGCCGACAGCGCCCGCTCCTGGTGCGCGTAGCCCAGCAATTGCACGCCCAGCGGCAGGCCGTCGACCTGCAGCAGCGGCAGCGACAGCGCGGGGCAGCGCAGGTAGGAGGCGGGGACGTTGAAGACCGAGTGGCCGGTCCACTGCAGGCCCAGTGGCGCCGGGCCGGGGGCGGACAGCGTGATGCAGGCGTCGACCTCTCCGGCTAGCGCGTGCAGGGCCTCGCGCGCGGCGTCGCGCGCGCCCAGCAGCGCGACGTAGTCGTCGGCGCTCATGCGCGCGCCGCGCGCGATGCGCTCGCGCATGCCCGGGCTGATCAGCGCGCCGTGGCGGGCGTCGATCTCGGCCAGCGGCCAGGCCTTCTCGTAGTCGTTGATCGCCAGCGACTGCTCGGCCGCGCCGGCGATGGCGGCCTCCAGCCGGGCCACGCGCTTGGAGCCTTGGCGGTCGATCACCGCTGTGCCGGCCTCGCGCAGGCGCTGCAGCAGGCTTTGCAGGGCCTCTCGCGCGCCGGGCTCGGCCATCGCCCAGCCGTCGGTCTCGAGCAGCGCCAGCGCGGCGGGCGGGCGCGGTGCGGCCGGCTGCGCGCCGCCGGCGAAAGGCCGGCAGCCCGGGTCGCCGCCGACGCGCCGCGCGATCTCGTGGCACACCGCCCAGCCGTCCTCGAGCGTGGCCGACAGCGTGCCCAGGCAGTTCTGGCTGAACTGGTCGCCGATGCCGCCGCGGTTGAGGGCGCCGACCGTCGGCTTGAAGCCCACGACGCCGCAGAAGCTGGCCGGGCGCAGGATGGAGCCGCCGACCTGCGTGCCCAGCGCCACCGGCACCATGCCCGCGGCGACCATCGCCGCCGAGCCCGAGGACGAGCCGCCCGGCGTGCGACGCGGGTCGCAGGGGTTGGTCGTCGGCCCCGGGTGGACGTCTGCGAATTCGGTGGTCACGGCCTTGCCGACGATCACCGCGCCGGCGCGTCGCAGCGCGTGCACCGCGGCGGCGTCGCGAGCGCCGCACCAGCCGGCGAAGGCCGGGCTGCCGATGGTGGTGGGCAGGTCGGCGGTCTCGTTGATGTCCTTGATGCCCACGGGCATGCCGTCGATCGGTGCGGCCGGCGGGCCGGCGCGCCAGCGTGCGGCCGAGGCGTCCGCGGCGCGGCGCGCGCCCTCGGCATCCACGACGGTGAAGGCGCGCACCACCGGCTCGCGCGCAGCGATGACGTCGAGGCAGGCCTCGAGGTGCTCGCGCGGGCTCAGCGTGCCGGCCTCGAAGCGGGCGCGGGTCGCGGAGAACGGCGTGGGCAAGGCGGTCGGCGCAGACATGCAGGCGGCTCCGGGCAGCGGCGCCAACGGCCTCGAACGGCCGTCGGTGCGCTGCGGATCATGCCTTGCCACAGGGCGCCGCGGGGCGCGCATCGGTTTCGTGCCGGTTGCGCTCGGTCCGATGAGCCTGATCCTTCTCAGCTCGCCGGCTTGCGACCCGTCGTGGGCACCGCAGGCCTGGCGGCACGACCCTCTTCGCCACGGATGGGGGGACACTCCACACCGTGCGCGCAGGGCGCCGGGTGCTGCGGCTTGCGGTGGCACGACGGCGATCCTTCCTACGCTGTCCCAGATGCCCACCGCCCCCCTTCCCTTGCCGACGGAGCGCCGACGATGCCCGTGACCCCACCCGACCCGGCTCCGCCCCCGCCGCTGGCCGACCGCGACCTGCACGACTGCTTCGCGCCGGACTACGCCGCGGCCAGAGCCCGCTTCCTGCAAGCCGCGCGCGTGGCGGGCGCCGTCCTCTCGTCGCGCCCCTTGCCGCTGCCCGGCCTGCAGGGCGAGGAGCTGGCGCTGGACCTGGCCCGTCTGGGCCCGGCCGACGCCGACCGCTGGCTCGTCGTCAGCAGCGGCTGTCACGGGGTGGAGGGTTTCTGCGGCTCAGGGATCCAGGTGGCGGCGCTGCGGGCAGGCACGCTGCAGCGGCAGGCCGAGGCCGCCGGCGTGTCGGTGCTGATGCTGCATGCCCTGAACCCGCACGGCTTTTCCCACCTGCGGCGCGTGACCCAGGAAAACGTCGACCTCAACCGCAACTTCGCGGATTTCGCCGCGCCGCTGCCCGACAACGCAGGCTACCGCGCACTGCACGAGCTGCTGCTGCCCCCGACGTGGCCACCGACCGACGACAACCGCCAGGCGGTGGCGGACTACATCGAGCAACACGGCATGAGGGCTTTCCAGGCCGCCGTCTCGCAGGGCCAGCACAGCCACCCGGACGGCCTGTTCTTCGGTGGGCTGGCCCCGACCTGGAGCCGCCGCACGCTCGAGGAGCTGCTGCCCGTCCAGATGCCGCGTGCGCGATCCATCGCCTGGGTCGACCTGCACACCGGCCTGGGCCCCTGTGGCGTGGGCGAGCGCATCTACTGCGGCCCGCCGGGCACGGCCGGTCTCGAACTCGCCCGGGCATGGTGGGGCCAGGGTGGCGCCGTGCCCGTCACCTCCACCGACGACGGCAGCTCGGTCTCGGCCCCGTTGACCGGGCTGATGACGCCGGCGCTGGCCCGGCTGTGGCCGGATGCCACCGTCACCGGCGTGGCGCTGGAATACGGCACCCGGCCGCTGACCGAGGTGATGCAGGCGCTGCGCGCCGACCACTGGCTGCATCGCCACCCCGAGGCGCCGGCCGCGCAGCGGCAGGCCATCGGCCGCCAGATGCGCGATGCCTTCTACGTCGACACCGACGAGTGGCGCCGCCAGGTCGTGGCGCAGGGGCTGTTGGTTTTTGCGCAGGCGGTCGAGGGCTTGGGCGGGCGGTGATCGTGGCGCTGGCGCGTTCTCGGGCACTGCATGCGTGTAGCCCGTGCAGCTTGTCGGCAAGCGGCGTGAAACTCAGCGACGGCTGCGCAGCTTGCCTGCAGCCCGCACGAGGCTCGAAGACGGCTCACCCCCTGCTCACACCCGCCGTGCGATGACGACGGCGGCGCTCGAGCCGGCCCCCACCAGCGCGCACCAGGCGCGCAGCCACAGGCCCGGCGGCGGCCCGGCGAGGGCCGCGGCCTCGTCGCGGTGGTGGCATTCGTCGGCCTGACAGGCTATCAGCAGGCTGCGCAGCTCGGCCTGCGCGGCGCGGCCCTCCAGCCGGTCGATCTGCTGCTGGTAGTGGTGGTCGACGAAGGTCTCCACCGCCGCAATGGTCGCGTAGACCGCGCGCGGCCCGAACAGCGCCGGCAGCGCGCCGGTGAGCCAGCCCGCCACCCGCCATGGCCCGAGCAGGCGGCTGCGGCCGGCCGGCGGCAGCCAGCCCTCGATGAGCGTGAGGTGGCGCTGCTCGGTGGCCCGGTGCCGCGTGGCGAAGTCGCGCAGCGCGGCGTCCTTCGTCACTGCCAGCACGCCCTGGTAGATCATCACCGCGCCGGTCTCGCCGGCATGGTCGCTGCGCAACTCGCCCAGCATGTCGGCCGGCACGGCGCCCGGCGCGGCCTGTGGCGCCGGCGCCGCCGCACGGTCCAGCCGCGCGGCCACGCGCTGCATCGCCGGGCGCAGCCGCAGGAAGGCACGGTAGGCCCCTTCCATCAGCGTCGCCATGCCCGGCAAGGCCCCCAGGCGCGCCAGCCAGCGCCAGCCCGGCAGCACCGCCCAAAGCGCCAGAAAGGCGCGGGCCCCGCTGGCCATCGTGCCGTCGGCTTGCTTCACGTGAAACCTTGCCAGCAGCGCCTGGCGCTCGGCGCCGGCCGGCAGCGCCAGGCCCGGGTCGGCCACATCGGCATAGCACACCGGCTGCGTCGACTTCATGCCCCGGTACAGCGCGATCTCGCGCCGGCACAGCGGGCAAGCGCCGTCGTACAGCACGGTCAGCGTCCCGCTGGGCAGTTCTGATCCTTGCGGTGCCGTGGGTGCTGTCAGCGCGCGTGGGTCGGATCTGTCGGTGGATGAAGGCATCCGTGCATGGTGCCACCGTGCCCCGCGCCGTGCTCACATCGGGCTTGAAGCCGGCACGGGCGGGGGGTCTGTTCCATCCCGCTTCATCAAGCCCAGAGCGGATGACGTCGGTCTCGTCGACTTGCGGCGAAT
>JBMTXX010000187.1:0-7574 GCA_049453935.1 Rubrivivax sp.
TGATCGAGCAGGGCCTTGATGATCAGGTGCAAGGTGCCGTACTCGATGTCCTGCGGGTCGGCCCCTGGCTGGATCGGCGTGCCGGCCACGAGGATGCGGCCCAGGCAGGCGTGCACGCCCAGCCCGAACGTCACCCCGTAGAGCCAGCCCTGGGGCGGGTCGGCCCGGTGAGGGTTGAAGACGGCGGGATCGGCGCCGAACATCGAAGGGTCCTGATTGACCTGCTTCATGTCGATCAGCAGGTCCGGGGTTTCGATGGGCTGCTCGCGGCTTCGGACGTGCACCGGGCAGGTCAGGCGCCGACTGAGCTCAGGCGTGGGCGGATGCAGGCGCAGGCTCTCCCAGACGCAGCGCTGCAGGAAGGCCGGGTCGTGTTCGATGCGGGCGGCGTCCTCCGGGTGTTCGGCACGCCAGGTGAACACGTGGTGGACCGCGTGCGTCAGCGCGTGCGTGGACGACAGGGCGCCGACGAACAGGAAGTAGGCTGTTTCCTTGAGCAGCTTGTCCCGCGGCAGGTCGACGCGGTCCTCGTTGCGCATCAGGATCGTCAGCAGGTCCCGGGGCAGCTCTTCGGCATCGATCTCGCCGCGGGCGGCAGCATCGATCAAGGCACGCCGGCGCCGCTCGGAGGGCTCGAAGAAGCGCTCGTCGAACTCCACCAAGGTTCGGGCGATGTCCTGGCGGATCGCCTCGGGGTCGCCGGAGGTGATCTGACCGAGCGTGGCCGCCTGGCTGAAGGTGTGGATCATCCTCAGCAGCGTGGCTGTTTCCTCCCGGGTGCGGGTGGGCCGGTCGATGCCGGAGGAATCGGCCGTGAGGTTCATCAGCACCCGGTAGCTGAAGTCGGTGAGGTCCCCGCCACCGGCGTCCAGGTAGGGCACGAGCGTCTCGGCGATCGTGCGCGGGAAGATGTGGCGCTCGTAGTTGCGGAAGTAGTCGCGGCGGAAGAGCTTTTGCGCGAGGTGTCGGCGGGCCTGGTGTTCCTCACCGTAGAGGTTCACGAGCACGTCCTTCATCAGGATGGCACCGGCTTCGTACAGCGACTGGCGCAGCGTGCTGACGCGCAGCACCTCGTCGGCTTCACGATACCTCGTGATCACGGTCGGGGTCATCTCGGTCTCCTTGGAAAGATTGTCGTGGCGGCGCGTGGCCCGCTGAACACTCCGCGTGGTGACGACAGGCGTGTCAGTCCTGGGCCGGCACGCCCCAGCCCCCGCCACCGGGCAGGTCCACGCACAGCAGCCCACCCGCCGGCACCGTGATCGTGCCCTTGCCGCGGTAGACGCTGCGCGCGCCTTCGGCCGTCTGCACCTCGACCCGTCCAGGCGCGCCGTCGGCGCCGCCGCCGCGGCCGCGGGCCGGGTTGTCGCGACGGTCGAAGGTGGCCGCCGCACACTGGAAGGGCGCGCCGTCGCGCGCGCCGACGACGATGCGCTGCGCCTGCCCGCCGTGCCAGCGGCCGGCGCCGCCGGTGCCGGGCAGGATCTCCTTGTGCCAGAACACCAGCGGCGCCTGCGACTCGGTGACCTCCACCGGGATGCCGCCCACGCCACTGGGAAAGGCTGTGGTCGACAGGCCGTGCTTGGTCGGGCGTGCGCCGGTGCCGCCCAGCCCGACGGCCATCACGTTGAAAGGGCTGCCGTCACGCCGGTCGCGCGCCATGGCCAGCACCCAGATGCTGCCGGCGGACTCGGCCGGCACCAGGCCGCCCAGCGCCGACTCGAGCACACCGAACATCAGGTCGGGCAGCATCTGCCCGATGACGTGCCGGGCCGTCACCGGGCTGGGCCGCAAGGGGTGGACGATGCTGCCCTCGGGGGCGCGCACCTCGAAGCAGGCCAGCGAGCCGGCGTTGTTGGGCACCTCGGGCGCGAGCAGGCACTTCAGGCCGAAGACCGAGTACGCATCGGTGTAGCACTTGGGCGAGTTGATGCCGCGCGCCGACGCCGCCGACGAGCCCGCGTAGTCGACCACCACGCGTCCGTCCTCGACCCACAGCGCAGCCTGCAGCGTCACCGGGGCCTCGTAGCCGTCCAGCGTCATCGTCGCCGTCCAGCGCCCTGGCGGCAGCCGGGCGATGGCCGCGCGCGCGGCCTGCTCGGACTGGCGCAGGATGTGTGCGGCCAGCGCGTCGATGTCGTCCAGCGCGAACTCGTCCATCATCCCCAACAGGCGGCGCGCGCCGACCTCGTTGCAGCTGACCAGCGACAGGATGTCGCCGCGCGCCTCCACGGGGTTGCGCGAGTTCGCCTGGACGATGGCCAGCAGGTCCTCGTTGAGCACGCCGGCGCGCTGGAGGTGCAGGTGCGGGATGCAGGTGCCTTCCTCGTAGACCGAGCGTGCCTCGGCGGTGAAGCCCACGCCGCCGACATCGATGGTGTGGCAGGTCGAGGCGAACAGCGCCACCGGTCGGCCACCTCGGAAGACCGGTGTGACCACGACGTAATCGAACAGGTGACCGGTGCCCAGCCATGGGTCGTTGGTGACGAGCACGTCGCCCTCGCGCAGCGAGGCCCAGGGGTGGCGGTCGAGGAAATGCCGCACCGCCACGGCCATGGTGTTGACGTGGCCCGGGGTGCCGGTGACGGCCTGCGCCAGCATGCGCCCGGCCGTGTCGTAAACGCCTGCGGACAGGTCCCCCGCCTCACGCGCCACCGAGCCGAAGGCCGTGCGCAGCAGCGCCTGCGCCTGCTCCTCCACCACCGAGACCAGGCGGTTCCACATCACCTGGGTGCGGATGGCTTCCAGCATCGAAGCGCCCGCGCCAGCGGGGGGCGCGTCGTCCAACCGCGGGGTCCGCTCGGCCGCGTCGGTCCCCGCGGTCCCGGCCGCCGCGGCCGCCGGCATCGCGGGCCGGCCGTGTGCGTCGGCAGGGGCCTGCTGTGTGTACGTCATGTCGCCTCCATCCACAGATGTCCGTGGCTGTCCAGCCGTGCCTGCCAGCCGGCGGGCACGACGACCGTGGTCTCGTGTTCGGCCACCAGGGCCGGGCCCTGCACGCGCTCGCCCGGGGCGAGGTCGAAGCGCCAGTGCAGGCCGAAGGGCTGCTGCTCGCCCCGCGCCGGCTCCCAGGCCAGGCGTTGCGCAGGCGCGGGGCGGGTGTGGGACGCCTCGGGCAGCACCGCCGGGGCCACCGGCGGCGGCGCCGTCGTGACCGTCACCGACCAGGTCACCACCTCCACCGGCGAGCCCGGGATGCGCAGGCCGTAGACCTTCTCGTAGGCCGTCTCGAAGGCCTCTGCCAGCGCCTGCAGCGCCGCGGCGTCGATCGCGCCGGCGTCGGGGCCGGGCAGGCGTACGCGCAGCTCGTGGCCCTGGCCGGCGTAGCGCAGCTCGGCCAGGCGGTGCTCGTGCAGCCCCTGACCGGCTGCGGCCGGCTCGACGACGGCACGGGCCTCGGCGGCCATGGCCTGAAGGCGCGCCTGCACCGCCTGCGGCTCGCAGCGGTCCAGCAGCGCCAGATCGCTGCGCACGACCTCGAAGGCCACCGGCGCGCGCAGGAATCCGATGGCCGAGCCCACCCCGGCGCCCGACGGCACCAGCACGCGCCGGATGCCCAGCTTCTGCGCCAGCCGCCCGGCGTGCAGCGGCGCCGCGCCGCCGAAGGCGATCATGGTCTGGTCCTCGAGTGCGCGGCCGCGCTCGATGGCGTGCACGCGCGCGGCGTTGGCCATGTTCTCCTCGACGATCTCGCTCACGCCGGCGGCGGCCCAGAAGGCGTCCATGCCCAGCGCCTGGCCCACGCCGGCATGCAGGGCCTGCGCGGCCAGGCCGGCGTCCAGCGCCATGCGCCCGGCGGCGAAGCGGGTCACGTCGATGCGGCCGAGCACGAGGTTGGCGTCGGTCACCGCGGGCAGCGTGCCGCCGCGCCCATAACAGGCCGGGCCGGGCTCGGCGCCGCAGGAATCGGGGCCGACCGTGATGCGGCCCATCGCATCGACGCGTCCGATCGAGCCGCCGCCGGCACCGATCTCCACGAGCTCGATCACCGGGATGCGCACCGGCAGCCCACTGCCCTTCATGTTGCGCCAGGCGCGGGCGATCTCGAAACGGCGCGAGCGCTCGGGCTCGCCGTCGGTGATCAGGCAGATCTTGGCCGTCGTGCCGCCCATGTCGAAGGCCAGCACGTCGCCCAGCGCGCACTCGCGCGCCAGGTGGCTGGCCAGGATGGCGCCACCGGCCGGGCCCGACTCCACCAGCCGGATCGGGAAGCGCTGCGCCTGCTCCAGCGTCGTCAGCCCGCCGCCGGACATCATCAGCAGCAAGGGGCAGCGCAGCCCCATCTCGTCGACGGCGGCGCGCAGCCGGCCGAGGTAGCCGGCCATCAGCGGGCGCACGTAGGCGTTGGCCACCGTGGTGGAAAAGCGCTCGTACTCGCGCAGTTCGGGGCAGACCTCGCTGGACAGGCACACCGTGACCTCGGGCCCGAGCAGCGGCTGCAGGATCTCGCGCGCGCGGCGCTCGTGCGCCGGGTGCGCCCAGGCATGCAGGAAGCCGATGGCCAGCGCCTGCACGCCGGCCTCGCGCAGTTGCCGCCCGGCGGCGGCCACCGCGTCCTCGTCCAGCGGCCGCAGCACCGAGCCGTCGGCGGCGATGCGCTCACGCACCGTCAGGCGCAGCTCACGCGCCACCAGCGGCGGCGCGCCCTCGATGTGGACGTCGTAGGCATCGAAGCGCTTCTCGTGGCCCATGGCCAGCACGTCGCGAAAGCCCTCGGTGGTCAGCAGCGCGGTGCGGGCACCCTTGCGCTCGATCAGCGCGTTGGTGGCCAGCGTCGTGCCGTGGATGAACAGGCCGACGTCCTGCGGCGCCACGCCGGCTGTGGCCAGCAACTGCCGCACGCCCTCCAGCACCGCGAGCTCCGGCGCGCGCGGCGTGGTCAGCACCTTGCAACTGTGGCGGCCGGCGGGCGTCTCGAGCACGACATCGGTGAAGGTGCCGCCGATGTCGGCGGCCAGGCGCACGGCGGCGCCGGCGGCGGTGGGGTGCGGGTTCATACGGAAGGTCCCTGGAAGCGCGGCTCGCGCCAGGCGCCCGATTCGAGCAGGTGGCGCAGCACCTGCACCGCCTGCCAGAGCTCGGCATGCGTCGTCGTCAGCGGGTGCACCCCCAGGCGCAGCGCATCGGGCTTGCGCGCCGAGACCACCACGCCATGGGCCACCAGCGCCTGCGCCAGCGGCCCGGCGCCCTCGAAGCGCAGCGCCACGTGGCCGCCGCGACGCGCATGCTCGCGCGGGCTGGCCAGCTCGACGCCGAGGCCGGCGCACTGCTCGTCGAGCAGGCGGACTAGCGTGTCGGTCAGCGAGCGGTGACGTGCGTCCAGCGCCAGCGGATCGACGTCGCGCCAGATGTCGGCTGCCGCGCCGAAGGCGGTGTTGGCCAGCACCGCCGGTGTCCCCACCAGGTGCCGGTCCATGCCCGGCGCCGGACGGAAGGCGGGGTCGAAGGCGAAGGTGTCGGCATGCCCCATCCAGCCGCAGACCGCCGGCCAGGTGGCGTCCTGCCAGCGCGGGTGCACGTAGACGAAGGACGGCGCGCCGGGCCCGCCGCACAGGTACTTGTAGCCGCAGCCCACGGCCAGGTCGGCGTCGCTGCCGCGCAAGTCCACCGCCACCGCCCCGGCCGCGTGCGACAGATCCCACAGCACCAGTGCGCCGGCGGCGTGCACGCGCCGCGCGATGCGCGCCAGATCGTGCCGGCGGCTGCTGCGGTAGTCCACCGCCGACAGCGCCACCACCGCGACGTCACCCGGGGCGAGCGCGGCCTCCAGGGCCGCGTCCCGCATACCCTGAAGCGCCGCATCGTCCGCCGCCCGGCCGTCGGTTGTAGGCAGCAGGCGCAGCACGGCATCACCCGCATGCGCCAGGCCCTCGGCAACGTAGCGGTTGGATGGAAAGACGTCGGTCTCGGCGACGATGACGCGCCGCGGCGCCTTCAGGGCCAGCGCCAGCCGCAGCAGCCGGTACTGGTTGACGCTGGTGGACTCGGCCACGCGCACGTCGTCGGCGCCTGCGCCGAGCACAGGCGCCAGCGCCTGTCCCAGCAGACGCGGCTGCGCCAGCCAGTCGAGCTCGTTCCACGAGCGCCGCCGCGCCACGCGCCAGCCGGCGTCCATCACGGCCTGCATCCGGGCCGGGGCGTCGGCGGGCATGGGCCCGATGGAGTTGGCGTCCAGGTAGACGGTGCCCGCTGCGCCCGGCGTGAAACGCCGGCGCAGCGCGTCGAAGGTGGCGGCATGCGCAGCCGCGGCGTCCAGTTGCCCGCAGGCGTCGGCGTCCAGCATCAGGCGAGCACCTCATGGCCGTGCGCCAACACGCAGGTCCGGCAAGTCCAGGTCATCGGTCGCATCGTCAAGTCGCTTCTGAGAGCCGCGCAGCATAGACCTGGATCGGGCCGGCGCATAGAGGGGACTGGGGCCGGAAACGGTTCGTCTGGCGCTCTGCGAGGGCCGCGACCTCTTTCTTCGGACTGGCGAAGAGCCCCTGGCTTGCGCAGGCCATGGTGTCCCAGTGGGCCCTGCCGGCGCACAATGCCACAGTCCCCCCGCGCCGAGGAGCCGCCCCGATGCCACTGCCCCGCAGAACCGTGCCCGCCGTGCTGTTGATGCTGATGCTGATGCTGGGCGCCACGGGCCGGTCGGCCATCGCGCAAACCGACGCCGCCCGCGAACCCCTGTGGGAAGTCGGCGCGGTGGCGCTGGGCGTGTCGCAGCAGGCCTGGCCGGGCGCGTCGGCGTCGGTAAGCCGCGCACTGGCGGTGCCCTATCTGCTGTATCGCGGCCCCTGGCTGCGCATCGACCGTGGCGCGGCAGGCGTGCGCGCCATGCGCCGCGAGGGCTTCGAGCTCGACATCGGCGTGGCCGGGTCCTTCGGCTCGGGCGGCAACGACACCGTTGCACGCGCCGGCATGCCTCGCCTGGGCACGCTGGTGGAGTTCGGCCCGCGCGGCCGCTGGGAACTGGGCCCCGCCCCCGGGGGCGGCCAGTGGCGCTTCGACCTGCCTCTGCGCGGTGTGTTCGACCTGGACGATCGTCTGAACGCGCGTGGCTTCGCACTCGAGCCCGAGGTGCAATACCGCCACGATGCGCTGGCCGGCTGGCGCCTGACCGCCAGCGCCGGCCTGCTGCTGGGCGACCGGCGGCTGAACGCGACGCTGTACGAGGTGGCGCCCGCCTACGCCACCGCCACGCGCGCGGCCTACACCGCAAAGGCCGGCCTCATCGGCTGGCGCCTGGGCGTGTTCGCCTCCCACCGGCTCACGCCCGACTGGCGCGTCTTCGGCTTCGGCCGGCTGGACCACGTCGGCGGCGCGGCCAACGCCGACAGCCCGCTGGTGTCGCGCCAGACGGGCTTCACCGGCGGGCTGGGGCTGCAGTGGACCTGGCAGCGCTCCGATCAGCCAGCGGCAGATTGATCCTGGATTCGGCTGGTTGACCGCTTTCTTCCGCGAGCATGTACTGGCCGTGCCGGAAGATTCCGGCCACGATCGGTTTCACCAGCGGGCTGAAAGCGCTGCACACCCGAGCGGGTCTAAGCTGATCCGGGGCGTTGACGCGCCCTACGGACGTATGGCGT
>JBMTXX010000188.1:0-7521 GCA_049453935.1 Rubrivivax sp.
TGGTTGACCGAATGCGCTGCGCGCTGGGTCGACAACGCGATCTGCTGCAGCGAGGCCTTGAGCGTGGCCGGGTCGCGTCGGCCGGCATCGATCTCGCGGGCGACGACCTCGGCCTGCATCCGCAGCCCGGCCAGCGGTGTCTTGAGCTGGTGCGCGGCATCGGCAAGGAAATGCTTCTGCGTGGCGAGGGACTGGTCCAGCCGCTGCAACAGATCGTTGATCGACGCCACCAGGGGACCGACCTCCTCGGGGGCGTCGCGCTCGTCGATCGGGCTCAGGTCACTGCTGTCGCGCTGGCGGATGCGCTGCTGCAACGCATTCAGCGGACCAATCCCCTTGGACAGCGCCAGCCACACCAGCAGCACGGCCAGCGGCAGCACGACGAACTGCGGCAGGATCACACCCTTGATGATCTCGGTGGCCAGACGCGAGCGCTTGTCCAGCGTCTGCGCGTACTGCACCAGCGCACCGGGTCGATCGAAGGTGCCGGGCAGCGGCAACCAGAGGTAGGCCACCCGCACCGGTTCGTCGCGCATCTCGGCATCGCGGAAGCGAACGCCGCCACCGACCACCGGTTCGTCCTGCGGCAAGGGCAGATCCGCGTCCCCGGCCACCAGTTCGCCACGCACGCCCAGCACCTGCAGGTAGACGCGATCGGTGTCGTCGGAGCGCAGCAGTTCGAGCGAGCGACCCGGGTTCAGCCGTGTGCGCGGCGTCAGCCCGGGCCGGGGCGCAGGTTCGGTGACGACCTGGCGCGCCAGTGAACGCGCGGCCTGACCGAGCTCGCGGTCGTACGGGCCATTGGCGATCTGCTGCGCGACGACGCCGGTGATCGCCAGACTCATCGGCCACAGCAGCAGCAGCGGCGCCAGCATCCAGTCGAGGATCTCGCCGAACAGCGAGCGCTGCGGCCTTCGGGGGGCAGGAACGGCGACCTGTGCCATCGTGGCCTCACCGGCATCGGCCGCCGCCCGGCATGCGCCCGGTGCGACGGGCCGCTCAGCCCGGGATCTTCTCCAGGCAATACCCCAGGCCACGCACGGTGGCGATGCGCACCGGCCCCTGCTCGATCTTCTTGCGCAGCCGGTGGATGTAGACCTCGATGGCGTTGGTGGAGACTTCCTCGCCCCACTCGCACAGACGCTCGACGAGCTGGTCCTTGCTGACCAGACGTCCAGCGCGCTGCAGCAGCACCTCCAGCAGGCTCAACTCGCGCGCCGACAGGTCGATCATCCGCTCATCGAAGTAGGCCACCCGGCCCGTCGCGTCGAAGGTCAGGGGCCCGTGGCGGATCAACGCCGAGGCGGTGCCCAGGCCGCGCCGGGTCAGCGCCCGCACCCGCGCCTCGAGTTCCTGCAGCGCGAAAGGTTTGGCCATGTAGTCGTCGGCCCCGAGGTCGAGGCCCTTGACGCGCTGCTCGACGCTGTCGGCGGCGGTGAGGATCAGCACCGGCACGCTGGAGCCCCGGGCACGCAAGCGCCGCAACACGTCCAGGCCGTTCATCCGCGGCAGGCCGAGGTCGAGGATGAGCAGATCGAACTCGTGCGAAGCCAGGGCCGCATCGGCCTCCGACCCGTTGGCCACCTGATCGACCGCGTAGCCTGCCGCACGCAGGGCGCGCAGCAGGCCATCGGCCAGCACCTGGTCGTCTTCCGCAATCAGGATCCGCATCGTTGGTCTCCTCGGCGCTGGGCGGCTTCTGGCGGCCGCCGGAATGACGCGGGACCGCCCTGGCGCGACAATCCCCTCGGCTTGATTCTAGGCAAGGATCGCGCGCACTCCTCAGCCGGACGGCCCGGTGACGTCAGGCTCGACGGCAGCCCCCCTCTTCGGAGGGGCTCACCGGAGGGCCGCAAGAGAGCTGTATGTTCATCCAGTTTCTGCGATACTGGCTCCATCGACAGAAACCCGTATTCCCCGAGGAGCCCAGGACATGGACGCACCCGTGAAAACATTGAACACCGAAAAGGCCAAGGCGCTGCAGGCCGCCCTGGCGCAGATCGAGAAGCAGTTCGGCAAGGGCTCGATCATGCGGCTGGGCGACGGCGAGGCGGTCGAGGACATCCAGGTCGTCTCCACCGGCTCGCTCGGCCTCGACATCGCGCTGGGTGTCGGCGGCCTGCCCAGGGGCCGGGTGATCGAGATCTACGGCCCCGAATCCTCCGGCAAGACCACCTTGACCCTGCAGGTCATCGCCGAGATGCAGAAGCTGCACGGCACCTGCGCCTTCATCGACGCAGAGCACGCGCTGGACGCGCAGTACGCGCAGAAACTGGGGGTGGACCTGACCGAGCTGCTGATCTCCCAGCCTGACACCGGTGAACAGGCGCTCGAGATCGTCGACGCGCTGGTGCGCTCGGGTTCGGTCGACCTCATCGTGATCGACTCGGTGGCCGCGCTCACGCCTAAGGCAGAACTCGAGGGCGAGATGGGTGACGCGCTGCCCGGCCTGCAGGCCCGCCTGATGAGCCAGGCCCTGCGCAAGCTGACGGCCACCATCAAGAAGACCAACTGCATGGTCATCTTCATCAACCAGATCCGCATGAAGATCGGCGTGATGTTCGGCAACCCCGAGACAACCACCGGCGGCAACGCGCTGAAGTTCTACGCGTCGGTGCGTCTGGACATCCGCCGCACCGGCAGCATCAAGAAGGGCGACGAAGTCATCGGCAGCGAGACCAAGGTCAAGGTCGTCAAGAACAAGGTCAGCCCGCCGTTCAAGACGGCGGAGTTCGACATCCTCTACGGCGAGGGCATCAGCCGCGAGGGCGAGATCATCGACATGGGCGTGCAGGCCCGCGTACTCGACAAGGCGGGGGCCTGGTACGCCTACAACGGCGAGAAGATCGGTCAGGGCAAGGACAACGCGCGTGAGTTCCTGCGCGAGAACAAGGATCTGGCACGTGAGATCGAGAACAAGGTCCGGGAGTCCCTGGGCATCCGTGCGCTGCCCGGCGGCAGCCCCGAGGCCGCAGCCGCCTGAGACCCCAGCCGATCGGCGGGCAGCAGGTGCTGACACTGGCGACGGCGCCTGGCCCGCTCGCCCAGGCTGAGAGTCATTCCCCATGACCACAGATGCAGACCTGCAAGCCGGGCTGCGCGAGCGTGCGCTGCAGTGGCTCGCGCAGCGAGAGCACTCGCGCCAGGAGTTGCGTGACAAGCTCGAGCGCTGGATCTGCGCACGCCAGACCGTCGCCGCCTTGAAGCCGCAGGCCGGGCGGCCGGGCGTGCAGGGTCTGCATGGCGCTGTCGGGCAAGGTGACGTCACCGGCAGCGAGCCAGCCCCCTTCGACGCACGACCAGCCATCGAGATCCTCGAGAGTGTGCTCGACGCGCTGGCGGTGGCGGGGCACCTGTCGGAACACCGCTTCATCGAAAGCCGGGTCCGGACGAGGGCATCACGCCACGGCAATCGACGCATCGAGCACGAACTGCGAAGCCACGGCGTCACAGCGCCGCCGGACACGCTGCAGGCGCTGGCGGCCACCGAGTACGAGCGGGCCCGGCAGGTCTGGCAACGCAAGTTCGGCATCGCCGCCACCACCCCCGCGGAGCGAGCCCGCCAGATGCGCTTCATGGCTGGCCGCGGCTTCACGCCGGAGACCGTGCGTCGGGTCCTCGCCCATGGGCCCACCGACGACATCATGTCAGAGCCTCTGCCAGACGACCCGGCGTGGATGGACTGAGACGTCGAACGACGCTCCCACCCGCGCGAAGACGCCTGCTCACGCCTGCACCGCCCCAGGACTGACCCCCATGCACGCGGCCGGCGCAATGGCTCGGCCGACACCCGGACGGCTTGGCGTCGCGGAATGCGGCGGTGCAGCATGCTACAGTCTTCGCAGTCTCTCGTGTCGATCCTCCGACGCACGTCGGGCTCCCCAGGGAAGCCCCGGTCCGATCTCTCGCCTCTTGCCACGGGGCCGAGGCCAGACCAGCGAAGCGGATATGGACGCCGGGCCGGCTTCCCGCACGCGTCCATGACCCTGCCCGCCCCACACCCTGAACGTCGGCTCAAGCACCGCCGCACCCTGGAGGTCGAGGTGCATGCGCGGCCCGACCACTTATGGGAGGTGGAGGCGCTGCTGACCGATGTGAAGACCACGGACGCGCCGATGAGCGAGGGCGTGCGCCAGGCGGGCACGCCCATCCATCAATTGCGCTTGAGACTGCTGATCAATGCCCGCCTGGACGTCCTGCAAGCCGGCTCGCGTTCGGAATGGACGCCCTACCCTGCACACTGCCCCGAGCACGGCGACGCCTACGCCGCGCTCGAGGGCCTGAACCTGGCCCGCGGCTTCCGCCGTGCCGTTTCCGAGCGGCTCGGCGGCGTGCGCGGCTGTACGCACCTGACCGAACTCGCGCAGATTCTCCCCACCGCGGTCATCCAGGGCATGGTCGGCGAGACCATCGACCCTCGAGGCACGCACGACACGACGCCGCCCTTCCAGCTCGATCGATGCCACGCGCTGCGCATCGATGGAGAGGTCGTGCGGCAGCACTACCCGCGCTGGCATCGTCAGCCCCGCGCCAAACTCGACACAGACAATGCGACGCCGGCGCCCGGGGTCGCCGGCGCCGAATGAGCGCCTGACAGGGTCAGCCTTCCAGGCGCAACACCTTCCCACACCCGCCTCGCGCAAGAGACCCAGTCCATGAAGATCCACGAATATCAAGGCAAGGAAGTGCTGCGACAGGCCGGCGTGCCCGTGCCGCGCGGCATCCCGGCGTTCACGGTGCAGGAGGCCGTCGAAGCCGCACAGAAGCTCGGCGGCAGCGTCTGGGTCGTCAAGGCCCAGATCCACGCCGGCGGACGGGGCAAGGGCGGCGGCGTGAAGCTCGCGCGGTCCATCGACGAGGTGCGCACACTGGCCGGGCAGATCCTGGGCATGCAACTCAAGACCCACCAGACCGGGCCCGAGGGGCAGAAGGTGCGTCGCCTGCTGATCGAGGAAGGCGCCGACATCCGCAAGGAGTACTACGTCGCCGCGCTGACAGACCGGGCCACGCAGAAGGTCGCAGTCATGGCCAGTTCCGAAGGCGGGATGGACATCGAGGAAGTCGCCCACCACAGCCCGGAGAAGATCATCAAGGTCTTCGTCGACCCGCAGCAGGGCCTGACGGACACGCAGGCGCAGCAACTGGCCGAGGGCATCGGCGTGCCCGAGACCAGCCAGGCGCAAGCCAAGGACGTGTTCCGCAGGCTCTACGACTGCTACATGGCCACCGACGCGAGCCTGGCCGAGATCAACCCTCTGATCCTCGAGGGCAACGGTCAGATCAAGGCCCTGGACGCGAAGTTCAACTTCGACGCCAACGCCCTGTTCCGCCACCCGGAGATCGTCGCCTACCGTGACCTCGACGAGGAGGACGCGGCCGAGGTCGAGGCCAGCAAGTTCGACCTGTCCTACATCAGCCTGGAAGGCAACATCGGCTGCCTGGTCAACGGCGCCGGTCTGGCCATGGCGACGATGGACACGATCAAGTTGTTCGGCGGCGAGCCGGCGAACTTCCTCGACGTCGGCGGCGGCGCGACGGCAGAGAAGGTCACCGAGGCCTTCAAGATCATGCTCGGCAACCCCAAGGTCGAAGGCATCCTGGTCAACATCTTCGGCGGCATCATGCGCTGCGACACCATTGCCGAAGGCGTGATCGCGGCCTGCAAGGCGGTCAACCTGACAGTGCCGCTGGTGGTGCGCATGAAGGGCACCAACGAGGACATCGGCAAGAAGATGCTCGCCGAGTCCGGCCTGCCCATCATCAGCGCCGACACGATGGCCGAAGCCGCGACCCGTATCGTGGCCGCCGTGAACTGAACGCCCGAGGGAAACAGCACATGTCCATCCTGATCAACAAAGACACCCGGGTCATCACCCAGGGCATCACCGGCAAGACGGGCCAGTTCCACACCCGGATGTGCCGCGATTACGCCAACGGCCGCAACTGCTTCGTCGCGGGCGTCAACCCCAAGAAGGCCGGCGAGGACTTCGAGGGCATCCCGATCTACGCCAGCGTGAAGGACGCGCGCGCGGCCACGGGCGCGACGGTCAGCGTGATCTACGTGCCGCCGGCCGGCGCCGCGGCGGCGATCTGGGAGGCTGTCGAGGCCGACCTCGATCTGGCCATCTGCATCACCGAGGGCATCCCCATCCGCGACATGCTCGAGGTGCGCAACCGCATGAAGGCCAAGGAGGCCGCCGGCGGCAAGCGCACCATGCTGCTGGGGCCGAACTGCCCCGGCACGATCACCCCCGAGGAGATCAAGATCGGCATCATGCCCGGCCACATCCACCGCAAGGGCCGCATCGGCGTGGTCAGCCGCTCCGGCACCTTGACCTACGAAGCGGTGGCACAACTCACCGAGATCGGTCTGGGTCAGTCCAGCGCCGTGGGCATCGGCGGGGACCCGATCAACGGGTTGAAGCACATCGACGTGATGCAGATGTTCAACGACGACCCGGACACCGACGCGGTCATCATGATCGGCGAGATCGGTGGCCCGGACGAGGCAGAGGCCGCCCGCTGGTGCAAGGCGAACATGAAGAAGCCCGTGGTCGGCTTCATCGCAGGCGTCACGGCCCCCCCGGGCAAGCGCATGGGGCATGCCGGCGCGCTGATCTCCGGCGGCGCCGACACCGCCGAGGCCAAGCTCGCGATCATGGAAGACTGTGGCTTCAAGGTCACGCGCAACCCCTCGGAGATGGGCAGGCTGCTCAAGAGCCTGCTGTGATCGGCTGAGCCTGCCTTCCCGCGGCGCGCGACTGCATTGCCGACGCCAGGCCCTCGTGCCCGAGGGCCTGGCGCGCGCCGACGATCCGTCATGTCCCCACAGGGATCGGGTTCATTGCGCACTAAACTGCGTCAGACCCTACCGCTCGAGAAGAAGAAGTACTGATGGACATGCTTTCGTCGCCCGATTTCTGGATCGCCGTCGGTCAGATCATCATGATCGACATCCTGCTCGGCGGCGACAACGCCGTCGTGATCGCGCTCGCTTGCCGCAAATTGCCTCCGGCGCAACGCACCAAGGGCATCCTCTGGGGCACGGCCGGCGCCATCGGCCTGCGGGTGCTGCTGATCTTCTTCGCCCTGACGCTGCTGAAGGTGCCCTTCCTGAAGCTGGTCGGCGCGGTCTTGCTGCTGTGGATCGGCATCAAGTTGCTGATGCCGGAAGACGGTGACGGCCATGGCGACATCCAGGCCAGCGACAAGCTGTTCGCCGCCGTCAAGACCGTGATCGTGGCCGACCTGGTGATGAGCGTGGACAACGTGATCGCGATCGCCGGGGCGGCGGAATCTGCTGGCGGTGACCACACCATGCCGCTGGTGATCTTCGGCCTGCTGGTCAGCATCCCCATCATCGTCTGGGGGAGCCAACTTGTGATCAAGCTGATGGACCGCTACCCCTGGGTGATCGTTGCCGGCGGCATGCTGCTGGGCTGGATTGCCGGGACGATGGCGGTGACGGATCCGGCATTGATGGGCTGGATGCCCCTGGCGACCCCCGCGGTGGAAGGCAGC
>JBMTXX010000189.1:0-7521 GCA_049453935.1 Rubrivivax sp.
GTCGCCGTGCCAGCCGTCCTTGATGACGGTGACGTCGATGTTGACGATGTCACCGTTGCGCAGCGGCTTGTCGTCCGGGATGCCGTGACAGACGACCTCATTCGGCGAGGTGCACAGCGACGCCGGGTAGGCCGGGTAGCCCGAAGGCTGGTATCCCAGCGTGGCCGGGATCGCCTTCTGGACATCGACCATGTAGCGGTGAGCGATCCGGTCGATCTCCTTCGTGGTCACGCCGGGGCGCACATGGGGGGTGAGCATGTCGAGCACCTCCGATGCCAGACGGCAGGCGGTGCGCATTCCCTCGATCTCTTCCGGCGTTTTCAGCGATGCAGGCATGGCCCGAATTATCCCATCGCGCCTGTCGGGCGTGGGGCGGCCCGGCGTGAGGCAGGCCGGGTGCCGGCGTTCTGCGCCGCCACGGGCCCGGACAACCCCCACAACTAGAATGAGGCTTGGTTGTAGGGCATCCAGGCCCCGCCTGAAGACGATGCCCAGCGAGCCCTTGCACCTGTACGCCTTCGAGGGCGCCGATGCCCTGTCCGACTTCCGCCGCCAGGCGATGCTCGAGCATCTCCAGCGCATCGACCCGACGGTTCAAGCGCTGACGGCGCGCCATGTCCACTGGGTGGCCTGCGAAGCGCAGGCAGACGCCGCGCTCATCGAACGCCTTGCGGCCCTGCTCGACAGCGAGCCGGTCGGCGCCGACAGCCACTGGCCGGGCGACCTCTTCGTTGTCATGCCGCGTCCCGGTACGGTGTCCCCCTGGTCCAGCAAGGCCACCGACATCGCCCGCAACTGCGCATTGCCCGTGCGGCGCATCGAGCGCGTGACCGAGGTGCGCCTGCAGCGCCGGGCCGCCGGGCTGTCCGGTGCCGTCCAGGGCCTGCTCGGCAAGGCGGTGCGTCCGCTGGAGCCTGCGCTTCGTGACCGCCTCGCAACGGCTCTGCACGACCGGATGACCGAGCACGTGGGAGTGGCTCGAAGCGATGCGCGCGTGCTGTTCGAGCCCCGCCCCGGCGCGCCGCTGGCCCATGTCGACGTGCTCGGGCAGGGGCGTGCGGCCTTGCAGGCGGCCAACGCCGAACTGGGTCTGGCCTTGTCCGACGACGAGATCGACTACCTGGCCCAAGCTTTCACCGGCCTCGGTCGCAACCCCGCGGACGTCGAGCTGATGATGTTCGCCCAGGCCAACAGCGAGCACTGCCGTCACAAGATCTTCAATGCCCGTTTCACCATCGACGGGGTGGACGAGCCCTTGTCGATGTTCCAGATGATCCGCCACACCGAGGCGACCTCGCCGCAGGGCACGGTGGTGGCCTACAGCGACAACGCGGCGGTGATGCAGGGGCACCGCTCGGTGCAGTGGCGCCCGGTCTCGGGCCACGAGCCTGCGCCTTACCAGGCGCAATCGGCCGACACCCATGTGCTGATGAAGGTCGAGACGCACAACCACCCCACGGCGATCTCGCCCTTCCCCGGGGCGGCCACCGGTGCCGGCGGGGAGATCCGCGACGAGGGCGCTACCGGGCGCGGTGCGCGGCCCAAGGCGGGGCTGACCGGCTTTTCCACCAGCCACCTGCGCCTGCCGGACACCGACGAGCCCTGGGAGCGTGGTGGGGTCGGGCGGCCCGGGCACATCGCCAGTGCGCTGCAGATCATGACCGAGGGTCCGTTGGGCGCCGCGGCCTTCAACAACGAATTCGGGCGTCCCCACCTCGGCGGCTATTTCCGCACCTTCGAGCAGCAGGTGGCCGGTGTGCAGCGGGGCTATCACAAGCCCATCATGATCGCCGGCGGGCTGGGCCAGATCGACGCCACACAGACGCACAAGGTGGTCTTCCCGGCGGGCACGCGGCTGGTGCAGCTCGGCGGTCCGGGCATGCGCATCGGCATGGGGGGCGGCGCGGCCAGCTCGATGGCGGCCGGCACCAACACGGCGGCGCTGGACTTCGATTCCGTCCAGCGCGGCAACCCGGAGATCCAGCGGCGCGCGCAGGAGGTCATCAACCATTGCGTCAGCCTGGGCGCAGACAACCCCATCCTGGCCATCCACGACGTCGGCGCGGGCGGTCTGAGCAACGCCTTCCCTGAACTGGTCGACGGCGCCGGGCTTGGCGCGGTCTTCGACCTGCGGCAGGTGCCGCTGCAGGAAAGCGGCCTTGCGCCCAAGGAGATCTGGTGCAACGAAAGCCAGGAGCGCTACGTGCTGGCGATCGCCCCGGACCGCGTGGCGCTGTTCGACCACCTGTGTGCCCGTGAGCGTTGCCCCTACGCGGTGGTCGGCACGGCCAGCGCCCGCACCGAGCTGGTGCTGGAAGACGGCCCGGGCGGTGCGCGCGCGATCGACATGCCGATGGAGGTGCTGCTGGGCAAGCCGCCCAAGATGCACCGGCAGGTGCAGCGGCAGGTGCGACGGGCCGAGCCGCTGGACCTGACCGGCGTCGCGCTCGAGCAGGTGGCGCTGGACGTGCTGCGCCACCCCACGGTGGCGAGCAAGCGCTTCCTCGTCACCATCGGTGACCGCACGGTCGGCGGCCTGAGCCACCGCGACCCGATGGTCGGCCCCTGGCAGGTGCCGGTGGCCGACTGCGCCGTCACCCTGGCCGACCACGCGGGCTTTGCCGGCGAGGCCATGGCGATGGGTGAGCGCGCGCCGCTGGCGGCACTGGACGCGCCCGCGTCAGGACGCATGGCGGTGGGCGAGGCCCTGACCAACCTGCTCGGTGCCCCGGTGACGCTGGACCGCGTCAAGCTCAGCGCCAACTGGATGGCGGCCTGCGGCGAGCCGGGTGAAGACGCTGCGCTCTACGACACCGTGCGTGCCGTCGGTCTGGAGCTGTGCCCGGCCCTGGGCATCGGCATTCCGGTGGGCAAGGACTCGCTGTCGATGCGCACGCGCTGGACAGACGAGGCGGGTCAGGCCCGCCAGGTGACCTCGCCGGTGTCGCTGGTGGTCACGGCCTTTGCGACGCTGGACGATGTGCGTGGCACCGTGACGCCGCAATTGCAGCCCGGCGACACCACGCTCGTGCTCGTGGATCTGGGGCAGGGGCGCGCACGCATGGGCGGCTCGATGCTCGCCCAGGTGCTCGGGGGCTTCGGCGACCAAGTGCCGGATCTCGACGATCCCGCCGCCGTGAAGTCGCTGTTCGCCGCCGCCGCCGAGCTGCGGCAACACGGTTGGTTGCTGGCCTGCCACGACCGCAGCGACGGAGGGTTGTGGGCCACGGTGTGCGAGATGGCCTTTGCCGGGCGTCTGGGCGTCAGCCTCAACGTCGACATCCTGGTGACCGAAGGCGACGGCATCGGCGACAGCCGGGCAGAGTACGGCGACTCCAAGAACTGGGCCACCCAGGTCGGCGAGCGGCGCAAGGAACTGACGCTGCGCGCGCTGTTCAACGAAGAGCTCGGCGTCGTGCTGCAGGTGCCCACCGCGACACGCAACGAGGTCATGGCGTTGCTGCGCCGCCACGGCCTGAGCCGCCATGCGCACTTCATCGGCAAGCCCAACGACCGTGGCGTCGTCGAGGTCTGGCGCGACACCAAGCTGCAGTTCGGCGCGCCGCTGTCGCAATTGTTGTCGACCTGGGACGAGGTCAGCTGGCGTATCGCCCGCTTGCGCGACCACCCGGCGTGCGCCGATGCCGAGCACGCCGCCGTCGCGTCGGCCGACGACCCGGGGCTGCACGTGCACCTGACTTTCGACGCCCAGGAGGACGTGGCCGCGCCTTTCGTCCATACCGCGCGACCGCGCGTGGCCATCCTGCGCGAACAGGGGGTGAACTCCCACGTCGAGATGGCCTGGGCGTTCGACCAGGCCGGCTTCGAGGCCTGGGACGTGCACATGAGCGACCTGCAGTCCGGCCGCATCGGGCTCGACGGCTTTCGCGGTGTCGTGGCGTGCGGCGGCTTCAGTTACGGCGACACGCTCGGCGCGGGTGAGGGTTGGGCCCGCTCCATCCTGTTCAACCCGTCCTTGCGGGCCGCCTTCGAGACCTTCTTCGCACGCCAGGACAGCTTCGCGCTGGGTGTGTGCAACGGCTGCCAGATGTTTGCCGCGCTGGCAGACCTCATCCCCGGCGCGCAGCACTGGCCGCGGTTCCGGCGCAACCGCAGCGAGCAGTTCGAGGCCCGGCTGTCGCTGGTCGAAGTGCTGGACAGCCCGAGCCTGTTCCTGGCTGGGATGGCCGGCAGCCGTGTCCCCATCGCGGTCTCCCACGGCGAGGGGCGCGCGGATTTCTCTCAGCGCGGCGACGCCAAGGAGGTGCGCGCGGCCATGCGCTTCGTCGACCACCATGGTCAGCCAACCGAGGCCTACCCCTTCAACCCCAATGGCAGCCCGGGCGGCCTGACCGCCGTGACGACTGCCGACGGACGCTTCACGGCCATGATGCCGCACCCCGAGCGCGTCGTCCGCGAAGTGCAGATGAGCTGGAGCGGTGGCGACAAGTCCGCGCCCAGTCCGTGGACGAGGATGTTCCGCAATGCGCGGCGCTGGGTGGGGTGACAGAATCATCCACATGTCAGAACTCGTCATCCGCCGTCTTCTCGTCGACCTCAAGACGCCGCTGCCCCGCCGCTGGAACGGTGGGGATGCCTTCCGCAGCGCGCTGTTCAACGCGCTGTCGATGAGCTTTCCGGCCGGCGAGCAGGTCTTCATCGATTCGGTGCGCAAGGGGCTGGCCCAGTTGCAGGGACCTGCGCGGGAGCGTTTCGAGACCGAAGCCCGTGGCTTCATCGGTCAGGAGGCCACGCACCGTCGCATCCACCAGTTGTTCAACGAGCACCTGCAGCAGCAAGGGTTCGTCAACCACTGGGAGCCACGGATCCACCGCCGCATCAAACGGCTGGAGAAGCTGGCCGCACACGAGCCGCGTGCCTGGCTGGCTGTGACGGCCGCCACCGAGCACCTGACAGCGATCCTGGCCGAGCACCTGCTCACCCACCCGCAACAACTCGAAGGTGCCGAGCCCCGCCTGCGCGACCTGTGGCTGTGGCACTCCAGCGAGGAGAGCGAGCACCGCTGCACCGCCTTCGACCTGTACCGCGCGCTGGGCGGCAACGAGAAGTGGCGCCGACGGATGTTCCGCATCGTCACCTGGCACTTCGCCACCGACTTGATGCGCCAGACTGTGCACAACCTCTGGCGCGACGGGGCGCTGTTCGAGCGCGCCACCTGGCGCAGCGCCTGGACGACCTTGTTCGGTCCGGCCGGTCTGGTGCGATGTCACTGGCGCACCTGGCGGCGCTACCTGCAGGCCGACTTCCACCCGGCCGAGGCCGACGGCACGAAGGCGCTGCGCTGGCTGGCTGACCACGCCGACCTCGCGCCGCCGGTGAACGCACCTCGGGCTGTCGCTTGAGTCCGTCGTTGCGTGCGTCATTGACCGACCCATGACGGACCATTGACGGACCTTTGACGGACGCCGGGTGTTTCTCCCCCAGGCAGGCAGACGACATGAACACTTCGATTTCCTTGCAACCGGTTGCGCTGGTCACGGGCGGCGCACGCGGCATCGGTCTGGCCTGCGGCCGATGGTTCCTCGATCACGGCTGGCGTGTGGCGCTGCTCGATGTCGATGCTGCGACCTTGCAGGCCACCGAGGCCGCGCTGGCCGACGCCGAGCGTGTTTTCACCGTGGGCGCAGATGTGTCCCGACCGGACCATGTCGAGTCGGCCGTGGCCGCCGTCGATGCGCGCTTCGGCCGCATCGACGCGCTCGTCAACAACGCCGGTGTGGCGGTGTTCAAACGCATCGAGGACACGACCTGGGCCGACTGGCGACACGTGCTCGGCACCAACCTCGACGGCGCCTTCCTGTGCACCCAGGCCTGCGTGCCGGTGATGAAGCGCGGCGGCGGCGGTGCCGTCGTCAACATCGCCTCCATCTCCGGCCTGCGCGCCAGCACGATGCGTGTGGCCTACGGCACGAGCAAGGGCGCGATCATCCACCTGACCAAGCAGCAGGCGGTCGAGTTGGGCACCGTCGGCATCCGGGTCAACTGCATCGCCCCAGGCCCTGTGGAAACCGAGATGGCCAAGCTCGTGCACACCGTGGCCATCCGCAGCGACTACCACGACACCATCCCGCTCAACCGCTACGGCACGCCCGAGGAGATCGCCGCGGGCGTCGGTTTCCTGTGCAGCCCGCAGGCGAGCTACATCAACGGTCAGACCCTGGCCGTGGACGGCGGCTTCGACGCCAGCGGTGTGGGCCTGCCGACGTTGCGTCGTGGCGGGCTGGCGGGGACGTCCGGGCACTGAGAGGCTGAGAGGCTGATACCGGCACGCCGGACGAGCGCCGCTGGCCGGCGGGCCTCGGGGCAGCTGATACGCCCCAGACCACAGGAGCAGACATGACAGGACTCGACATCGGCATCGCCGGCGGCGGTGTCGGCGGCCTCGCAGCTGCCATTGCGCTGGCGCGCGCAGGGCATCGCGTCACCGTTCACGAGCAGGCGCGGCAGTGGGCGCGAGTGGGTGCGGATGTCAACCTCACCCCCAACGTCGTCAAAGCCCTTGACGGACTGGGCGGGCAGATCGGCGCGGCGATCCGGCGCGACGGCGCCCAGCCCACCTTCCGCATCAGCCGCGACGGCCTCAGCGGCGCCGAGACCTCACGTCTGGGCATGGGCGGGCAGGCCGAGGCGCGGTACGGCGCGCCCCAGGTCACCATCCACCGCGCCGACCTCCTGGCGGCGCTCGCCGCCGAAGTCCCCGATGCCCGCATCCACCTGGACCGCCGCGTGACTGGCCTGGTCCAGGCGGAGGAGGGCGTCACCCTGTCATTCGAGGACGGCGCGCAGATCCGCCACGACGTCGTCGTCGGCGCCGATGGCATCCACTCCCGCGTGCGCGCCGCGCTCTTCGGGCCGGAGAACCCGCGCTTCACCGGCGTGGTCTCCTTCCGTGCCGTCGTACCCACCGAGCGCGTGCGCGACGTGCCCGAGATCGATGCCTTCACCAAGTGGTGGGGGCCGGATCCGCAGACCCAGATCGTCACCTTCCCGCTCAACCAGGGCCGGGAAACCTTCATCTTCGCCACCATCGGTCAGGAGCGCTGGACCGAGGAGTCCTGGACGAGCGAGGGCAGCGTCGAAGAACTGCGTGAGGCCTACCGCGACTTCCACCCCGACGCCCGACGCCTGCTCGACGCCTGCGACCGCGTGCTCAAGAGCGCGTTGTACGAGCGCGATCCGCTGCCGGTGTGGTCCGTCGGCACGGTCACGCTCCTGGGCGACGCCTGCCACCCCATGCTGCCCTTCATGGCCCAGGGCGCCGGCATGTCCATTGAAGACGCCGTCGTCCTCGGCCGCGCACTGAGCGGTGCCCAAGACCGCCCGCAGGCCGCCCACGCCCTGCAACGCTACCAGGCCGCCCGGCGCGAACGCACCGCCCGCATCCAACTCGCCTCACGCGGCAACGAATGGATGAAAGGCCCGGGCAACGCCGACTGGGTCTATGGCTACGACGCCTGGCAGGTGCCGATCGACAGCGCCTGAGAGCCCGGCTTCCATCGG
>JBMTXX010000190.1:0-7519 GCA_049453935.1 Rubrivivax sp.
AGTCGATCGCCACGTCCTCCAGCAGCATGGGGTTGCTGTTCTGCAGGCGCAGGCCGCCGCCGCAGCGCATGCCGCTGCCGATGCCCGAGTGCCCGCTGTGGAAGATGGCCGGCAGCCGGTGCTCGGCGATCACCTCGTACAGCGGCCAGGCCATGCGGTCGTAGGGCAGAAAGCCCTGCACCGTGGGGTGGAACTTGAAGCCGCGCACGCCCTCCTCGGTGATCAGGCGCCGCGCCTCGCGCGCGCCCATCTTGCCCTTGTGCGGGTCGATCGAGCCGAAGGCGATCATCATGTCGGCGTTGGCCTGGGCGGCCTCGGCGATCTCCTCGTTGGGGATGCGGCGCCGGCCGAGCTGGCTCTCGCTGTCCACCGTGAACATCACCAGGCCGATGCGGCGCTCGCGGTAGTAGGCCACCGTCTCGGCGATGGTGGGCCGGCGGTCGGAGCCGAAGTACTTGTCGGCCGCGCGGTCGTACTCCTCGCCGTAGTTGTCGAAGGGGTTGCGGCACGACACCTCGGCATGGGTGTGGACATCGATCGCGATCAGGTCTTCGGTCTTCAACGGACAGGCTCCCGGGTGGTCCAGAATCTCCGGCACAGGTGACGCGCGCGCTGCGCACATCACCGCCGACACATCATAAGGACCCGCGGAGACCGAGCGCCATGACCCACGAACCGAGCTACCGACGCATCCGGGTCGGCGGCTGCCTGCACGCCGAGATCGAGACCTTGCCGGACGGCAGCACCTTGTTGCGCTCCACCGAGGCCCTGCAGCCCTACCCCGAGCGCCTGACCGACCGCCTGGTGCACTGGGCGCAGGCCGCACCGCAGCGCACCTTCGCCGCGCGCCGCGGCCCGGACGGCGCCTGGGTGCGCATCGGCTACGCCGACATGCTGGCGCGAGCCCGGGCCGTGGGTCAGGCGTTGCTGGCGCGCGGGGTCGGGCCCGAGCGCCCGCTGGCCATCCTGTCGGGCAACGACCTGGAGCACCTCACGCTCGCGCTCGGCGCCATGCTGGCCGGGCTGCCGCACGTGCCGGTGTCGCCCGCGTACTCGCTGGTCTCACGCGACTTCGCCAAGCTGCGCCACGTGCTGGAGAAGACCACGCCAGCGGTGGTCTACGCCGCCACGGCAGCACACGCCGAGGCGATCGCCGCCACGGTGGGCGCCGACACCGGCGTCGTGCTGGGCGCAGGCACGCTGCGCGACCGCCACAGCGAGCCCTTCGATGCCCTGCTGCACACGGTGCCAGGCCCCGCGCAGGCCGCAGCCGAGGCAGCCGCCGGGCCCGACACGGTGGTCAAGATCCTGTTCACCTCGGGCTCCACCCAGTTGCCCAAGGGGGTGGTCACGACGAACCGGATGATCTGCGCCAACCAGCAGATGATCCGCCAGTGCCTGGCCTTCCTGGCCGACGAGCCGCCGGTGCTGGTCGACTGGCTGCCGTGGAACCACGTCTTCGGCGGCACGCACAACGTGGGCATCGCGCTGTACAACGGCGGCACGCTCTACATCGACGACGGGCGGCCGACGCCCGACGGCATCGCACAGACCCTGCACAACCTGCGCGAGATCTCCCCCACGGTGTACTTCAACGTGCCGCGCGGCCTGGAGGAGATCGCCCACGCCATGGACCACGACCCCGCGCTGCGGGACTCGCTGTTCCGCCGCTGCCAGGCGATCATGTTCGCCGGTGCCGGCCTGAGCCAGGCGGTGTGGGACCGCCTGCACGTCCACGCCGAACAGGCCGTGGGCGAGCGCGTGCGCCTGATCACCGGGCTGGGGATGACCGAGGCCTCGCCCACCTGCACCTTCGCCGTGGGCACCGATGTCGCCTCGGGCCACCTCGGGCTGCCGGTGCCGGGCGTCCAGGCGCGGCTGGGGCGCGACGACGGCACCGGCGGCAAGACCGAGATCCGCTTTCGCGGACCCAACCTGATGCCCGGCTACTGGCGGGAGCCGCAGCGCACCCGCGACGCCTTCGACGACGACAGCTGGTACCGCACCGGCGACGCAGTGCGCTGGCTGGACCCGGCGGACCCGCAGCGCGGGTTGTGCTTCGACGGCCGCACGGCAGAAGATTTCAAGCTGTCCACCGGCACCTTCGTCAGCGTCGGGCCGCTGCGCGCGCGCGTCGTCGCCGCCGGCGCGCCGCTGGTGCAGGACGCCGTGATCACCGGGCTGAACCGCAACGAGGTCGGCGCGCTGATCGTGCCGCGCATGGACGAGGCGCGGCGCATGGCCGGCGCCGGCGTCGCACCCGGCGCCCCCTGGGCCGAGGTGCTGCAAGCCGTCGAGGTGCGCAGGCATTTCCAGCGGCTGGCCGACCGGCTGTGGCAGGAGGCCACCGGCAGCGCCAACCGCGTGGCCTTCCTGCATGTGCTGGACGAGCCGCTGTCCATCGACGCCGGCGAGGTCACCGACAAGGGCTCGGTCAACCAGCGCGCCGTGCTGGCCCGACGCGCCGCGCTGGTGGACGCGCTGCACGAGGGGCAGGCCGCGCGTGTGACCCCGTATCAGGCCTGAGCGCCGCGCCGCCCCAGGTGCCGCATCAGCGCACCGACCCCGTAGCGCCAGGGCGGGATGCGGTCGCAGTGCTGCACCCAGTTGACCAGCCCGCCCAGGCGCGGGGTGGCGATCGCCACTCGGTCGCCCAGATGGTGGGTGAAGCCGGCGCCGGGCTCGCCCCGGTCCTGCACCGGCGCGAACATCGTGCCGCAGAACAGCGCCATGCCGTCGGGATACTGGTGGTAGGCCCCCATGGCGTGGCGCACCAGGTCCAGCGGGTCGCGGCTGATCATCGCCATCGAACTCGAGCCTTCCAGCACGAAGCCGTCGTCGCCGCGCACCGTCAGCGAGATCACCGCGCGGCGCACGTCGTCGATGCCGAAGCCGTCGTCGAACAGCCGCACGAAGGGCCCGATCGAGCACGAGCCGTTGTTGTCCTTGGCCTTGCCCAGCAGCAGCGCGCTGCGGCCTTCGAAGTCGCGCAGGTTGACGTCGTTGCCCAGCGCCACCCCGACGGTGCGCCCGGTGGCATCGACCACCATCACGACCTCGGGCTCGGGGTTGTTCCAGGTCGACCCCGGGTGGATGCCCACATCGACCCCTGTGCCCAGCGAGGCCATCGGCGGCGCCTTGGTGAAGATCTCGGCGTCCGGGCCGATGCCCACCTCGAGGTATTGCGACCACATGCGCCGCTGCAGCAGCACCTGCTTCAGCGCGGCCGCCTCGTCCGAGCCCGGGCGGATCTTCGTCAGGTCGTCACCGACCACCGCGGTCACCTCGCGCCGCACCGACTCGGCACGCGCCGGGTCACCGCGCGCCTGCTCCTCGATCACACGCTCGACCATGCTGGCGGCGAAGGTCACCCCCGCAGCCTTGACCACCTGCAGATCCAGCGGCGCCAGCAGGTGCCGGTGCGCCGGGTCCGGGCCGTGCGTGACCGTGGAGGCCAGCCACTCGTCCAGCGTGCCCAGCGGCCTGCCGGGGGCCGCGCGAACGGCGGCCACCGCATCGGGACGATCGAGCAAGGCACTCATGGTCGGGGCCAGCGCACCGATGTCGTGCAGCACGCCGTCACGCACGGTGACGAGCACCGGGCCGGCCTCCTCGCCAGGGTGCCAGACGCGCCCGACCAGCGTGGCCGCGGCGGCATCCTGGGGCAAGGTCTCGGCAACCGTCAGGGTGCGGGATGAAGTGGGCATGGGGGGTCTCCTGGGCTTGATGTGATCGGCACACGCCTGCCGCGCGGGCGTGGCGCCGGGATCCTACGTCAGCCCGTGCCCCGCCCCGTCGTCGTCACCCCACGCTCGCGATGCGCCTCGATCGCCGCCGCCAGACGGCTCGGATCGGGCGCACCGATGGTGACGGTGCGGCCGTCGCGCAGGTGCAGGCACAGCGCCCGGCCACCGGGGATCACGGTGTAGAAACGGTGCTGCAGCGAGCCGCGGATGCCCGAGCCGTGGATCAGACGGGTGCGCACTTCCTGCGTGCCCGCCACCTCGGCCAGCGGCTGACGCCACGCCGGCCAGCCGACGTAGCCGAAGTGCCACGACAGCTCACCCGGGCGGACCTCGACCACCAGGCGGCCCAGACACACCAGCGCGCCGACGACACAGGCCGCCATCAGCAGCGCCCCGGTCGCCCCGCCCGACTCACCCCGACCGAAGAGGACCGCACCGAGCACGATCAGGCCCAACCCGGCGGCCCACAGGGTCACCCATGTCTGGACCAGACGATACGGGGGCACATACGGGGGCACAGGCGTGGAGGAGGCGTTCATCGGCGCGCAATATAGGACGGCAGGCAAGTCACTTCACGCGGCCACGGCTTGGCCGGGCCTGCGTCCAGGCGACATCACCGAGGCGCCCCCCTCACTCGAGCCGTTCAATGGGCTGTCGTGGTCGGCGCGACGCGCAGACGCAGCCGTCCGTCGTCGCGCACGAGCATGCGCCGCTTCTCGAGCGACGCCACGCAGCGGTACAGCGCCTCGTGGGTGACGCCGATCTCTCTGGCCAGCGTCTTCAAGCCGGCGGCCAGTGGCACCCCCGATGCGCCGCCCTCGGTGCGCACCAGGTGCAGCAACCGTGCCTCCACCGTGTTCAGGCTCAGCCGTTCGCACTGCTGGCGCAGGCGTCGCACTTCCTGGTTCAGCATGCCGATCCAGCGCATCGCAAAGGCGGGATCCGTCCGCAGCGCGTCCTGCAAGCGCTGCCGCGGGATCCGGGTCACGTCGGCGTCTGCCGCCACGATCGCATCGCAGTGGTATCTCGCCGCCTGCAAACTCGCCTCCCCGACGAAACCGTGTCTGGCGCGCTGCAGGACCACGACCTCGCCGTCCTCGCCGGTGCGCTGCAGAAGGACTTCGCCGCTGCTGACGAAGTGCATGTGGCACGGGGCACGCCCCGCGTCGAACAGGCGCGCGCCGCGGCCCAGGCGTCGCAGCTCGCAGTGCGCGTGCACGCCGGGTGGAAGCAACTCTTCGAGATCCGCAGGCAAGCGATCACTTGGTGTGTCCATATGATCGAAATCATATGCGGCGTCCATCCGCCGCCGCGACACTCCGTCTCCACCTTCCCTCGTGACGATGAACACTTCCTTGTGGTCTTTTGGTGAACAGGTGCCCGGACAGCCCGTACCCGTGCTGAACGAGCGCGCCGTGCGGGCCGGTGCCGGGCTGCTGTTTCTCTTCGCGATGATCGCCTTCATGAACGCGTGGCTCACCGGCAACTTCGAGCCGACGCGTATCTTCGTCGTGGCCTTCCTCGTCGACTTCGCGCTGCGCCTGTTCCTGAGCCCGCGATGGGCGCCCAGTCTGATCGTCGGGCAGTGGCTGGTGCGCCGGCAGCAGCCCGAATGGACCGGTGCACCGCAGAAACGTTTCGCCTGGGCCCTCGGCTTCACGCTGGCACTGGTGATGTTCTGGCTGGTCGTGATCCGGCAGGTCGTCGGGCCGGTCAACCTGCTGGTGTGTGCCGTTTGTCTGACCCTGATGTTCTTCGAGACGGCCTTCGGCATCTGCATCGGCTGCAAGCTCTACGGCTGGCTCCAGCGCAAGGCGCCGCAGGCCTGCCCGGGCGGGGCGTGCGAGGTGGCACCCGACCCCCGGTTGCAGCCCCGGTGGCCGCAAGGGGCCGTCGTGCTCGCCTTCCTGGGCGTGGTGGCGGCAACAGCCCACACGATCGAGCCCTCTGCGGCAAGCCCGCGGACGGTCTCCGCCGGCCAGCCGTCGGCGGCGGCCGCGGACGGCGAAGCCGCAGACCGCTGCCAGGTGCCTGCGTTTGCCAAGGCGATCGGGCACGAAGAGATGTGGAAGCGCCACAACCACTGCCTTTGAACTTTGAGAGCCCGACCGTGAATGCCAAGCTCCTTCGATCCCGGCGCTGGCTGGCCGTCGCCCTGGTGCTCGCCGGCGCCGCGTGGGCCAGCAGTGCGCCGTTCGACTTCACCCACCACGGCCACTTCCAGCGCATGATGCACACGGGCCAGACCGCCGGGCAGGTGGCGCTCTCCGCCCTGCCGCAGCCCGCCGGCACCTGGGGCGTCGGTGCGACCGCCGGCCTGAAGGGCGAGATCATCCAGATCGACGGGCGGCTGCTGGTCAGCCCGGGCAGTGACGAACAGGGACGGGTGCGGCCACCGCAGGACGGCGAACAGGCGGTGCTGTTCGCCAGCGGCCGCGTGCAGGCGTGGCAGGACGTCGCCGTGCCCCGCGACATGGACGCCGCCGCCTTCGAAGCCTTCGTGCAGGACCAGGCCCGGGCCCTGGGGATCGCGCTGGATCAGCCCTTCGTCTTCCGCGTCGAGGGACGCTTCCCGCACCTGCTGTGGCACGTCGTGACCGGCGAGCCGGGGCCGGGAGGCGGGCATGGCGCTCACAACCGCCACGGCGGCCACGGTGGCAGCCACGCCAACCAGCGCTCCGACATGCGGCTGTTCCATCAGCCGGAGGCGCGCGGGCAGCTGATCGGCGTTTACAGCGGTGCGGCGCTGGCGGGCGTGGTGTCGCATCCGGGCGAGCGCTTTCACGTGCACTACGCCGATGCGCAGGCCACCGTCTCCGGCCACGTGGACCGCTACAGCGTCGCGGCCGGCGCGGTGCTGAAGCTGCCGCTGCGATAAGGCCGAGGGCGCTTCGCGCAGCGCGCGCCTGAAGCCAGAGGAGCAAAAGCATGGGCTGGGCAGGTGAATTCGCTTTCGTCGGCGCAGGCGTGGTCTTCCGGGGCGAGGCGGCGGACAACCGCCCTCACCGCCACGCGACGGTGCAACTGACGCTGGGGCTGGAGGGACCGGTCACGATCGACGAGATCTCGCCGGGCGGGGCCGCCCGGCGAGTGAGCGGATCGGCCCTGCTCGTGCGGCCCGATGTCGCCCACGCGCTGCAGGCTGGCCGGCGGGTGCTGCTGGCGCTGCTGCCGCCGCAGACCCGGCTGGCGCAGCGCATCCTGCGGGAGGCCCAAGGCGCTGGCGTGGCGGTGCTGCCGCCCCACGTGGCCGCCGCCATCGCCACAGCCGCCCCCCTCGCCCACAGCCTGGACGGTTTGCTCACGCCCCCCGCCGCCACGGCACCCACCGACGAGCGCTTCGCGCGGGCGCTGGCCTTCCTCGCCACGGCACGCGGGCCACGACCGATCGAGCGCGCCGCCGCCGAGGCCGGGCTGTCGGTCTCGCGGCTGCGCGCGCTGGCGCAGGCGCATCTGGAGGTACCTCTGGCACGCTGGTTGACGCTGCGCCAGTTGCAACGGGCAGGTCATGCCCTGGCGCGGGGCGCGTCGCTCGCCGAGGCCGCGTTCGACGCCGGCTTTGCCGACCAGGCGCACCTGACCCGCCACATGCGGCGCACCTTCGGCGTCACGCCCGCCAGCGTGGCGGCCCTGGTGCGAGCCGCCCCCAGGCGATTCGTTCAAGACGAGGGCTGAGCCGGGTGACATCCTTTGCGCCTGAACCTGACGCAGGAGGACACCCCCGATGAAACCCACCCTCGCCGCGGCCTTCCGCCGCGAGCTCTGCATTCAGC
>JBMTXX010000191.1:0-7418 GCA_049453935.1 Rubrivivax sp.
CGGCGCGAGATCAAGAACCTGAACTCCTTCCGCTTCCTGCAGCAGGCCATCGACTACGAGGTGCAGTGGCAGATCGACCGCATCGAGGACGGCCTGCCGATCGAGCAGGCCACCGTGCTCTTCAACCCCGACAAGGGCGAGACGCGGGCGATGCGCACCAAGGAAGACGCGCACGACTACCGGTACTTCCCCGACCCCGACCTGCCGCCGCTGGTGATCGAGCCGGCCTGGGTCGAGCGGGTGCGTCAGGCGATGCCTGAGCTGCCCGGCGCGATGGCGCAGCGCTTCCAGCGCGACGACGGCCTGCCGGCCTACGACGCGGCCATGATGACGCAGAGCCTGGCCTTCGCCCGCTGGTATGAGTCGGCACGCGACGCCTGTCGCGCCCTGCCCGGCGGGCGCGACCCGGCGCAATGGCCCAAGCTCGTGGCCAACTGGCTGATGGGCGAAGTCTCCAAGCGCCTGAACGCCCAGGGCCTGGGCATCGAGGCCTGCCCGGTGGCGCCGGCGGTGCTGGCCACGCTGATCGGCCGCATCGTCGACGGCACGGTGTCGAACAACGGCGCGCGTCAGGTCTTCGACGCGCTGTGGGCCGGCGAAAGCACCGACGTCGATGCGCTGATTGACGCCCGAGGCCTGCGCCAGATGAGCGACGCCGGCGCGCTCGAATCCCTGGTCGACGAGGTGCTCGCCGCCAACGAGAAATCGGTGGCCGAGTTCCGCGCTGGCAAGGACAAGGCCTTCAACGCCCTGGTCGGCCAGGTGATGAAGGCCAGCAAAGGCAAAGCCAACCCGGCGCAGGCCGGCGAGTTGCTGCGGCGCAAGCTGGGCTGAGCGTCCCCGCGTCAGGCAAGGGCCGCCCGCAGCCGCCGCTGGTGGACACAGCTGCGCGCGTTCAGACCCCGTAACGCTCGCGGTACGCTTGCACCGGCACGCGATGCCGGCGCAGCGTCTCGTCTTCGCTGCTTTCCAGGTAGTGCAGCAGGTCGGCCAGCGTGGCCACGGCCGCCACCGGCAGGCCCAGACGCTGCTGCACGTACTGCACGGCCGACCACGGCGCGTCGGCGCCGCCGTCGGTGGCCTTTTCCTGGCGGTCGAGTGCAATGGCCACACCGCACGGTGTGGCCCCGGCGGCGGTGATCAGCGCGATCGACTCGCGCACCGAGGTGCCGGCGCTGATGACGTCGTCGACGATGAGCACCCGGCCGCGCACCGGCGCGCCCACGAGGACGCCGCCCTCGCCGTGGTCCTTGGCTTCCTTGCGGTTGTAGGCGTAGGGCACGTTGCGGCCTGCGCGTGCAAGCTCGATGGCCACGGCCGCGGCCAGCGTGATGCCCTTGTAGGCCGGCCCGAACAGCATGTCAAAGGCCAGGCCCGAGGCCAGCAGGCGCCGTGCATAGAATTCCGCGAGACGGCCCAGCTTGGCGCCGTCGTCGAACAGGCCGGCGTTGAAGAAATACGGCGACAGCCGTCCGGCCTTGGTCTTGAACTCGCCGAAGCGCAGCACGCCTGCCTGCATGGAGAACTGCACGAACTCCTGGGCCAGGACGTCGGGGGCCGGCACTTGCATGGGGGTGTTCCGGTGGGGTTTCGGTTGGTGTCGCTCAACCTGAACGGGATCCGTTCAGCAGCGTCCAAGGGGCTGGCCGATTGGCTGGCCACAGCGGGCGCGGATTTTATGGGGGTGCAGGAGCTCAAGGCGCAGGCCGAGGACATCGCCGGGCGCTTCGAGCGTTTCGGCGACCTGACAGGGCACTTCCACTGCGCGCAGAAGAAGGGCTACTCGGGCGTGGGCCTGTACACCCGGCACGAGCCCAGTGACGTCCTGACCGGCATCGGCGTGCCCGAGTTCGACGATGAGGGGCGCTGGGTCGAGTTGCGCTTCGACCGGCCGGGTCGCGCACTGAGCCTGGTCAGCGCCTACTTTCCCAGTGGCTCCAGCGGCGACGACCGTCAGCAGGCCAAGTACCGCTTCCTCGACGCCGTCTACCCTCGGCTGCAGGCCATGGCGCGTGAGCGCGAGTTCATCCTGGTGGGCGACGTCAACATCGCCCACACCGAGGCCGATCTGAAGAACTGGAAGGGCAACCTGAAGAACAGCGGCTTCCTGCCCGAGGAGCGGGCCTGGATGACGCGGCTGCTGGCCGACGCCGGCCTCGTGGACGTCTATCGCCGCCTGCATCCCCAGGCCACCGAAGAGGGCTACACCTGGTGGAGCAACCGCGGCCAGGCCTGGGCGAAGAACGTGGGCTGGCGCATCGACTACCACCTGGCCACCCCCGGCCTTGCGGCCACGGCGCGCTCGGCGTCCATCCACAAGGCCAGCCGCTTCAGCGACCATGCGCCGCTGACGGTGGACTACGGTTTCGACCTCTGACCGGGCCGGGCCACCGGCGCGGCATCGGGCCGGTCACGCCCCTTCGATGATGCGGATCTCACGCTCCACGCCGTCCGGCCCGAGCGCGGCCAGCGCCTGCTGGTAGCCCGGGCTCTCGTAGGCGGCCCGGGCGGCCTCGACGCTGTCGAACTCCACCAGCACGGTGCGCTGCATCAAGCCGGCCTCCTTGACGATGGCGGGCATGCCGCGGGCCAGGAAGCGCCCGCCCGAGGCGGCGAGCGCGGGGCCCGCGAGTTGGGCGTATGCGGCCAGCGCGTCGGGATTGCGGATCTCGCGATAGACGCTGATCCAGTAGGCCTTGGGCATCTGAGTCTCCTCGTTCACGGTTCAAGGGGTTGGACGACACCCGACATCATGGCAGAGGCTTCGAGGGCCAGGCGTTTCGTCAGGGACTGGGGCACTCGGCGTGCGGACGGGCCGCCGATACACTCGAAAACCATCCGCACACGACGCAGGAGACGACGCGATGATCGATGAAGTCCCGGCCATCCGGACGCTGGCGGTGCAGCGCCCGGCCCCCGAACTGGTCGAGCAGTTGCGCGGCACGCCCACCGGCTTCCTGTGCGACGCCATGGGCGGCACGGGCGCACTGGACCATCGCCTGCACCCGGCCATCGCCGACCAGTTCGCCTTCTGCGGTGTCGCGCTGACCTGCCACACCGGGCCGGCCGACAACCTGGCGCTGATCCATGCGCTGGCCTCGGTCCAGCCCGGAGACGTGCTGGTGGCGGCCACCGACGGTCACACGGCCTGCGCGGTCACGGGTGACCTCGTCCTGGGCATGGCGCGCAACGCGGGCGCGGTGGGCTTCGTCACCGACGGCTGCGTGCGTGATCTGGTGGGCATCCGTCACGTCGGTCTGCCCGCCTGGGCCATGGGCGTCACCCCGAACTCGCCGCACCGCAGCGGCCCGGGTACCGTCGGGCATCCGGTGCTGGTTGCGGGCTGGCCGGTGCAAAGCGGAGACGTGATCGTGGCCGACCTCGACGGCGTGGTCGTCATTCCGCAGCAGCGTCTGGCCGAGGTGCTGCAGCGCCTGCCGGCGATCCGCCAGGCCGAGGCTGCGGCCGATGAACAGGTGCGCCGCGGCGCCACCAAGCCCGGCTTCCTGGGATGACGCCTGCCAGGGCGCACAGCGTGGCCGCGCTGCGCGCGCGGGCGGCGCAGCGTTTGCCCCGGCCGCTGTTCGACTTCATCGACGGCGCGGCCGAGGACGAGCGCACGCTGCGGGCCAACGAAGAAGCCTTCGGTGACTGGGCGCTGCTGCCGCAGCCGCTGAACGGTGCGGCCACGCGAGATCTGTCGATCGAGTTGTTCGGCCAGCGGCTGGCTTCCCCGGTGCTGATCGGGCCCACCGGTCTGGCCGGACTGTTCTGGCCCCAAGGCGAGATCGCGGCGGCGCGTGCGGCGGCCGCGCGTGGCACGGTCTACTGCCTCAGTCATGGGTCGGTGTGTTCGATCGAGCAGCTCGCACAGGCACACGACGGCCTGCGCTGGATGCAGGTCTTCATCTACCGCGATCGCGGCTTCACGCGCGAACTGGTCGACCGCGCCCGCGCGGCAGGCTACCGGGCCGTCATCGTCACCATCGACAACCAGTTGCTGGGCAAGCGCGAGCGCGACCTGGTCAACGGGTTTTCCATCCCGCCGCGCTTCGGGCCCCGGCAGTGGCTGGACTATGCGCGCAAGCTGCCCTGGTGGTGGTCGATGCGCAGCGAGCTGCCGCGCGTGACCTTCGGCAACTACGTGCGCGACCGGCAGCGCGAATCGGTGGCGCATCTGGCCGGCCGCATGGCCGGCATGCTCGACCCGGCCATGAACTGGCAGGACATCGCCGAGGTGCGCCGGCAGTGGGACGGCCCGCTGCTGCTCAAGGGCGTGCTGCACCCGGACGAGGCCCGGCAGGCCGTGGCCCAGGGCGTGGACGGGCTGATCGTCTCCAACCATGGGGGCCGCCAGCTGGACGGCGCGCAGGCCAGCGTGCGCGCGCTGCCCGGTGTGCTTCAGGCGGTCGACGGACGGATACCGGTGCTGATGGACGGGGGCGTGCGCCGCGGCACCGATGTGCTCAAGGCGCTGGCGCTGGGCGCGCGCGCCGTGCTCGTCGGCCGGCCCCACCTGTGGGGGCTCGCGGTGGCCGGCCAGCCGGGCGTCGAGCACGTGCTCGGCACGCTGGACAGCGAGCTTGACCGCGCGCTCGGGCTGGCCGGCGTCCATCGCGTCACCGACCTGCCCCGGGCGGGGTTGCTCACGCCAGCGACGGGCGCGCCGCCGCACCGTTCGGCAGGTCCGGACGCTTGACGGGCCCCCGGGCCGACGATGGCATCGGCCTGACGGCAGCGCCCGGCCGGCATGTGTCGGACACCGGCGTGAGCCGAGGCCCTCGGCCGGTCACCTTGGAAGGCACACGCCGTCGGCTGGCGCCTGCCGCACGATCGCAGGGGGCGCTGGCCGCATCGAGCGTGGACCGCGCCGGAGGCAGGTGCCAGGGCACCGGGGTGCCCACGGTTGTCCGTGCCAGGGCCTGCACCAGGCGCACGCACCCGTCTGCGCCCAAGGCGGTGAGCAGCGCGTCCCAGCGTGCGCGCAGCAGGGGGTGACCCCAGGCGGAGTCAACCGCCGCATCGCCATCGCACGTGTCTGCATCCCTCTGGCGTGACGCCAACCGGCGCGCCAGCAGGGCGCTGAGGAACTGGAAGTAACAGCGTCGGGCCTCGGCACCGGGCACGTCGGTGCCCACGCGGTCCAGGCCGCCCAGGCTACCCAAATGTTCCGCCCGGGTGTGCCGATCGGTCGACGCCACAGCCTGCGTGCCCGCCTGCGTGAAGCGCCACGTCAGCACGGACTGCAGCGCGTGCGCGGGGTGGAGCAACGCCAGTCGCGGCGGTGGCAACAGTGCCAGCGGCAGCGACGTCGGACCCATGTGCGCCGACCGCTCGCGCATCGACAACAGCGACGCCAGCCGCGCCCAGGCACCGGCATCCAGACCGCCCCGCTGGGCATCGGGCGCGTGTGCGGCGAGCATCCGCGCTGTCTCCCCCGCCGAAGCGGCGTCGACGCCCATGGCGGCCTGCGCCGCGCGGCGGCTGACGATCACGAGCATGCCCGCGCGGATCGGGCCCTCGCGGTCCAGCGCCAGCACCGTGGCATCGTCAGCGCCGGGCGCGAGACCTGGCCGTGCGCAGGAGAAGGCCGTTCGCGTGACCGGGCACCGGCTGACATCCAGCATCGAGACCTCGCGCAGCGTCACGGTCTCCTCATCGACCTCGCGCCCGCCCCGCCACGCCAGCAGACGCAACGCCAGCCAACGGCGCACCGCCTGCGGGTCGGCCGCGGGCCGGCGCGTGCCGGCGGCGCGACCGGCTTCCCATCCCTGGCGCACCGGGTGCCCGGGGTGCATGTCGTCGACCGGTGGCGTCACGCCATGGCGCGCGTGGTCCCAGCCGATGCGAAACGCGACCGGGTCTGGCCGCTGCGCGGATGTCGCGGTGTCGGTGAGGGTGGGGTCGGACCCCGGAAGGAGCGCGATCTGCGGCATGACGGGCCTCGCACGGATACACCGGGACGACCCCGGCGAAGCACAGTCTGTGGCCTTGGTAGCTCATGGAGTGAGCTACTTGCAAATATCTCCATACGCAAGCGCACCTGGCTCGTGCCCGGTCTGCCGACCTCGTCCCTGGCCATCGTGTGCCTTGGCGCGTGCAGGGCTGGCCGAGACCGGCCGGGGCCACGACGATCAGGCCGCCTGGTTCACCCCGGCGTACCGGATCCTTGCCGTGGCGCCTTGTAGCGGTGGTAGCCCCAGAGGTACTGCGCCGGGCACTGGCGGACCAGCGCTTCCATCGAGCGGTTGATGGCGCTGGTGGCCTGTGCCGTCCAGGCCTCCTCCGCCACGGGGTCTCCGGCGCCCGTCGGCGGCGCCGGCAGAGCCTCTGTCAGCGGTTGGACGTGCAGTCGGTAGCCTGCGCCCTTGGGCAGTCGCTCGCACCAGGCGGCCAGCGGCAGCGCGCCGGTCTGGCGCACCAGACGCGCAGCCAGTGTCATGGTGTAGGCCGGGCGACCGAAGAACGGCGCCCACACACCCTGGCCCTCGGGCGGCACCTGATCCGGCAGCAGTCCCACGGTCTGCCCCTGGCGCAGGGCGCGCAGCATCTGCCGCACGCCCGCCAGCGTTGCGGGCGCGGTGGACAGGCCTGGTCGCGCCCGCGCGGCAGCTTCCAGTTCACGCAGCCAGCGCTTGCGTGCCGGGCGGTACAGCACCGTCATCGGCTGACGCGCACCGAAGCGTTCTGCGTAGGCCTGCGCCGCGACCTCGAAGGCGCCGAGGTGCGGGGTCAGCAGCAGCACGCCGCCCGGCCGACCCAGCGCGCGCTCGATCAGGTCCGCCCCGACCCATTGCACCGGATCCTGCAGGGGCGCATCGGTCGGGCGCAGCCACAGGCGCGGCGTCTCGGCCGTCATGCATCCAGCCTGTCCGACGCTGGCCCGGCGATCGCCTTCGCGCACACCGGCCTGAGCGGCGTGGTCATGCAGACGCAGCCGATAGCGAGGCGAAGCCAGCCAGGCCGCCCAGCCCAGCAGCGTGCCCACCAAATGGATCCACCTCAAGGGCAGGCGCGACAACCAGCCGATCAGGGCGAGCATCTTCCTATAATCATCTGGTCGCCGAGTTAAGGACAACTTGCGGGGCGATGCGGCCGGAATCGGCCGTCGGGACCGGGCATTTCGGCCGGGCCTCGAATACCGCTAAAGCGTCGCCGCTTTCCAGGGCACCCTGAACGGCCACGCCGATTCAACCCAACCTGGAGCATGCAAGTGGCAAGAGATTATCTGTTCACCTCGGAATCGGTTTCCGAAGGCCACCCGGACAAGGTCGCCGACCAGATCTCGGACGCGATCCTCGACGCGATCTTCACGCAGGACCCGCGCTCGCGTGTGGCTGCCGAGACGCTTTGCAACACCGGCCTGGTGGTGCTGGCCGGCGAGATCACGACCAACGCGCACGTGGACTACATCCAGG
>JBMTXX010000192.1:0-7351 GCA_049453935.1 Rubrivivax sp.
TTTGACGCAGGCGTCGAGCCGAACTGCCAGTTCGTCCGACCGTCGGCCTTGACCTGCAACCGCACCCGCACGTCGCGGGCGCTGAAGTCCCGGACCTGCAACTCGTATCGCAGCAAGGGCAGCAAGGCGAGCTGGAAGTGCCCCTCACCAAAGCTCGCGAAATCCTCGTCGCCGAAGCCTTCCGGGTTGCGCACCCGGATCCCGCCGACACGCAGTTCGGGCTGCAGCGAGAAGGTGATGCGTGCCGGCCCGTCGAATCGAACCTCGCGCTGCAGCGCTCGCCCGATGGCCTGCGCGACCTGGCCCCGCCAGGGCCCGGCGTCGACCGTGATGCCCACCGCCACCAGCAGCAATGGCAAGGCCAGCAGGGCGACCGCAGCCACGACCGACCACAACAGCCCCCGGGTCAGCCAGCGTCGCCACCGCCGCGGTTCACCCACCCTCGCACCTCCTCGTGTCGACGCACCGGCGCACCCGTCGCCATGCGGGCCCGACCGACGCCAAACCCCGAGATTAAGGCATCCACGGGATGTTCACGACACCTCCCGCCTGGGAACAGATGGCACTGTCAGCCAAACGCCGCGCGCATGTACCCAGCGCCGCGCGTCACGGCTGTACACGGGGGCCCGCGACTGCCCGTGGAGGGCAGGTGCGGCCTCTCAGCCTCTCAGGCCACCGTCCAGCGGCCTGCCACCGCCTGCATCCGCTGCGCCAGCAGGGCCTGCTGTGCCACGTCAAGCGAGACCAGCGGTGGGCGCACGCGCAACCAGGCCGCCTGCCCGCTGCGCTGTGCCATCACGCCCTTGATCGCCGGCATCAGCGACAGGCCGTCCAGGGCCTGCAGGATGGCGCGCACCTGCGCCAGATCGTCCTCGACGCCAGGGTGGTCGGGCTGCATCACCAGACGATGCACCAGGCGCGGGCAGAAATTGGCCAACCCGCTGATCGCCCCGGTGCTGCCCAACCGGCCCAGGGTCGGCAGGTCGGTCTCGTTGCCGACGTAGACGGTGATGCCGGGCATGAAGGCACGAGCCAACCCGACCGAGTGTTCCCGGTCGCAGGCGCTGTCCTTGATGCCGACGATGGTGCCGGGGTAGGCGTCGAGGAGCTCACGGATCACCGCGTGCGACAGGCCCACCGCCGCGACCTGGGGGATGTGATACAGGTACATCCGCAGGCGCGGATCGGCCAGCCGGTCGATGACCCAGCGGTAGCTGTCGGCGATGCCGCGGTCGCTCACGCCCTTGAGGAAGAAGGGCGGCAGCATCAGCACGCCGTGCACGCCCGCCTCGGTGGCATGACGCGTCAGCTCCAGCGTCTCGGGCAGGGCGGCACAGCTGGTGGAGACGATGATCTGCGAGGCCGGGATGCCCCGTGCGATGAGCGCGTCGATCGCGGCACGCCGTTCCGCCATCGAAAACGAGGGCCCCTCCCCTGTCGTGCCGAAAGCCGTGACCCCGCCGCAGCCCGCGGCCAGCAGCGCGTGCGCGTGCTCGGCATAGAGCCCATGGTCGATCGACAGGTCGGACTGCAGCGGCGTGAGCATGGCCGGCCAGACCCCCCGGAAGGCGCTGGCAGTGGAAGCAGGAGCATTCATGTTCGTCGTGATGAGTGAGGTGGACAGGTCCGGCGCCACGGCACGGCATCGGGCAACGCCAGGTGCTCGCGCGCGTGCGGTGCGTGATGTGTCAGTGCGCAGGCCCGGCGCCGAAAAGCACGCCCTTGCGCACGAGCACGTTGCCGTAGGGGCGCATCTCGGCGGTGCGGATGATGAGGCGGGCTCGCGCCGCGGCGGCGTAGAAGGCATGCCGCTCGAGCCCCGCAGGCGCCGGTGCCGTGTAGCGCGTCAGCACCTGGATGATGGCCTGGACAGCCTCAGGCACGGCGGTCGGGTCGCCGACGACCTGCATCGTGCGCACCGGGTCGGGTTCGAACCCGTCCACCGGCAGCAATGCCAGCACGGCGTCCAGCGCGGTGGGGGTGTCCACACCCGTCAGTTGCACACAGGGCGCACCGGCACGGGCGGCCACGCTGACCGCCGGGAAGTTGGCGTCCACGATCGCCAACTCGTCACCATGCCCCATGCAGGCAAGCGCATGGAGGAGGTCCGGGGTCAACAGGGGGGGAATGCCTCTGAGCATGCTGGATGTCCGTCTGTGCGCCCGCACGCAGGCCTCGCGGGCCGGGGCGCCGCCGCGCCAAGACACGTCTCGGGGGAAGCCCGGGGGCGGCGCGCAGATGTTAGTGGCACCATCCGCGCCTTTGGCGTGGTGTAAACCCCGACATGAAACAAGCCGCCTCCGACACCCCGATGACCACACCGACACCCCCGTTGCCGGCAACCGCAGCGCCCACCGTCCACCCCGGCACGACAACAGGAACCGAGAAAGCCACACCTGCGGCCGCCCTGCCCAGACTCGGACTCGGCGGCGCGGCCATCGGCAACCTGTTCCACCCGGTCAGCCAGGAGGATGCCCGTGCGCTGCTGGACCGCGCCTGGTCTGACGGGTGCCGGCGCTACGACACGGCGCCCCACTACGGCCACGGCCTGTCGGAGCATCGCATGGGTGAAGTGCTGCGCGCCCGCCCTCGCGCCGACTACACGCTGTCGAGCAAGGTCGGCCGCCTGCTCACGCCCAGGCAGACGGTGCCGCGGGAGCAGTTCTGCTACGTGGACGGCCTGCCTTTCGTGCAGCACTGGGATTTCAGCACTGGCGGCACGCGCCGCAGTGTCGAGGACAGCCTGCAGCGCCTGGGCCTGTCGCGCCTGGACATCGCGTACGTGCACGACATGGACGCGCAGACCCACGGCGTCGACGGCGATCGCGTGCTGCGTCAGGTCCTGAACGAGACGTTGCCCACACTGGCCCAGATGCGCCGCGAAGGGCTGGTCGGCGCCATCGGCCTGGGCGTCAACGACGAACAGGCCGTGCTGCAGGTGCTGCGCCACGCGGACCTCGACGCGGTGCTGATCGCCGGGCGCTACAGCTTGCTGGACCACGCCGCGCTGCCCGAGATGTTGCCGCAATGCCTGGCACGCGGCGTGCGCGTGTCGCTGGGCGGCGTCTTCAACTCCGGCCTGCTCGCCACCGGTGCGCAGCGGGCGGGGGCCACCTTCAACTACCAGCCGGCCGCGGCCCACTGGCTCGAGCGCACGGCGCAAATCGAGGCCGTGTGCGAGCGGCATCACGTGCCGTTGCGGGCTGCGGCCCTGCAATTCCCTCTGGCCCACGCCGCGGTCACGGAACTGATGCTGGGCGCCAGACGTCAGGAGGAATGGGACGACGGCCTGGCCATGCTGGCGCACGCCATCCCGGACGCCTTCTGGGACGAACTTCGGCACGAGCACCTGCTGCCCGAGCAGGCCCCGGTGCCGGGAGCGCGCTGATGGACGTCATCCACACGACCCCGATCGCCCGTCACACCACCGGCGCGATCGACGCGCACTTCCACTGCTGGCAACTGGCACGGGGCGACTACGGCTGGCTCACACCGGACCTCGGCGACATCCACCGGGACGTCGCGGTCGACGACTGGACGGCCGAGTCCCGTCGCTGCGGCGTCGTCGCAGGCGTGCTGGTGCAGGCCGCGCCGACCGATGCCGAAACCGCCTTCCTGCTGGCGCAGGCGCAGGCGCACGAGCGTGTGCTGGGTGTCGTCGGCTGGACCGATCTCAGCGCGGCCGACGCGCCCGGCCGCATCGAGGCCCTGGCCCGCCAGCCCGGTCTCGTGGGCCTGCGCCCGATGCTGCAGGACCTCCCGGACCCGGACTGGATCCTGCGCCCGGAGGTCGCTGCCGCGCTGGACGCCATGGCCGCCTGCGGCCTGGCCTTCGACGCCCTGGTCAAGCCTGTGCACCTGCCGAGGATCCGGCGCCTGATGGACCGCCATCCCGATCTGCGCGTGGTGATCGACCATGGCGCCAAGCCCGACATCGCGTCGGGCGCATGGCAACCCTGGGCCGACGAGATGGACGCACTGGCGCGCGAGACGTCGGTGCGCTGCAAACTCTCCGGCCTGCTGACCGAGTGCGGCGCCCACCCGGCCCCCACGGCGGCACGCCGCTGGGCGCAGCACCTGGTCCACGCCTTCGGCTTCGACCGACTGCTCTGGGGCAGCGACTGGCCGGTGCTGGAACTCGCCGCCCGCTACGACACCTGGTGGCAGGAAACCCTCGACCTTCTGGACGCGGCCGGCGCGACACCTGCGCAACGGGCCGCCGTGCTCGGCGGCAATGCCCGCGCCTTCTACCGGCTCGACGCCGAAGGCTCCACATGACCTCAGGCGCGGTACCCCCCCGAAGCATCGACGAACAGAAACGCCTCGAGCAGGCCTTGATCGATCTGTTCGAGCACAAGATCACCTTTCATCAGGTCCTCGGGCTGAAGGTGTTGTCCGTGCGACCCGGTGACGTGCGCACCCGCATCGACATGCGCCCGGAACTCGTGGGGCACTACGGCTACGGCAGGCTGCACGGCGGCGTGACCGCGGCGATCCTGGACCCCACGGGCGCGCTCGCCATCATGGTGGCGATGAGCGAGCGGCACCCGAACGAGAGCGCAGAGACCTTCATGCAGCGGTTTGCCCGCATGGCCACCATCGACCTGCGCACCGACTACCTGCGGCAGGGCATCGGCCAGTACTTCGTGGCCAGCGCCGAGGTCACCCGCTTGGGCGGACGCGTCTCTTCGACGCAGATGCGTCTGGTCAACGAGGAAGGGACCTTGATCGCCACCGGCTCCGCCGCATATATCGTGGCGTAGGCCGCCGCTCGATGGCCGCCCATTGCGGGCGCGTCGCTGAGCGCGGTGTGTATGGCGCTTCGTCACAGCCGACGTCGCGGCGCGGGCCGTCCCGGCGCCTGTGATGCGGCCTGTGCGTCGCGCGCTCGTTTCGAAGGCGAAAGATGAACGAGACCCGACCGTCGATGCGCGACACCGCTTCGGATTGGACGCCGACCAGACGCCGCCAGCTGTCCTGGGTGGCGGCGGCTGCGCTCTGCGCTGGCGCGCTGGCATGGGTGGGCCCGCAGGCGGTGATGGGGCGTACCGAGGCGTCCGCGCGCGAGGTGAGCCCGCGCGGCCCGCTGCTGGCCGAAGAGCAGAGCCAGATCGATGTCTTCCGCCGCATCTCACCCTCGGTCGTGCACATCACGACCCTGGAGGTGCAGCGCGACTTCTTCTCGCTCAACGTCGAGCAGGTGCCGCGCGGGACTGGCACGGGGTTCGTCTGGGACGACCGCGGCCACATCGTGACCAACTTCCACGTGATCCAGGGGGGCAGCGCGGCACGGGTGACGCTGGCCGACCAGAGCACCCATGCGGCGCAGTTGGTCGGGGCCTTCCCCGACCGCGACCTCGCGGTGCTGCGGATCGATGTGCCGGCCGCCAAGGCGCCGGCCATCCCCATCGGCTCGAGCCGGGACTTGCAGGTCGGGCAGAAGGTCTACGCCATCGGCAACCCCTTCGGCCTGGACCAGACGCTGACCACCGGCATCGTCAGTGCCCTCAATCGGGAGATCGAGTCCGTCAACCAGCGCACCATCCGCGGCGCGATCCAGACCGACGCGGCCATCAACCCGGGCAACTCCGGTGGCCCGCTGCTCGATTCCGCAGGCCGCCTGATCGGCGTGAACACGGCGATCTTCAGCCCCAGCGGGGGCAGTGCCGGCATCGGCTTCGCGATCCCGGTGGACGAGGTCAATCGCATCGTGCCGCGGCTGATCCGTGACGGCCGTTTCGTGCGTCCGGCCATCGGCGTGTCGGCCGGCCCGCCGGCGCTGCAGCGCGCGCTCAACCTGCCCCCGGGCGTGGTGCTGCTGCAGGTCGTCCCCGGCGGCCCCGCAGCGCGCGCCGGCCTGCAGCCCTTCCGGCGCGGCCGCAACGGCGAGGTGGTCGCCGGCGATGTCATCACCGCCGTCGATGGCGAGGCGGTGACCAACCTCGACGACATGCTCACCTTGCTGGAACGGCGGGTGCCAGGGGATCGGGTGACCTTGACGGTGTGGCGTGAGGGCGCCACGCGCAGGCAGGCGGTGGTGCTGGCACCCGGCGAGTGACGCTGCGGGCGCGCGGTCGCGCGAACCGGCTACCATCTCGCCCCACGATCGGCCTGCCCGGCATCGCCCGACGTCGGCCGCCCCTTCAAGCGCCTGCCTTCCCGCCCATGCAAATCGTCTGCCTCGACCTCGAGGGTGTGCTCGTCCCCGAGATCTGGATCGCCTTCGCCGAACGCACCGGCATCCCCGAGTTCCGCCGCACGACGCGGGACGAACCCGACTACGACAAGCTGATGCGCTTTCGCATCGGCCTGCTGCGCGAGCACGGGCTCAAGCTTGCCGACATCCAGGCGGTGATCGCCGGGATGGCCCCCCTGCCAGGCGCCAAGGCCTTCCTCGACGGCCTGCGCGCGCGCTACCAGGTGGTGATCCTGTCGGACACCTTCTACGAGTTCGCCGATCCGCTGATGCGACAGCTCGACCGGCCGACGCTGTTCTGCCATCGCCTGGAGATCGATGCGCAAGGCTATGTCGCCGGCTACCGGCTGCGCCAGCCGGACCAGAAGCGGCATGCGGTCGAGGCGCTGAAGTCGCTGAACTTCCAGGTCATGGCCGCGGGCGACTCCTACAACGACACCGGGATGCTCAGCGCGGCGCACGCAGGCTTCTTCATCCATCCGCCCGCAGGGATCGTCGCGCAGTTCCCACAGTTCGCGGTTCATCATGACTACGAGGCGCTGCGCGCCTCTTTCGACGCCGCGGGCGAGCGACTGCGCGCCAGCGCCGGCTGACGGGGCCCGGCATGCCGCTGCGCGCCGAACTCGAACTCCTGGCACCGGCACGAGACGCCGACATCGGCATCGAGGCCGTGAATCATGGGGCCGATGCGGTCTACATCGGCGGGCCGGGCTTCGGCGCGCGCGACAAGGCGGCCAACACGGTGGCCGACATCGAGCGCCTGTGCCGCCACGCGCACCGCTATCACGCACGGGTGTTCGTGACGCTGAACACCATCCTGCGCGACGACGAACTCGAGCCGGCACGACGCCTGACGTGGCAACTCCATGACGCAGGCGTCGACGCGCTGATCGTCCAGGACATGGGGCTGCTCACGCTGGACCTTCCGCCCATCCAACTGCACGCCAGCACGCAGACCGACATCCGCACGCCGGTCAAGGCTCGCTTCCTGCAAGACGTGGGCTTCTCGCAGATGGTGCTGGCGCGCGAACTCGACCTGCGGCAGATCCGCGCCATTGCCGAGCAGGTGGACCGCGCGGTGCTGGAGTTCTTCGTCCACGGCGCGCTGTGCGTGGCCTACAGCGGCCAGTGCTTCATCAGCCACGCCCACACCGG
>JBMTXX010000193.1:0-7314 GCA_049453935.1 Rubrivivax sp.
CGCGCAAGGGCTCGGGCATCAAGAGCGTGGCCGACCTGAAGGGCAAGCGCGTGGCGCTGGACGAGCCGGGCTCGGGCACGCTCATCAACGCGCGCACCATCCTGGCGGCCTACGGCCTGAAGGATGCCGATCTCAAGCCCGAGTACATCAAGCCCAACCAGGCCGGTGACAAGATGAAGGACGGCGCGCTCGACGCCTTCTTCTTCACCGGCGGCTCACCGGCGGGCGCGATCGCCGAACTCGCGGCTTCCGGCGCCGGGATCGAGCTCGTGGCCATCGACGGCCCGCAGGCCGACGCGCTGCGCAAGACCAGTGGCTTCTTCGCGCCCGACACCATCCCCGCCGACACGTACAAGGGCGTGGCGGCGGTCAAGACGCTGGCTGTGGGCGCGCAATGGGTGACCAGCGACAAGGCCGACGCCAACCTGGTCTACGAGATCGTCAAGAAGCTGTACTCGGCCGACGGCCAGAAGATGCTCGGCGCGGGCCATGCCAAGGGCAAGTACATCACCAAGGAGAACGCCGTCCTGGGTGCTGGCATCCCCTTCCACCCGGGCGCCGAGCGCTTCTACAAGGAAGCCGGCCTGCTCAAGTGATGCGACGCGGCTGACGCCGTGACGTGCACGGGCGGTCGATGGGCCGCCCGTGTGTTTTTCCACGAACGCCCGGCCTGCGGCCCTTGAAGCGATGACCACTCCCACCTTGCTCGACGAGCAACAGGCGGCGGCGCTCGAGCGCAAGTACGACCCGGAGATGCGCTTCCGCCCGCTGCCTCGCGGGTCGGCCACGCTGGCCGGGGCGCTGCTGATCGCGCTGTCGCTGTTCCACTACTTCACCGCGGGCTTCGGCCTGCTGCAGGAGATCACGCACCGCGGCGTGCATCTGGCCTTGGTGCTGGGGCTGGTGTTCCTGGTGTTCCCGCACCGCAAGGCCCTGCTGGACCAGACGCACCGCTCGAGCTGGGCCTGGCCGGGCGGCGTGCCGCTGGTGGACTGGCTGATCGCCGTGGCGGTGGCCGCGGCGGTGATGTACATCCCCTACATCTTCGACGACCTGATGTTCCGCGTGGGCAACCCGCTGCCGCTGGACGTCGTGATGGGCTCGATCCTCATCCTGGCGCTGCTCGAGGCCACGCGGCGCAGCATGGGCTGGCCGCTGCCGGTGATCGCCATTGCCTTCATGGGCTACGCGCTGGCCGGGCCCTACTTCCCCGGCCTGCTCAAGCACGCCGGCGCCAACTGGACGCAGCTTGTCAATCACCAGTACCTGACCAGCCAGGGCATCTACGGCGTGGCCATCGGTGTGGTGGCCACCTACGTCTTCCACTTCGTGCTGTTCGGCGTGATCGCCACGCGCATCGGCCTGGGGCAGCTGTTCCTCGACCTGGCCTCGGCCGTGGCCGGGCGGCAGGTGGGCGGGCCGGCCAAGGTCAGCGTGTTCGGCTCAGGCTTGTTCGGGATGCTGTCGGGCTCGTCGGTGGCCAATGCGGTGACGGTGGGCTCGCTGACCATCCCGGCCATGATCCGGGTGGGCTACAAGCGGGAATTCGCCGGTGCGGTCGAGGCGGCCTCGTCCACCGGCGGGCAGATCACCCCGCCGGTGATGGGCGCGGCAGCCTTCCTGATGATCGAGTTCCTGTCGGTCCCGTACCACACCATCCTGGTGGCCGCGGCGATCCCGGCGTTCATGCACTTCTTCGGCGTGTTCATGCAGGTGCACTTCGAGGCCCGGCGCCACGGTCTGCGTGGCCTGACCGACGCCGAGATGCCCGACCTGCGCGACTCGCTGCGGCGGCGCTGGCCGACGCTGGTGCCGCTGGCGCTGCTGATCTTCATCCTGGTGACCGGGCGCACGCCCTACCTGGCCGCCTTCACCGGCATCACGTCGTGCGTGATCGTCGGCCTGACCACGCGTGAGGCCGGCAACACCGCGCGTCACTGGGGCCTGATGGCCGCGCTGCACGCAGTGCTGCTGGTGGTGGTGTTCGGCGGCCTGGAGAGCCAGGCCTTGAAGTTCGGCGTCTTCGCCGCCGGGGCGCTGGCTGCGCCGCTGCTGATGAAGGCCTTGGGGGTCGAGGGCCGCATCCGGGCGCCGGTGCTGGTGGATGCGCTGGCCACCGGCGCGAAGTACGCGCTGGCCGTGGGCGCGGCGGCGGCATCGGTCGGGTTGGTCATCGGGGTGGTCACGCTCACCGGCGTGGGCTTCAAGCTGTCGACACTGATCACCGGCGCGGCGCAGGCGGTGGCCGCCGGCGTGGGCATGCTGATCCCGGCCGCGCTGGCCGATCCGCAGGCGGTGACGCTGCTGGCCGCGTTGGTGATGACGGGGGTGGTGTGCATCCTGCTGGGCTGCGGCATCCCGACGACGGCCAACTACATCATCATGGTGACGGTGGCCGCGCCGACGCTGACGCTGCTGGGGGTCGAGCCGCTGGTGGCGCACTTCTTCGTCTTTTACTACGGGGTGCTGGCCGACATCACGCCGCCCGTGGCGCTCGCCGCCTATGCGGCCTCGGGCATGGCGGGCAGCGATCCGTTTCGCACCGGCAACACGGCCTTCCGGCTCGGCATGGCCAAGGTGCTGGTGCCCTTCGTCTTCGTCTTCTCGCCCAGCCTGCTGATCGTGGCCAAGGGCTTCACGCTCCAGGACTTCGCCATCACCTTCGTCGGCTGTGTGCTGGGCATCACGCTGCTGGCGGCGGCGCTGTCGCGCTTTTTCCTCGTGGAGATGCGGCGGGGCGAGCAACTGCTGTGCGTCGTCGGCGCGTTGCTGATGATCGCCCCGGGCCTGTGGCCGACGCTGGCCGGGCTGGCGCTGGCCACGCCCGTGCTGCTGCGCCAGTGGCGGGCGGCGCGCCAGGTGCCGCTGCGCCCCGGCGGCGCGGCATGAGACGGGACGGGCCCGGCCAGCACCCGGCCCGCAGTTCTCGGGCGCCCGACCTGCTGATCCTGGCCTGCGGCATCGTTGCCGCCGTCCATGTCGGCAAGTTGCCACCGGCGCTGCCGGTGCTGCGTGAAGCCCTGGGCATCGGGCTGGTGCAGGCCGGCTTTCTGGTGTCGGTGGTGCAGGGGGCCGCGATGACGCTGGCGCTGGCCCTCGGGCTGTGGGCCGACCGGATCGGCTTGTCGCGCGCCTTGCTGGGCGGCACGCTGCTGCTGGCGTGCGCCAGCGTGCTGGGCGCCGCGGCCACAGGGCCGGTGTGGCTGCTGGCCTGGCGCTGTGTGGAGGGCGTGGGCTTCCTGCTCGTGTCGGTGAGCGCGCCGGCGCTGATCCGGCGCGTGGTCGCGCCGCAGCGGTTGAATCTCAGCCTGGGTCTGTGGGGCGCCTACATGCCTGCGGGCACGGCCACGGCGCTGCTGCTGGGCCCGGTCGTCACCCAGGCCGTCGGTTGGCGGGCCTGGTGGGGCTTGCTCGGCGTGGCGGCGGCGGTCGTGGCCTGGGTGGCCTGGCGGGGCTTGCGCGGGCATGGCAGGGACGTGGCCGCCGCCGCGCCCTTCGCACAGGCGGCCGCAGCGACGTCGACGTCCCGGCCCCCGACGTCGAAACCTGCGCCTGGTGTCCGGACGCAGCCGCCGGGCAGGCCAGTGACAGCGCCTGCCGGCTCGGTCTGGCAGCGGCTGCGCATGGTGCTCGGGCACGGCGGGCCCTGGCTGGTCGCGTTCACCTTTGCGGCGTATTCCTCGCAGTGGCTGGCGGTGATCGCCTTCCTGCCCACCATCTACACCGAGGCGGGTTGGCCGGTGTGGCAGGTCGGCCTGCTCAGTGGCCTGGTGGCGCTGGCCAATGTCACCGGCAACCTCGGTGCCGGGCGGCTGCTGCACCGCGGGGTGCCGGCGCTGCGCTTGCTGCACACCGGCTTCGGTGCGATGGCTGTCGGTGCCGTCCTGGCCTTCGGCGGGCAGGATCTGCTGCCGGCCGGGCTGCGCTACGCCGCGGTGCTGGCCTTCTCTGCCGTGGGTGGCCTGATCCCGGCCACGCTGTTCTCGCTGGCGGTGCGCGTGGCGCCGCAGGAGCAGGCCGTGCCCGCGGTGATGGGCTTGATGATCCAGTGGTCGGCGTTCGGCCAGTTCGTCGGCCCGCCGCTGGTGGCGGCCTGGGCGGCGCAGCACGGCGGCTGGTCACAGACCTGGGTCGTCACCGGCAGCGCGGCGCTGGTCGGCGCAGTGCTGGCCTGGCGCCTGGCGGTGCGCTTGCGCTGCGCGCCCGCGGCGGCCGCGGGCTGAGAGTCCTTGCGGCCCGCAAAGCCCGCAAGGCGCATGCAGGCCGTCCCCTGACTTGGGGGGGCCTGGGCTCCGAGCGCCCTGCAGCCCGGCACGCCCTTGCGTCGTGTCAAGCGCCGGCGGCGCCCGCTTCCTAGAGTGCCGCCATCATGATGGCCCAAGCTCAGGCGCTGACCGCCGCGCTCCCGACCCCGCCGCGTCGAGTCGTCGCCGACACCGTCGGTGCGCCCGAGCCCCCTGCCTCGGCGTCCGAGGCGCTCGAGTCGCTGCCCGTGGGCCTGCTGACGGTGGACCGGCGCGGGGTGGTGCGCAGCGCCAACGCGCAGGGCCGGCGCTTGCTCGGGGTCCGGCGGCGTGGCGCCGTGCTCGAGCGCCGGCTGCTGGACCGGCTGTCCGGCCCGGATCGCGAACGGCTGCTTGAGGCCTTGGCCCGCGTGGGGACGGCGACCGAGCTGACCTTCGACGATGTGGCGCTCACCGCGGCCGATGGCGCCGCGCGCGTCGTCCGCGTCCAGGCGCGCAGGGCTGCGCGCGGGAACGCTGTGCTGCTGGTGCTGGTGGACGTCACGCAGACCCACGCGCGCGCGCAGCGCGCCGAGCACGAAGCCCGGCACGACGCATTGACCGGGTTGGCCAACCGTGCGCACGCGATGCAGGCGCTGGACGAGATGATCGAGCGCGCCCGTCGCTCGGGGCAGGGCGTGGCGGCCACCTTCATCGACCTGGACCGCTTCAAGGCGGTCAACGACACCTGGGGCCACGAGGCCGGTGACGCGCTGCTGCTGGAGGTGGCCGCTCGGCTGCGCGCATCGGTCGGCTTGCGCGGACTGCCGGCGCGCCTGGGGGGCGATGAATTCCTGGTGCTCTGGCCCGACCTGCCCACCGGCGTCGACGCGTCCGAGTGGGCGCGCGGGGTGATGGACGCGATCGCACAGCCGCTGCGTTTGCGGGGCCAAGACTGGACGCCCGGCGCCAGCGCCGGCCTGAGCCTGTTCCCGCGGGATGCGCAGGATGCGCGCGCGCTGCTGCGCCAGGCCGACAGGGCCCTGTACCGCGCCAAGCGCGACGGTCGCAACCGGCTGTGCCTGTGCGGCAGTGCCGATGCCGATGCCGGCGCCGACGCAGAACTCGGGGATGCGAAGCTGCTGCAGCAGTCGCTTGCCACCGCGCTGCAGCGCGACGAGTTGCACCTGCGGTTCGAGCCGCAGTTCGATCTGGTGGCATCGCGCCCTTGTGGCCTGGGCGCGGTGCTGTGCTGGGACCACCCCGCGCGGGGCCTGCTCGTGGCGGACCACTTCCTCGTCCCGGAGCTGGACGTCGAAATGCAGCGGCGTCTGGCCGACCAGGCCCTCGACCAGGCACAGCAGCACCTGCTGCGCTGGACGCGCAGCGGCGCGACGCCGCTGCGGCTGTCGCTGCCGGTCCTGCCGGCGCAACTGGCGTCGTCGGACCTGGCGGATCGTGTCCGCACGCTGCTGGCGACCACCGCGCTGCCCGCCTCCGCCCTGCAGTTGCAGATCCCGGGCACGTCGCTGCCGCAGGCTTCGGCGCAGGCCATGGAGACCCTCGGCGCGTTGCGCGAGGCCGGGGTCGGATTGGCGGTGGACCGCGTCGGCGCGGGCTTGCTGGCCCTGCACGCGCTGTCGCGCCTGCGTCCTGCGGCCTTGCGCGTCGACCCCGAAGTCATCGGCCGGCTGCCCGATGCGCACGACAGTCGCGCGCTGCTGCGTGCCATCGTCGGCCTGTCGCACGCGATGTCGATGCGGGTGCTGGCCGACGGGGTGCGCACATCCGACCAGCTCGCCTGCCTGCGTGCGCTCGGCGTGGACGAAGTCCAGGGGCCCCATCTGGGCCAGCCGATGACGGCCGATGTCGTGCCGACCTGGTGGCGCGCGCCGCCGGGGCCGCAGGGCCTGCTGTCGGCGGCCTCGGGCGGTCAGGCGGCCCTGGGGCAGATCGCCGCACCGTCCTGAGATCGGACCTCTGCGCCGGCGGCGGTGGCCGCAGCCGGCTGGGGCGCGTGGGTGGCGGGACGACCGACCCGCGACAATCGCCGCCGATGGACATCGGCGCCCGCCTTCTCGTTGCCTTGCTGTGGTTGCTGCAGCACCTGCCGCTGGCCTGGCTGGCCCCGCTGGGCCGCGGCTTCGGCGCCGTGCTGCATGCCTTCGGGCACCGGCGTCGGCGCATCGCCCGGCGCAACATCGACCTGTGCTTTCCCGAACGCAGCGACGCCGAACGGGCCGCGCTGGTGCGCGAGCACTTCGCCCTGCTGGGCCGCAGCCTGCTCGAGCGCGGTCTGCTGTGGTACGCGAGCCCGCAGCGCATCCGCGGGCTGATCCAGGTCGAGGGCGACATCGGCTTGGCCGAACGCAGCCCGCGCCCGGTGATGTGGCTGGTGCCGCACTTCCTCGCGCTGGAGGTGGCCGGCGCGGCCGTGCAGCTGTTCCAGACCCGCACCGGCATCGACCTGTACCGCCCGCAGCGCAGCCCCTATCTCGAACGCGTGCTGAAGGCCGGCCGGTTGCGCTTCGGCCGCGGCGAGTGCTACCCGCGCGGCACCCCGATCCGCACGCTGATCAAGCGCATCCGCGACGGCTGCCCGCTGTTCTACATGCCCGACCAGGACTTCGGCGCCCGCGAGTCGGTGTTCGTGCCCTTCTTCGGCGTGCCCACGGCCACGCTGGAGGCGCCGTCCAAGCTGGCGCGGCTGCTCGACATGGTCGTGCAGCCGGTGATCGCCGAGATGCTGCCTGGTGGCCAGGGCTGGCGTGTGCGCTTCCTTGAGCCGCTGCACGACTGGCCGGGAGACGACGTGACCGACGACGCCGCGCGCCTGAACGCCTTCATCGAGGCGCAGGTGCGCCAGATGCCGGCGCAATACCTGTGGGTGCACCAGCGCTTCAAGACCCGCCCGCCGGGCGAGCCCCCGTTGTACGCCCCGGAATGACCGTCCATCGCCCTGAACCCATGCCTGAAACCACCCCCGATGTCGTGGTCCTCGGCGGCGGCGCGGGCAGGTGACGATACCGACCGCCACCGATAATCCGGGCGATGAAACTGCGCTTCACGAAGATGCAGGGCGCGGGCAACG
>JBMTXX010000194.1:0-7252 GCA_049453935.1 Rubrivivax sp.
GGTGGAGGTGGTGGTGGAGGTGGTGGTGGCGGTGGCGGAGGTGGAGGTGGTGGTGGTGAAGGAGGCGCCGCGGGAACTGGCGTGGGCGCGCTTGCAGTCTCTGTCGGGGTCGACAGGGCCTGCGCTTCACGGCGGCGCTCCTCTTCGGCGCGCTGCAAGGCTTCGAGAATCAGGGACATCGGGGCAGCGTCAACGGACGGGTTGGAGGCTGGGCGAGTTGGGACGGGCAGCCGTCGCGGCTCCGGCTGCAGGGGGCTGGACGACGGCGGCTGCTGGAGGCCCTGGCGGGTTCGAGCCGGCGCCGGTCGTCGCCGGAGGTTCGGGCGACCCGACCGGCCCGGACGCAGACACTGCGTTCCCGCGCAAGACGATGAACAGCAGCAAGATCAGGACGCCCAATGTGACACCGAGGAGCACGGTGACCGTCATGCTGGAATCGCCCCAGCGTCGTGGATTCATCCAGGACCAGGCATCAGCAGCAGGCGCGCCGGTCACCTCCGCCTGTGCCTGGTCCACCAGTTTGGCGTCGACCATTCCCTGCCTCTGCGCATAGGCGCCCAGCAGCGCACGATCGCACAGGAGGTTGATACGCCTGGGGATGCCTTGGGTCAGCCGGTGGATGCGTGAGAGGGCCTGCGGGTGGAACGGCAGTGGACCCTGCAGTCCCGCGACCTCGAGACGATGACGCACGTACTGCACGACCTCCTGCTCGTTCAACGGTCCCAGGTGGTACCGGGCGATGATGCGTTGGGCCAATTGCTCCATCGAAGGACCGGCGAGCATTGTGCGCAGTTCCGGTTGCCCGATCAGCACGATCTGAAGCAACTTGCGGTCGTGCGTCTCGAGGTTCGTGAGCAAGCGCAACTGTTCCAGCACCTCCAGACTGAGGTTCTGTGCCTCGTCGATGATGAGCACGCTCTGCCACCCGCGCGCGTGCCGCTGCAGGAGATGACGGCTCAGCGCGTCGACGTAACGTTTGGTACTGTGATGCAGTACCGGGTCCAGCCGCAGATCGTCCTCATCCGGCGCGAGCACTTCGCCCGGCTCGGTCGGGGCCACCGTGCCATCGCCCTGCGCCGTCGCCTCTTGCGCGACCTTCGGCCGGGCCCCTGGGACGCCCACAGGTGCGCCGAATTCCTCGCAGATCGACGCCAACAGTTCGGCGGGACTCTGTCTAGGATTCAGGATCCAGGCCACCTGGCAATGCGACGGCAATTTCTCGAGGAATACGCGGCTGACCGTCGTCTTGCCCGCACCGATCTCTCCGGTGAGCAACACGAATCCGCCCGCACCACCCTGAACCCCGAACAACAGATGCGCCAGCGCTTCCCGATGGCGTTCGCTCTCGAACAGCGCGCGCGGGTCTGGCGCAATGGAGAACGGCGCCCGGTGCAATTTGAAGTAGGACTGGTAGAGCGCGATCTCATCGACGGGCCGGCGAGCCGCAGCCCCGCGTCGACCTGCAGAAATTGTCCGCTGGCCACGAGTGGCACTCGAACCGCTTGCGGTCCCATCACCTGACCGGGCCGGTGCATCGACCCGCTCCTGCCCCTCTGGCTTGCCACGACGGGCACGCTTGGCGGACGTGTCGCCACCAGCCGCCCGATCCGTCGACTTGGCGCGCGCCCTCTTGGGCGTGCCCTGCTGGGTTCCATCGGCCCCATCGATCAGGCTCGAAGTCTTCTTGCGTGTGGCCATCACGGCCCTCCTGCGATGATCTCGAGGCCCAGCGCTACGCGCGCACGGTACTCGCGGTCCAGCATGCTCATCACGATCAGGCTGTCGTAGCCATCGGCACCGTCCAGGCGCACCCGCACACTCTCGCGCAACCGGCCCTCCTCGACGAAACCCTCGCTCACGTACAGCGCCTGCGCCGGCGTGTTCAAGGCCTTCACATCGAGCCAGAACCGGTGCGCGCGCAACTCTCCGAAGGCCATGGCCTTCAAGCGCCGCATGCAGGCGCGTCCCAGGCCTTGGCGCCGCCGATGCAGCACGATACGCTTGAGCTCGATGCTGCCATGCGGGTTTCGGCAACCTTGCAGGATGACGAACCCGGCACGCTCTCCCACCGCGCCGGACTCGACGATGAAATGCCGGAAATCCGGGATGCGTACGGCGCCCTCGTGCTGCGTGCGCTCCCACGGCGTGATGAAGGGCAGGTTCTGGGCGTCCTGCTCGACGCCGACGACAAAGTCGAGGTCCGACAGCATCGTGGGCCGCAATCTTGGGGGGGATGTGTATCCCGTCGCAGGAGATGTCGGCATGTCAGATGTCCACCTCGACGGCATCGGCCCGCAGTTCCATCAGTTCCCGCCGCGCCGCAGCCTCGCCCTTGCCCATCAGGCGTGCCAGGCGCTGCGTGACGGTGTCGGTCGACGCCGGACCGCAGGACACCTGCAGCAGGCGCCGGGTTTCGGGATTCAGCGTGGTCTCCCACAACTGCTCGGCACTCATTTCGCCCAGACCCTTGAAGCGGGCGACGCTCCAGGCGCCCTCACGCGCCCCCTCCTTGCGTACCTTGTCGATCGCCGCCTGCAATTCCCCTTCGTCCAGGGCATAGATCCGTGACGGCGGCTTGCGGCCGCGCGCCGGCGCGTCCAGCCGGAACAGCGGTGGCCGGGCCACGTGGACATGACCGCGTTCGATCAGCCGGGGGAAGTGACGGAAGAACAGGGTCAGCAGCAACACCTGGATGTGCGAGCCGTCGACGTCGGCGTCGCTCAAGATGCAGATGCGCCCGTAGCGCAGCCCGGACAGATCCGGGTCGTCGGTGGGCCCGTGCGGGTCGACACCGATGGCCACGGCAATGTCGTGGATCTCGTTGTTGGCGAACAGGCGGTCACGCTCGACCTCCCAACTGTTGAGCACCTTGCCGCGCAGCGGCAGGACGGCCTGGGTTTCCTTGTCGCGACCCATCTTGGCGCTGCCCCCGGCGGAGTCGCCTTCGACGAGGAAGATCTCGTTGACGGTCGTGTCGCGGCTCTCGCAGTCGGTGAGCTTGCCCGGCAGGACAGCCACACCCGAGCCCTTGCGCTTTTCCACCCGCTGGCCGGCACGCTGACGCGCCTGCGCCTGGCGGATGACGAGTTCTGCCAGGCGCCTGCCGTGCTCGACATGCTGGTTCAGCCACAACTCCATGGCCGGGCGCACATAGGCGGACACCAGTCGCAGCGCATCACGGCTGTTGAGCCTCTCCTTGATCTGCCCCTGGAACTGCGGGTCGAGCACCCGCGCCGACAGCACGAAGCTCGCACGCGAGAACACGTCCTCCGGCATCAGCTTCACACCCTTGGGCAGCAAGGCGTGCAACTCGACGAAACCCTTGACGGCGGCGAACAGCCCGTCCTTCAAACCGGATTCATGCGTACCCCCGGCGACGGTGGGAATCAGGTTGACGTAGCTCTCGCGCAGCGTCCCGCCCTCTTCGGTGAAGGCCACGCACCAGGCCGCGCCCTCGCCTTCGGCGACGTTGTCGGTCTCGGCGCCACTGGCGTACCGCTCGCCCTCGAACACCGGAATCAGCGGATCGGCCGGGAGCGCTTGCACCAGGTAGTCGCGCAGACCGTCCTCGTACAGCCAGGTCTGCGTCTGTGCGTTGGCCGCAGGCTCACCCGGCTTCTCGACGGTGAGCGTGACCGTCACGCCGGGCATCAGCACGGCCTTGCTGCGCAGCAGGTGCAAGAGGTCTGCGCGCGGGAGTTCGGGACTGTCGAAGTACTTCGGATCGGGCCAGACGCGCACGGTCGTGCCCTGGCGCCGCTCAACCGTGTTGCGCGCGCGCACCTGCAAGGCCTCCACGACGTCGCCGCCTGCGAAGACGATACGCGCTGTGCGGCCCTCGCGGTGCACGGTCACCTCCAGACGACGCGCCAGCGCGTTCGTCACGCTGACGCCCACCCCATGCAGCCCCCCGGAAAAACTGTAGGCGCCGCCGCTGGCCTTGTCGAACTTGCCGCCGGCGTGCAGACGGGTGAACACCAGTTCGACGACAGACACGCCCTCCTGGGGATGCAGCCCGAAAGGGATGCCGCGGCCGTCGTCTTCGACGGTGACAGAGCCGTCGGCATGCAGCGACACGGCGATGCGCCGGCCGTGGCCGGCCAGCGCCTCGTCGGCCGCGTTGTCCAGCACTTCCTGCACGATGTGCAAGGGGTTGTCGGTGCGGGTGTACATGCCTGGACGCTGGCGCACGGGCTCCAGCCCCTTGAGGACGCGGATCGAGTCCTCGGCGTAGTCGGCAGTGTTCCTCGCAGCGGGCATGCGCCGGATTCTCCCCGACAATCCCGGGATGGACGTTCAGACTGAAGGCGCACCCAAACTGTCCCTGGCGAGGGTGATGCTGTGCGGGGCCGTGATCCTGACGATGTCGATGGGCATCCGGCACGGCTTCGGGCTGTGGCTGCAGCCGATGACCATGGACCGCGGGTGGACGCGTGACACCTTCGCCTTCGCGATGGCGGCGCAGAACCTGGCCTGGGGCATCGCGGGCCCGCTGGCGGGCGCTTTCGCCGACCGATTCGGCGCGTGGCGCGTGATGCTGGTCGGGGCTTTGGCTTACGCGGGCGGTCTGTTCGGCATGGCAATGGCCACTTCAGGCACCGGCCTGGCGCTCACCGCCGGGTTGCTGATCGGCGTGGCGCAGGCCGGCACCACCTATGCCGTCGTCTACGGCATCATCGGCCGAAACTTGCCTGCAGAGCGCCGGTCCTGGGCAATGGGGCTGGCAGGGGCGGCCGGCTCCTTCGGTCAATTCCTGATGGTGCCGGTGGAGAACGCGCTGATCGGCGCGATCGGTTGGCAAGGGGCGCTGCAAGTGCTGGCCGTGCTGGCGCTGCTGATCATGCCGCTGGCGCTGTTCCTGCGCGAACCGGCACAGGCACTCGGCCCCGCGGGTGGCCCGTCGCAGAGCATCGCCGCAGCCGTGCGCGAGGCCTTCGGCAACCGCAGTTACCGTTTCCTGACGGCTGGCTACTTCGTGTGCGGCTTCCAGGTGGTCTTCATCGGCATCCACCTGCCGAGCTACCTCAAGGACCACGGCATGTCGCCCTCGGTGGCAACGACCGCCCTGGCGCTGGTCGGCCTGTTCAATGTGGTGGGCACCTACGCCGCAGGTTCGCTCGGACAGCGGATGCCCAAACGCTACATCCTCAGCGCGATCTACGGTCTGCGGTCGCTGGTGATCATCGGATTCCTCCTGCTGCCGCTGTCGCCGGCGAGCGTCTACGTGTTCGCGGCCTTGATGGGGCTGCTCTGGTTGTCGACGGTACCGCCAACCAATGCCTTGATCGCGCAGATCTTCGGCGTGCAGTACATGTCGATGCTCAGCGGCTTCGCCTTCCTCAGCCACCAGATCGGTTCGTTCCTGGGCGCCTGGCTCGGCGGCGCGCTGTACGAGGCCAGCGGGAACTACGACGTGGTGTGGATGCTGGCCATCGCGCTGGGCTTCTTTGCTGCGGCGATCAATTTGCCGGTGCGCGAAAGCGCGATCGTGCGCTCACCGCTGAAGGCTGCATGACCGTGGCGTCGATCCCGCCCGTCCCGGCAGGCGATTCCCCAAGCGCACTTTACGCGCGTTCAGGCCGCACGACCTCGGCCCCAGGTGGCCCGGCGATCCGTCGTGTGCTGCAGGCTTGCGCGTGGACCGCAGGCGCGCTTGCACTGCTCGCGGTCTTCGGCGCCTACCTTGATCCGCACCTGGCTGTCGACCTCGCCAACCGCGTCTGGTCATGCTTCTGACGCCCGCCCCGCACGCGATGACGTCGTCGTCACAGCCCTCTGACTGGGTGCGTCGGTGGTCGGGGCTGATCCGTCCGGGCGCTCGCGTGCTCGACCTGGCATGCGGCAGCGGCCGCCATTTCCGATGGCTGGCGGCTCAAGGCTACGTCGTGACCGGTGTCGATCGTGACGAGGAGGCGCTCGGGCCGCTGGCTTCGCTGGGTGAAGTCGTCTGCGCCGACCTCGAGTCCGGTCCTTGGCCGCTGGCAGGTCGCCGCTTCGATGCCGTGGTGGTCACCAACTACCTCTGGCGGCCCCTGTGGACACACATCCTCGACGCCATCGACGATGGCGGCTGCCTGCTCTACGAGACCTTCCGCGCCGGACATGAGCAGATCGGTCGGCCCTCGCGCGCAGACTTCCTGCTGCAGCCGGGGGAACTCTGGCAGGTGTGCGGAGGTCTCAGGGTCGTGGCCTTCGAAGATGGCGAGTTGTCAGACCCGCGCAGGCGGGTGCAGCGCATCTGTGCGCTGCGCGAGCCCGCGGCCCCGGCCGCCGGGACGTGGCCCCTGCTGTTCCCCGCCGGCGACAGCTAAACTCACCGGCCGCCTGGCGAAGGCGGATCCCCAGGCAGTTTTCCGGAAGTTCACCCATGACCCCCATCACCGGCAGCATCGTGGCCCTTGTCACCCCGATGCATGAGGACGGCAGCATCGACTACGACGGATTGCGCAGCCTCATCGACTGGCACATTGCCGAAGGCACGGACTGCATCGGTGTCGTCGGCACCACGGGCGAATCGCCCACGGTGACGGTCGAGGAGCACTGCGAGATCATCCGCGTGGCGGTGGCGCATGCCGCAGGCCGCGTGCCGATCATGGCCGGCGCCGGCGGCAACGCCACGGCCGAAGCGATCGAGCTGACGCGATACGCCAAGGACGTCGGTGCCGATTGCTCGCTGCAAGTCGTCCCCTACTACAACAAGCCGTCGCAGGAGGGCATGTACCGGCACTTCCGGGCCGTGGCCGAAGCGGTCGACCTGCCGGTGGTCCTGTACAACGTGCCCGGACGGACGGTGGCCGATCTGCAGCATGACACCGTGATGCGGCTGGCGCAGGTGCCGGGCATCGTCGGCATCAAGGAAGCCACGGGCAACATCGAACGCGCGGCATGGCTGATCAAGCATGCGCCGGCTGGCTTTTCCATCTATTCCGGCGACGACGGAACGGCCGTGGCCCTGATGCTGCTGGGTGGGCACGGCAACGTCAGCGTGACCGCCAACGTGGCGCCACGGCTGATGCACGAGATGTGCCGGGCCGCCATCGATGGCGATGTCCGCACCGCCACCGCGCTGCACCTGAAGTTGCTTGCGCTGCACCGACAGTTGTTCTGTGAGCCCAGCCCTGCGCCTGCGAAGTGGGCCTTGGCGACGATGGGTCGCTGCCGGCCCACGGTTCGCCTGCCGCTGACGGAGTTGACGGCATCGGGTCAGGCTGCGGTGCTGGCGGCCATGAAGGAGGGGGGACTCGCATGAGCG
>JBMTXX010000195.1:0-7192 GCA_049453935.1 Rubrivivax sp.
TTGCTGGCGTGGGCGGCGGGCTGGGGGGTGATGCTGGCGTTGCAGCCGTACGGACTGCCCGGTTGGTTGCTGTTGGTGCTGGCGTGGATCCCGAGTGGGGCGCTGGCGCTGGCCACTCCCGGGCGCTGGAGGCGGCTGATCCTGCTGTGCGGTCTGCCGTTCGCGCTGCTCCTGGCTGGCGGCGTGCAGGTCTCAGGCTGGGCATGGCTGGTCGCGGCGCTGTGCACGGCGGCGGTCTACCCGATGTCGGCTTGGCGCGATGCGCCGATGTTTCCCACGCCCGCACGGGCGCTCGATGGCATCGCTTCGCGCTTGCGCCTGCCGGCCGACGCACGCATTCTCGACGCCGGCAGTGGCCTCGGGCACGGACTTCGGGCGCTGCAACGGGCGTTTCCAGGTGCGCGGATCGAAGGGGTCGAACGCAGTGCCTTGCTGGTGGCGATCACCCGGTTGATTCCCGGCACGCCGGCGGCGCGGCGCGGCGACATGTGGGCAGCCGACTGGTCGGGTTTCGACGTCGTCTATCTGTTCCAGCGCCCGGAGACCATGCCGCGCGCCTGGCGCAAGGCCTGTACCGAGATGCGCGAAGGCGCCTGGCTCGTCAGCCTGGAGTTCTCGGTGCCCGGCCAGGCGCCTGACGCCGAGTCGACCGTGGGTGCCACGCCCTCCAGACCGTTGCTGGCCTATCGCATCTCGGGGCGTCGCGAACGCGAGCGCGGGTTCGCTTCCCCGGTGTCCGCTGACCTGACCTGACCTTTACGCCATGTTCGTCCTGATCGGCTGGTTGCTCGCGATGGTGTGCGTGTTCGGGGTGTTCCTCGCACACGGCGGCAATATCGGGCCGGTGCTGAAGGCGCTGCCCTACGAAATGACAGCCATCATGGGCGCCGCGGCCGGCGCCTTCCTGGCCGCGAATTCGATGAAAGTCGTCAAGGCGACGGCCGCTGGTGTGGGGATGTGCTTCAAGGGCAGCAAGTACAGCAAGGCGCGCTACATGGACCTGCTGGCGCTGCTTTACGACGTGCTGCAGAAGGCGCGACGCGAAGGCCTGATGGCCATCGAAAAGGACGTCGAGGACCCCGCCAACTCCGCCATCTTCCAGAAATACCCGGCGGTGCTCGACGACCACCACGTCACCGAGTTCATCACCGACTACCTGCGCATGATGGTCACGGGCAACCTCAACGCCCACGAGATCGAGACGCTGATGGACAGCGAGATCGATACCCATCACCAGGAGGCGCACGCACCCGTCCTCGCGCTGCAGCGCCTGGCCGGTGCGCTGCCGGCGTTCGGCATCGTCGCGGCCGTTCTCGGCGTGGTCAACACCATGGGATCGGTCGGGCAGCCGCCTGCCGTGCTGGGCGGGATGATCGGCTCGGCGCTGGTCGGGACCTTCCTCGGGATTCTGCTTTCCTATGCCTTTGCCGAGCCTTTGGCAGGCCTGCTGGAGCAGAAGGTGGAGGAGGGCACCAAGGAGTACCAGTGCGTCAAGACGACGCTGCTGGCCAGCATGCAGGGCTATGCGCCACAGGTGGCCATCGAATTCGGCCGCAAGGTGCTGTACGCCGACCACCGCCCGAGCTTCAACGAGCTCGAGGCCCACGTCAAGGGCAAGAAGTGACGGCGAACGCTGCTGCTGCGTGGCGTGCGGCGTGCGCTGGGGGATGAGCCGTGGCCGGCGACACCAAGAAGCTCCAGCCCATCATCATCAAGCGCATCAAGAAGGGCGGTCACGGCTTTCACGGCGGCGCCTGGAAGATTGCCTACGCCGACTTCGTGACGGCGATGATGGCCTTCTTCCTGATGATGTGGCTCATCGGCTCGACGACCGAGGGCGACCGCAAGGGCATTGCGGAGTACTTCCAGACCCCGCTGCGGGTCGCGTTGCTGGGCGGGGCGTCCGGCTCCGGCGACTCGTCGTCTCTGGTGCGTGGCGGCGGCGAAGACCTCTCACGCTCGGTCGGGCAGGTCAAGGGCGGCGATGCCGAATCCAAGCGTCGCGCGGCCAACCTGGAGGCCTTGCGCGACGAGCAGCGGCAGGCCGAGCGGGCCCGCCTGCAGAAGCTGGCTGAAGATCTCGAGCGTCGCATCAGCGAGAGCGGGCTGGAGGCGCTGAAATCGCAGATCCGCCTCGACATGACCCGCGATGGCCTGCGCATCCAGATCGTCGACGCCGCCAATCGCCCGATGTTCGCCAGCGGCTCGGCCATCGTGCAGCCTTACATGCGCACGCTGTTGCGCGACATCGGGAGCATCTTGGTCGAGGTGCCGAATCGGCTCACGCTGGAGGGGCATACCGACGCCACGCCTTTCGGCGGTGGTGCGCTGGGCTACACGAACTGGGAACTTTCCGCCGATCGGGCCAATGCCTCGAGGCGTGAACTTGTGGCCGGCGGGCTGCCGGCCGATCGGGTGCTGCGTGTGCAAGGGCTGGCAGCGAGTTCGCCTTTCGAGCGCAACGACCCGAACGCGCCCGTCAACCGGCGCATCAGCATCATCGTGATGAATCGAGACGCCGAGGACCGGATGTTCCGCGCGGAACCGGAGCCAGGGCCGGGCGCAGGACCGACCGCTGCGGCCCCCGCGGAGGTGTCGTCCGGTGCGGCCGCGGGTACCGCGGCCCCCGCACGGCCTGCGGGTCGGTGAGAATCGGGGCTCCGTCCAACCCGGAGTTGCGTGCATGACCCTGCCGACCGACCTGCGCTTTCTCGTCGTCGACGACTTCGCGACGATGCGTCGTATCGTCCGTGGCCTGCTCAAGGACATGGGCTGCACACGGGTGGAGGAGGCCGAGGACGGCGTGTCTGCGCTGCACACGCTGCGCTCGCAGTCCTTCGACTTCGTCGTCTCCGACATCAACATGCCCAACATGAACGGCTTCGACCTGTTGAAGTCGATCCGGGCAGACCCTTCGCTCAAGCACCTGCCGGTGCTGATGGTGACGGCCGAGGCCCGCAAGGAGGACATCGTGCTGGCAGCGCAGAGTGGCGCGTCGGGGTACATCGTCAAGCCTTTCACCAAGGCCACGCTCGAGGAGAAGGTGCTGAAGATCGTGCAGAAGATGCCGCCACGAACCTGAGGGCTCCATGACGCATGAGGAAGAGCGCCCCCCGCGGGCTTTGGATGCGGACACCGACACCGTGGCGGTCTTTCAACGACTGGGCGCCATGACCCGCCATCTTCACGATGCGCTGAGCGAACTCGGCGTGATGCCGCAGTTGCAGCAGGCCGCAGAAGGCTTGCCCGATGCGCGCAGCCGTCTGCACTATGTGGCCGAGAAGACGGCCGCGGCAGCGGGCAAGGTGCTCGATGCTGTGGACGACGCCAAGGCACTCAATGCCGCCATGGTCGAGCAGACGCGTGGGCTGGCGCTGCGGATGGAGGGTGATGCGACCGGGATGCCGTCTGCGCAGGAGATCATGCAAGCCCTCCGCGACATCGAACATCGGGCCGCGCAGGCCGATGCCCGGCTGACCGACATCATGCTCGCGCAGGATTTCCATGACCTGACCGGTCAGGTCGTGGCGCGTGTGGTGACGCTGGCCAGCGAGCTCGAGGTCAGCCTCGTGAAACTGCTGGTGGAGGTGGCGCCCGACAGCGCCGCCACAGCGGCGCCCCGGCGTCTGGATGGCCCCGTGGTCGACCCGCAAGGGCGTTCCGACGTGGCGGTGGATCAGACGCAGGTCGACGACCTGCTCGCCAGTCTGGGCTTCTGATCCCGCCAGCCCCGGGTCCGCAGACGGGGCACGTGCCGGATCTTCGGGATCCGCAGACGCCGGGCCTGCGTGGTTCAGGCATCCCTTGATTAGGCCGTCAAGCGGCCGCTTTTCGCTCGATGAGCGTCGGGTCCGGCGCGGCACCATGCGAACGGTACGGCAGGCGTCCGGCGACATTGGGTCGTCGGCGGCCTGCCGGTGCCGACGATCATGGCTGACGACGCCCAGGACCGCACCCTACCCGCCACCGAGCGCAAGATCAACAAGGCCCGCGAAGAGGGTCAGGTGGCGCGCTCGCGTGATCTGGGTCACTTCGCCGCGTTGTTCGGGGCCGGGCTGACGCTGATCGTGGTGGCGCCGCAGTTCAACGGCTGGCTGCAGCAGCAGGTGGCCGCGGCGCTGCGTTTCGACGTCCAGACGGTGACGAGCCCGCAGTACATGGCCTCCCGGTTGGCGGATCTGGTGGTGGTGCTGATGATCGTCGTGGTCCCACTGGGACTGCTGATGATGGCCGTGGGCGTGTTGTCCGGCGTGGCGGCGGGCGGCTGGAACTTCTCGTGGAAAGCCTTGCAACCCAAGTGGGAGAAGATCGACCCGCTGGCCGGTGTCAAGCGCATGGTCTCGGGCAAGCAGATCGGCCTGATGCTCAAGGCCTGCCTGCTGGCGGTGGTGCTGGGCGTCATCGCAGCGCTGTATGTCAACGCCAGCCTGCCGCGTTTTGCGCACACGCTGGCGCTGCCTCTGCCCGCCGCCATCGCGCACGCGGGCGACGCGATCTGGCTGGGCGTGGTGCTGCTGCTCGTGGCACTGGCGGCCTTCGCGGCGGTGGACGTGCCGCTGCAGCGCTTCGTCTGGCTGCGCGGCCTGCGCATGAGCCATCGCGAACTCAAGATGGAGATGAAGGACGTCGAGGGCAGCCCCGAGATCAAGGCCAAGGTGCGGGCGCGCATGCGCGAGATGGCCAACCGCCGCATGCTGGCGGCCGTCCCGCAGGCCGATCTGGTGGTGATGAACCCGACGCACTACGCGGTGGCACTGAAGTACGACGCGCTGAAGACCGCGGCACCGGTCGTGCTCGCCAAGGGTGCCGACCTCATGGCGTTGCGCATCCGCGATGCCGCGCACGCCGCCTCGGTGCCGGTGCTGCAGGCGCCGCCCCTGGCGCGTGCGCTCTACGCGCACGCCGAAGTCGATCGCGAGATCCCGGCGGCGCTGTTCGCGGCGGTGGCGCAGGTGCTGGCCTGGGTCTACCAGCTGCGCAACGCGATGGCCGGCAAGGGGCAGTCGCCGGCGCCGCTGGGCGATGTGCCCGTGCCCCCCGAACTCGATCCGCACCTGCGTGACGCGGCCCGGGCTGCCGGAGGCGCGGCATGAACGCGGCCTGGGCGAGTCACCCTTGGGCTCGGCGCGCGCAGGGCCTGCTCGGGCCGGATGCCGGCGTGCTGAAGGCGCTGACGGCGCCGTTCTTCATCGTGCTGATCCTGGCGATGATGGTCCTGCCGCTGCCACCCTTCGCGCTGGACCTGCTGTTCACCTTCAACATCGCGCTGTCGCTGATGGTGATGATGGTGGCCGCGACGATGAAGCGCCCGCTGGACTTCGCCGCGCTGCCGGCGGTGCTGCTGGTCACGACGCTGCTGCGCCTGAGCCTGAACGTCGCCTCCACGCGCGTGGTGCTGATGCAAGGGCACACCGGTCCGGGGGCCGCCGGCAAGGTGATCGAGTCGTTCGGGCAGTTCCTGATCGGCGGCAACTATGCGGTCGGCCTGCTGGTGTTCGCGATCCTGGTGGTGATCAATTTCATCGTGGTCACCAAGGGCGCCGAGCGGATCGCCGAGGTCGGCGCGCGCTTCACCCTGGACGCGATGCCGGGCAAGCAGATGGCCATCGACGCCGATCTGAACGCCGGGCTGATCGACGAGAAGGAGGCCAAGCGTCGCCGTGCCGAGGTGTCCGAAGAGGCAGACTTCTTCGGTTCGATGGACGGTGCGAGCAAGTACGTGCGGGGGGACGCCATCGCCGGCCTGCTGATCCTGCTGATCAGCGTGATCGGCGGGTTCCTGATCGGCATGCTGCAGCACGACATGTCGGCGGGTGACGCCTCGCGCAACTACATCCTGCTGGCGGTGGGCGATGCGCTGGTGGCACAGATCCCGGCGCTGCTGATTTCCGTCTCGGCGGCGATGGTGGTCTCACGCGTGGGCAGCGAACAGGACGTGGGCTCGCAGATCCGCAGCCAGGTCTTCAATTCGCCGCGGGCCATCGGTGTGACGGGCGGCATCGTCGGCGCGCTCGGCCTCGTGCCGGGCATGCCAAATCTGGTCTTCCTGCTGATCGCCGGGGCGCTGGGTGCGCTGGCCTGGGCAACTTGGCGGCGCCAGCGCAAGCCCGCCGACGCGCCGCGCACGGCCGATGCCAGCGACATCCCCGCCGCCAACACCGAGGCCACCTGGGACGACCTGGCGCCGGTGGACACCCTGGGGCTGGAGGTGGGCTTTCGCCTGATCGCGCTGGTGGACAAGTCGCGCAACGGCGAGCTGCTCGGCCGCATCAAGGGCGTGCGCAAGAAGTTCGCGCAGGACGTCGGCTTCCTGCCGCCGCCCGTGCACATCCGCGACAACCTGGGCGAGCTCAAGCCCGGCGCCTACCGCGTGACGCTGCGCGGCGCGGTCGTCGGCGAGGGTGAGGCCTACCCCGGGATGCTGATGGCCATCAACCCGGGCGGGGCCGCGCAGCAGTTGCCGGGCACCCGCACCACCGACCCGGCGTTCGGCCTGCCGGCGGTGTGGATCGAAGAACGCCACCGTGAGATGGCGCAGATGGGCGGATTTACCGTCGTTGATTGCGCGACCGTCGTGGCCACACACCTCTCACACTTGATGCAGGTGAACGCGGCCCGGTTGCTGGGCCGCACCGAGACACAGGCCCTGGTGGACCACGTGAAGAAGCTAGCCCCGAATCTGGTCGAGGATGTGATTCCGAAGCTCGTCGGCATCGGCGTGCTGCAGAAGGTGCTGCAGCTGCTGCTGGACGAAGGTGTGCACATCCGCGACATGCGCTCGATCGTCGAGTCGCTGGCCGAGCACGCGGCCACCGTCACCGACCCGGGCGAGTTGATGCAGCGCGTGCGGGTGAACCTGGCGCCGGCCATCGTCCAGCAGATCTACGGGCCGGTCAAGGAGCTCGACGTGATCGCGCTGGAGCCCGAGCTGGAGCGTCTGATCACGCAGGCGCTGACGTCGCCGCACGGCGCGGCGCTCGACCCCGGCGTGGCCGACACGCTCACGCGCAGCGCCGCCGACACCGCGCGCCGACAGGAGGATCTGGGCCTGCCCGCCTGCCTGCTCGTGCCCGACCCCATCCGCAGCGCGATGGCCCGGCTGCTGCGCCGCGCCGCGCCGCGCCTGAAGGTGCTGTCGCACAGCGAGATCCCTGAGACCCATTCGATCCGCATCGCCTCGATCATCGGAGCC
>JBMTXX010000196.1:0-7174 GCA_049453935.1 Rubrivivax sp.
AGGTCTTCCACCGCCTCGTCGTGGCCGGCCTGTGCGAACGCCACGGCATCGTCGACCTCGCCATCGGCCCGGCGCGACATCTCCTCCCAGCCCGCCTCGTCGAGCAGGCCTTCGGCCCACAGCCGGTCGCGAAAACCGGTCACCGGATCATGGTGCTTCCAGCGCTCGACCTCGGCCGCGTCGCGGTACAGGCCCGGGTCGAACATCGAGTGCGCGCGGAAGCGGTAGGTGTGCAGTTCCAGGAAGACCGGTGCGCCCGATGCGCGCACCTGCGCCACCGCCTGGCGCGCCGCCTCGTGCACCGTCAGCACCTGCATGCCCGGCACCTGCGCGGCTGCGACCGTGTGCGCCCGCGCCTGCACGGTCAGGTCCATCTGGGCCTGGCTGCGCGACAGGGCCGTGCCCATCGCGTAGAGGTTGTTCTCGCAGACGAACAGCACCGGCAGCGACCAGAGTGCGGCGAGGTTCAGCGCCTCGTGGAAGGCGCCCTCGGCGACCGCGCCCTCGCCGAAGAAGACCGCGGTGATCGCGTCGGGCCTTTCCTGGCCGCCCGCCACCCGTCCGGCCAGCGCCAGCCCCACCGCCAGCGGCATCCCCGCGCCGACGATGGCCTGTCCGCCGTGGAAGCGGCGCTGCGCGTCGAACAGGTGCATCGAGCCCCCGCGCCCCCGACAGCAGCCTTCGACGCGGCCGAACATCTCGGCCATGAGGGCGCGCATGGGCACGCCGCGCAGCAGCGCGTGGCCGTGTTCGCGGTAGGTGCCCACCACGTGGTCATCGGCCCGCAGGTGCGGCATCACGCCGGCACACACCGCTTCCTGCCCCACCAGCAGGTGCAGGAAGCCGCGGATGTGGCCTTCGCCGTAGAGCTGCGCGCAGCGCTCTTCCATGCGCCGCACGCGCAGCATGTCCTGCAGCAGTTGCCGGCACAGTGTCGTGCCCGCCGCCTGTGGCGTGGCGGGCCGCGCCTCACCGGTGCCGAACAGCGGCCCCAGTGCGGACGGCCCGTCTGGCGCGGGTGGTGTCATCCGGCCGTGCCCAGGGTCTCGAGCGTGGACGTGTCGCCCTCGGGCAGGCCCAGCGCGCGCGCCTTCAGCAGCCGGCGCATGATCTTGCCGCTGCGCGTGTGCGGCAGCACCGAGGCGAACTCGATGGACTTCGGCGCCACCGCCGCGCCGAGTTGCGCGCGCGCATGCGCCAACAGCGCGCGACGCGTGGCGTCGTCGGGCTCGAAACCCGGGTGCAGCGTGACGTAGGCGCACACGCTCTCGCCCAGCAGCGCGTCGGGCAGGCCGATGACCGCGGCCTCGACGACGGCCGGGTGCGTCATCAGGCAGCTCTCCACCTCGAAGGGCCCGATCAGGTGCCCGGCCGACTTGATCAGGTCGTCGGCGCGGCCGACGAACCAGTAGCAGCCGTCGGCGTCGCGGCGGGCGAGGTCGCCGCTGAGATACCAGTCGCCGCCGGCATCGTGTGCAAAACACTTGGCGTAGCGTGCCGGCTCGCCCAGGTAGCCGCGGAACATCGACGGCCAGCCCGGGCGCAGCGCGAGCTCGCCCGGCGTGTCGGGGGCGTCGATCACCTGCACGGTGCCGTCCTCGCGGCGCGCGACGATGGCCGCGTCCACCCCTGGCAGCGGCCGGCCCATCGAGCCGGGCTGCAGGTCCTGGGCGATGGTGTTGGCGATCATGATGCCGCCGGTCTCGGTCTGCCACCAGTTGTCGTGGATGGGCAGGCCCAGCACCTGTTCGCCCCACAGCACGGCCGCCGCGCCCAGCGGCTCGCCCACGCTGGCGATGAAGCGCAGCGCCGGGCGCCGGAACCCGGCGGCCAGCTCGGCGCCGGCACGCATCAGCATGCGGATGGCGGTGGGCGCGGTGTACCAGACCGTCACCCGCTGGTCCTGCAGGACCGTGTACCAGCGCACCGGATCGAACTCGGCCTCGTCGACGAGCAGCGTCACCCCGTGCACCAGCGGCGCGATCACGCCGTAGGACATGCCGGTGACCCATCCGGGGTCGGCGGTGCACCAGAAGATGTCGTCCGGGTGCAGGTCCAGCGCATGCCGCCCGGTGGCCCAGTGCGTCAGCACGGCGTCGTGCACATGGATGGCGCCCTTGGGCCGCCCGGTGGTGCCGCTGGTGAAGTGCAGCAGTGCCGGCTCGTCGGGCGCGGTGGCGACGCAGTCGAAGGTGGCGGGTGCGCTGGCCATCAGCGGCGACAGCGCCGTCGTGCCTGGCGGGGTGTCCTGGGTCGACGCGGCGTCGGCGACGAAGACCTGCGCCAGCCCGGGCAGCCGGTCGCGCAGCGCCTGCACCTTGCGGCGGTACAGGCTGGCCGTGGTCAGCAGCGCGCGCGCGTCGCCGAGCACCATGCGGGTGGCGATCGGCTCCGGCCCGAAGGCCGGGTACAGCGGGCACACCACCAGCCCCGCCTTGAGTGCGCCCAGCACCGCCACGTGCAGCGACGGCACCCGCGGGAGCAGCACGAACAGGCGGTCGCCGCGCGCCAGCCCGGCGTCGCGCAACACATGCGCGAAGCGGCTGGCGGCGGCGTCCAGATCGCGGTAGCTGAGATCGCGCACCTCGCCTTCGGCACCCAGCCAGCGCAGCGCGGTATGCGCCGCGCGCGGGCCGTGGGCGTGGCGCGTCACCGCCTCGTGCGCGATGTTCAGCGCGCCACCGGGCAACCCCTCGAGCGCTGCGCGCGCGTCGTCCCAGGAAAAGCCGGCCCGCGCGGCGGCGAGGTCCGGCATGTTCGGCGGGACGGCCAGCGCCCGCAAGTCCTTGCGGATCGTCGCGATCGCGGCACGCATCGGGGCGGCGGTGGTGTCGTTCACGGTCTCGTTCCTTGCGTCCTCGGGACGTCGTCGGCGCCGGGCTTGGCCGTCACGCCAGCGTCAGCGCTTCGGGCTCGCGCGCGCGACGGTCGCACAGCGCGGCACCGAGGGCCTGCTCGATGGTGTCGAGCCAGACGAACTGCAGCGCCTTGCGGGCCTCGTCCGGCACGTCGACCAAGTCCTTGCGGTTGCGCGCCGGCAGCAGCACGGTGCGCACGCCGGCGCGCAGCGCCGCCAGCACCTTCTCCTTGATGCCGCCCACCGGCAGCACCAGCCCGCGCAGGCTGATCTCGCCGGTCATCGCCACGTCGGGGCGCACCGACCGGTTGGCGAACAGCGAGGCCAGCGCCACGCACATCGCCACGCCGGCACTCGGACCGTCCTTGGGGATGGCGCCGGCCGGCACGTGCAGGTGCACGTCCATGTGCTCGAGCATGCCGGCGGGGATGCCGATGGTGTGCGCCTGCGACTTGATCAGCGTCAGCGCGGCCTGCGCGCTCTCCTTCATGACGTCGCCGAGCTGGCCGGTGAGGATCAGGCGGTCGCTCCCAGGCACGCGGGTGGCCTCGACGAAGAGGATGTCGCCGCCGGCGGGCGTCCAGGCCAGACCGGTGGCCACACCGGGCAGGCCGGTGCGCAGGGCGGTCTCGTGCTCGTAGGGCGCCGGGCCGAGGATGGCCTCCAGGTCGCCGGCGCCCACCTGGATCGGCCCGTCGTCGGGCCCCACGCCGTGCGCCACCTGCGTGGCCGCGTGCCGCATCACCCGACCGATCTCGCGTTCGAGCTGGCGCACGCCGGCCTCGCGCGTGTGGTCGGCGGCGATGGCGCGCAGTGCATCGTCGTCGAGCTGCACCTGCGCCGCCGTCAGGCCGCAGGCCTCGCGCTGGCGCTGCAGCAGGTAGCGCTGCGCGATCTGCAGTTTTTCCTCGAGCGTGTAGCCGGGCAGCTCGATGAGCTCCATGCGGTCGCGCAGCGGCGACGGGATCGCGTCGATCACGTTGGCCGTGGCGATGAACACCACGCGGCTGAGGTCGAAGGGCAGGCCGAGGTAGTGGTCGCGGAAGGTGGCGTTCTGCTCGGGGTCCAGCACCTCCAGCATGGCGGCGGCCGGGTCCCCGCGCAGGCTGGTGCCGAGCTTGTCGACCTCGTCGAGCATCATCACGCAGTCGCGTGTGCCAGCGCGTTTCAGGCCCTGGACGATCAGGCCGGGCAGCGCGCCGATGTAGGTGCGGCGGTGGCCGCGGATCTCGGCCTCGTCGTGCACGCCGCCGAGCGACACGCGCACGAAGGGCCGGCCGATGGCGCGCGCGATGCTCTGGCCCAGCGAGGTCTTGCCCACGCCCGGCGGGCCGGCAAAGCACAGGATGGGCGCGCGGCCGGTGGGGTTGAGCTTCTTCACCGCCAGGTACTCGAGGATGCGGCGCTTGACCTTGGGCAGGCCGTGGTGGTCGGCCTCCAGCGTGGCGCGTGCGGCGCCGAGGTCGATGGCCAGCGGAGCCGGCTCGGCCCAGGGCAGCTCGGTCATCCACTCCAGCCAGGTGCGCAGCATCGACGCCTCACCGCCGGCTTCGCCCATGCGCTTGAGGCGCTGCAACTCCTTGCGTGCCTGCAGGTCGGCATCGGCGGGCATCTTCGCCTGTGCGATGGCTTCTTCCAGGCGCTGGAAGTCCTGCGCCTGCTCGCCGTTCTCGCCGAGTTCGTGCTTGATGGCGCGCAACTGCTCCTGCAGCAGCACGCGGCGCTGGCGGTCGTCGAACTGCTCCTTGGTGCGGGCGCTGATCTCCTGCGACAGGCGCAGCACCTGCAGCCGGTGGGTGACCAGGCCAAGCACCCGCTCGAGCCGCTTCTCGACCGAGACGGTCTCCAGCAGATCCTGCTTGACGGCCGGGTCGACGTCGACCAGGCTCGCGGCCAGATCCGCCAGCTGGGTGGGCGAGGCCGTGGCCTGCATCACCTGCGAGAGTTCGGCCGGCACACTTGGCAGCAGTGACAGGATCTCGGCACCGCGTTCGCGCAGTTGCAGCGCCAGCGCCTCGGCCTCGGGGGAGGGGCGATCTCCCAGGCCGGTGTCGGGCACCGCCTCGACGTGCGCCGCCATGAAGGGCAGCCCGTGCTCCAGCGCCAGCAGGCGCACGCGCTGCACGCCCTGGCACACGATGTGGACCTGCCCTTCGTCGGCACGGCTGTGCTGCACCACACGTGCCAGCGTGCCGATGGCGAAGAGGTCGGACTGCACCGGATCGTCCACCTGCGCGTCCTTCTGCAGCACCACGGCAAACGGCGACGAGGTCGCCAGGGACTGCGCGATCGCGGCCACCGAGCGGGGCCGGCCGACGGTGATGGGCGCCAGCAGCAGCGGGAACAGCACCAGGTTGCGCATCGGCACGAGTGGCACGACGTCGGCAGGCAGTCGCACGGGGGCGTCTGGGCGGGTGTCTGGGTCTTCTGCCGTCAAGGTGGAGCTCTCCGTAGGGTCCGAGGGGTGGGTCAGTGCGCCATCCACACCGGCACGGTCATGCTCTGCAGCAGCGTGCGCGTGGCCCCGCCCAGCAGCCACTCGCGGGTGCGGTTGTGGCCGTAGCAGCCCATCACCAGCAGGTCGGCGTCGATGTGCGCGGCCAGCGACAGCATCTGCTCGCCGATGTCGGCGTGGGCGTCGCCCTGTGCGGTGTGGTGCGCCTGGATGCCGTGCGCCTGCAGCCAGTCCTGCAGCGCGCCGGGCGCGGTGGCCGGGTGCGCCGGCAGCGATGTGCCGCTTTCGCGCCAGTGCGCCACCTCGACGTGCTGGGCCTGCCGCAGCAGGGGCAGGGCGGTGGCCAGTGCCCGCGCGGCCTCGCGCGCCGGCTTCCACGCCACCAGCACCCGGCGGCCGACGGTGTCGAAGTGGCCGACCCGCGGCACGACCAGCGCCGGGCGACCCGAATTGGCGACCACGTCGGGAATGAAGTCCGTCGGCACGCCCCAGGAAAGCGCGTCCTGGGGGTCGCGCTGGCCCAGCACCACGAGGTCGCTGCACAACGCGCGTGCGCTGAAGGCTGTCGCGGCCGCGCCCCAGCCGGTGTCGGTCAGGTCGGTGGCGTCGTGCCAGTGCATCGGCGCGCCGGGACGTGCCGCCTCGCGGTCGTACACCGCGCGGGCGCCGCGTCGGCGCTCGGCCTCGGCCTCCTGCAGCAGCACGCCGGCGCCGGCATCGCCCAGGGCGCTCATCGGCATTTCTGCCCACACCGGGGTGACGGCGTGCATGGCCACCAGCGTCGCACCGGCCCGGCCGGCGAGTCGACGCGCCAAGGCCAGACGCTCGGCGCTGCGTGGCGAGCCGTCCAGATGCACCAGCATGCGGCGCCAGGGCAGCGTGTCGGCGGGCGTGACGGCAGGCGCGGCGGGCGTCGTGCTGCCGGCCGCGAGCGGCCGTGGAGCCGAGTCGCGGGGGTGCGGGTGAACAGTGCTGTCGTTCACGGCGTGGCGCTCAGAACCGGGTGACGATGCTGGCGCTGACCAGGTCGGCGTCGAACTTGTCGCCGCCGAACTTCACGTCGATGCGCTCGAACTCCAGCCGCGCGCTCAGCGTCTTCGTGAAATCCCAGCCGATCCCCAGACCCCAGGCCGGGCGCGCATGGCTCTCCCGGTCCGGGCTGCCCAGATCGGCGACGGCGGCCACGCCGCTGCCGCGCATCCACGCCACCCCGGCCTTGCCGAAGGCCGAGAACGCGCCGCTGCGCACCTGACCCAGGCCGTACAGCCCGGCCCCGTAGGCCTTGAAGGTGTTGGACACGGCGGCGCCGCCGACCGTGCCGGACACCTCGCCATTGCCGTGGTGGCGCACGTCGATCTCGACGCCGAAATTCGGGTGGACCATGTAGCCGCCGAACAGCTTCCAGCCGATGCCGCTGCGGTCGCAGGCGGTGGCGCCGGTGCAGTTCAGGTCGTACTTGGAGGCGCCGATCGAAGCGCCGGCATAGGCCTGGCCGGTGGCCATGCCCTGGGCGGCGACCCAGCAGGGGGCCAGGGCCAGAGCCCCGAGGGTCAGCAGGTGCAGTGAGCGGGAAGGCATTGCGTAGGACTCCACAGGCGGTGTGGCCGACCCTTGCGGCCACGGTCCAGGCATCTTCGGCGCGTCTGCCGGAATCGCCTTGCGGCTGCGCAAGCCGCGGCTGCCTCGTGACGCAGCGGCACGAGGCGCCGTCCCGCGGCTGTCCTCGCATCACCTCGACACGAACGTCTCCAACGCTTCTTCGTCCACCTCCACGCCCAGGCCGGGTGTGTCGGGGGCTTCGAACCCAGACGGCCCGAGCTGCCAGCCGGTACGCAGCGCCGGCCCCAGCCGGTTTGCGAGTC
>JBMTXX010000197.1:0-7076 GCA_049453935.1 Rubrivivax sp.
AAGGTGAGCTGCTGGACGTCGCGGTCCCGGCAGATCGCGACGAAGCGCTCGCGGCGCTTGTCGTTGCGGTACCAGAAGTGCTGCATCATCCCCAGCACCCAGAACACCTTGCCATGCGCACGCAGAAAGCGCTTGCGCGCCTGCGCCAAGGCCGCAGGCCGCCCGGTGCGCAGGAACTCCAGCGCGGCCTCGCCGGCCATGCGGCCGCATGCCATCGCATAGTAGATACCCTCACCCGAGGCTGGCGCCACCACCCCTGCCGCGTCGCCAGCCAGCACGACATCCCGCCCGTTGTCCCATTTCGGCAAGGGCTTCAAGGGAATGGGCGCGCCTTCGCGCCGCAGTGTGGGCGCATCCCGCAGGCCGACCGCCGCGCGCAGGGCACCGGTGGCACCCCGCAACGAGAAGCCCTTGTCGGCACTGCCCGTGCCGATGCTCAGCGTCGGGCCATGAGGGAAGACCCAGCCGTAGAAGTCCGGCGAGTAGCGGCCGTCGTATACGACGTCGCACCGGTCGGCGTCGTAGCCCTGCGGCGGACGCTCGGGCTTGCCGACGATCTCGTGATACGCGAACACATAGCGGGTCTTCTCGGCGCCCGGCACAGCCTGCCGGGCGACTTCCGAGCGCGCGCCGTCGGCACCAATCACGCAGCGCGCCCGCACCGTCATCGGCTCGGACTCGGTCGCGCCCTGGCTGGAGCGAGCGTCGAAATGGACCACGCTGGTGCCGTCGACGTCGCGTGTGAGCTTGTCGAAAGTGCCGATCCGCCGATGCGCACCCGCCGACGCTGCGCGCGCGCGCAACCACTCGTCGAAAACGTCGCGATCGACCATGCCGACGAAGCCGCCGTCGATCGGGATGTCCACCTGCTGGCGGCTCGGCGCCACCATCCGGGCGCAGCGGATGCGCGCCACGAGCAGGTGGTCAGGGATCTCGAAGTCCTTGATCAGCCGCGGCGGGATCGCACCGCCGCAAGGCTTGATGCGCCCGGCGCGGTCCAGCAGCAGCACGGACCGCCCTTGGCGGGCCAGGTCGTGCGCAGCGGTCGCGCCGGCCGGACCACCGCCGACGACCACGACGTCATAAAGGGGCGACTCGTTCATGGGCAGGCTCCGGCGTAGGCGGTTGGGATGGTGGGGCGGCATGGAGGGACGCGCCCCGTTCGGCCGGCAGGAGCGCCGGGATGGCGATGCGCGCCGCGATCGCGGCGGCCAACAGGAACATCAGGGCCTCGCCGCTGAAGACGAGCACATAGGCCCCCACCTGGGAGCCGACCCACCAGCGCATCAAGTCGGCGGCGGCGGTGCCGAGGACACCGCCGAGCGCGAAGCCCACCGCCTGGGAAGCGCCCCAGAGCCCCATGCGGACGCCCTCGCGACCGGCACGGCCCTGGCTGGCCAGCGCCATCATCGACCCGATGGCCGCGATCGAGAAGGCGCCGTTGGCGACCCCCATGGCGAAGACGTTGGCCCGTATCGGCCAGTCCATGCCGTCCAGGCGGTCGCCGACGACCAGTCCAGCCAGCGCAAGACCGGAAGCGATGCAACCACCGACGATCCAGGCGCGCAGCGAGCCGAAGCCCACCCCCCACAGCCGGCGCCCGGCCAGCGCCCCCAGCAGCAGCCCCGCCAGCGTACCCGCGTGCTGCAGCCCCGACAGGCTTGTCGTCTCGCCGGGCGACAGCCCGAAGCGCACGCCGGCAAAGGGCTCGAGGATCAGATCCTGCGTGCTGTACGCGATCATCGAGACGAAGACGAACACCGTGAAGCGGCGCGCGTCACGTTCGGTCCAGACCTCGGCCAGCACCTCACGGAACGGCGTCCTGCGATCCGGCCGCGCGGCCACGGCAAGCCCCTGGGCTGGCCGTTCGACCCCCCACAGCGCAAGCAGCGCAACCGTGAGCGCCAGCACCGAAACCACCGCACTGACGACGACCAGACGCACAGGCGTGAACGGATCGAGCCAACGGCCGGCCAAGCCGGCTGTCACCGCGAAGCCGACGATCATCATCACCCACACGACGGTGGCGGCCGCCGCGCGCCGCTGCGGGTCGACCTGCTTGGCCAGCAACACCAGCAACGAGGTGCCGGCGGCACTCACGCCCAGCCCGACACAGGCATAGCCGACGAGGGCCAGGGCCAGCCCGGCGTCCCGGTGGCTGCCCATCCACGCCGTGGCGACCGCCGCCAGAAAACCACCGAGCGCCAGCACCGCCATGCCGCCGGCGATCCAAGGGGTGCGTCGGCCGCCCATGTCCGAGCCATGCCCCATGCGCGGGCGCGTGAGCTGCACCGCATGGTGCAGCCCCACGAGCAGGCCGGGCACCAGCGCCGGCAGCATCCATTCCACCGCCATCACGCGGTTGAGCGTGGACGTGGTGAGCACGACGATGGCGCCGAGCGACATCTGCACCAGCGCCAGACGACAGATCGCGATCCAGCCCATCACACCCCCCGCACCGCGAAGGCACTGACCATCATGCCGGCGACGAACAAGGGCACACCCAGCCCGCTGAGCCAGAGTGCGCGCTCGACCGGAGCGGCGACAAAGCGGCGCATCATCCACGCCTGACCCAGCACCAGCGCGGCGATCGCCAGCGCGTGCCAAGGGCGCTCCCAGGCCAGCAGCAGGGCGATCACCACGAGCTGTGCGACCAGCATCGTGGCGCTGGCGGCCAGCGCCGCGCCACGCGGCCCGAGCTGCACCGGCAGCGAGGCAATGCCCATGCGACGGTCGCCCTCGAGGGCCTTGAAGTCGTTCAGCGTCATGATCCCGTGGGCGCCGGCGCTGTACAGCGCGGCCAGGAGCAGCGACGGCCAGGCCGGCATCGCGCCTGCGGCCATCACCGCCGCGCCGGTGACCCAGGCCAGACCCTCGTAGGACAGGCCGCAGGCCGCGTTGCCCCACCACCCGTTGCGCTTGAGCCTCAAGGGCGGCGCGCTGTAGGCCCACGCCAGGGCCAGACCGACCGCGGCCGCACCGAAGCCCCAGGGCCCGAGCACCACCGACAACAGCAGCGACAGCACCGTGCCGATGCACGCGACGTACAGGCCCCATCGGCCCGGCATGCGTCCGGAAGGGATCGGACGCTGCGGCTCGTTGATCGCGTCGACCTCGCGGTCGAACCAATCGTTGACCGCCTGACTGGTGGCGCAGACGAAGGGCCCGGCCAGCAGCAGACCGGCCAGGATCAGCGCCCAGTGGCTGGCCAGCGGCTGCCCGGACGCCACCACGCCGCAGGCGAAGGCCCACATCGGGGGAAACCAGGTGATGGGCTTGAGCAACTCGGCCACGGCCGAGGGCTGCGGGTAGGACATCTGCAGGGCAACTTGCGCCATGGCGCGATGTTGCCCTTGACAGATCGATAAGTCAATCCAACTTGACAGAAGAACCGGGGCGTTCTTCGTCGGCATCGGCGGCGGGCGCTCCCGCTGCCAGACCGAAGCGGTTGAGCTTGACGTACAGGCTCTGGCGCGACAACCCCAGCAACTGGGCCGCCGAGGCCCGGTTGCCCTGCGTCATCTGCAGCGCGGCCTCGATGCACAGCTGCTCGATCAGCTCGGTGGTCTCGCTGACGATGTCCTTCAGCGGCACGCGACCGACAAGTTCGGTGAGTTCGCCCACCGAGCGCGACACACGGTCGGGCGCCCGCTCCTCGCTCTGCAGCCGCCGGCTGACGTCGCGGATCGAGAAAGCCAGCCGCTGCACATCGGGCATGGCCAGCACCGAGGCCGAGATCTCGACATCGATCGCCGCGCCGAACTCCCCACGCAGTGTGGTGTTGAACAGACCGACCGATCCGCGCTGACGCAGGTTGGTGATGAGCACGCTGAGTTCCACCCCGGTGCGCCCGAGCCAGCGGTCGAGCATTTCGCCCCGCGCCTGCTCCTCGGCGCTGAGCTGCGCCATCAGTGCAAAGCTTCGGTTGACGGCGAGGATGCGCCCCTGCGCATCGGTGTAGACCAGCGCATCGGCGGCCTGCCCGAAATATGCGCCGTGCAGCGTCGCCTCGCTGGGCCGACCGGCCGGCACCGACAGGGCCGGCTGGGGCACCACCCGCACCAGCAGGAAGGGCATCTGATCCTGGCGGAACAGCGTGGCCGACACCGCCACCGGCACACCCCCTTCCGCCAGCACCACATGAGCGGGCTCACGCCGACCGACGGTGCGCGCGGCCGCAAGCAGGCTCTGCAAGGGCTCGCCGGAAGCCTCGGAGAACAGGGCCGGCAAGGCGGCGCCGGCCAGCGGACCGCGCTGGCGCGCGAGCAGGGCGTCGGCGGCCGGGTTGGTCTCGACGATGCGCTGGTTCTGCCCGTCGATGACCAGCAGCGCATCCTGGCTGGTCTGCATCAGGTGGCGATAGCGTGTGTCGGCCTCGCGGTACCGCCAGTAGTCGCGCTCCATGGTCTGCTGGGCATCGACCAGACGCCGCTGCAACGCCACAGTGCCATGCAGGTCTCGTCCCAGCACCACGTAGCGCACCGCGCCGGCGGCCTGTCGACCACTGGACACCGTGAGGTAGAGCACCGGCAGGTCTTCACTGCCCTCCACAGGGTGGTTCACCTGGCGCCACTTCGGCTCGACACCGGCCAGTGCGTCCTCGAGGCTGACGCGGACCTTCTCGCGGCTTTCCGTCGTGACGAGATCCAGCAGCGCCCGCCCTCTCCAGGAGGCCAGCGGGGCACGCGCCATGGCGCCGCTGCGCGCCATCACGTCGAGAACGCACCCGTCGGCGTCCAGCAGGATCACCACGTCACCGGCCTGCTCCAGCAGACGGGCGGTGATCGACGGGTCCAGACCGGTCAGGGACGGCCGCATCGTCATGGGCAACTCGCAGGGCAACGCTGGGCCGCGCCGGGGTGCCCCGCGCGCCATCGAAGGACCTGGTCGCGCATGCCCGGCAGGTGGGGGCTCACCAGATCGCTGGAACCGACAGAAGTGCGGATCGACAAGAGGTCCTCGCGTTCATTTCGGGGGGGGCCGAAGGATAGCGCCCCTGGCACCGCCTGCATCGAGTTCACGGCAGTGCCAGAGCACGGCATTGTCGGCGAGCGTGGGCGCCTGGACGACGTCTGCGTACAGGTCGACATCCAGTTCTCGAAGCCGTTGCGGCGAGTCAGCCGCCCAGGGCCCGCAAGCCATGAAGACAAGGGGCTGGTGACAGCTCGAGGCACGCAGGGACGCGACGAGATCGCGAGCCCAAGCGGCGAGCCCGGCATGCCCCACCCAGACCGCCGCGACGTCGAACCGGGTGGCGCTGACGCGCTGCGCGTCGACCATTGGATCGGCGCTGACGGACAGCACGACGTCCCAGCCTGCGTGTCGGAAGAACTCGCCCGCCAGGGACATCCCGAAGCCATGGAGATCGCCTTCGCGCGCGATCAGCAGGACTCGGCGGTCGCTGACGCGGGGTATGCGCTCGGCCTGGAAGGCAGGGGCATGTCGACGCGCGAGTTCGTGCAGGCGGGCGACAGCCACGGTCTGGGCCACGAGGTTGGCCGCGTCGGTCGCCCCGGACGCTGCCAGCCGCGCATGTGCGGCCACGAGCAGGTCACAAAACACGGTCTCCATGGCCACACCGCGGGCCAGCACCCGCTCGATGGAGGCCTCCAGCACCGGTTCGTCTTCAAGCATCAGACGGCTGAAGAACTCCTCGAACTCATCGGCACTCGGGCGTTGGGGCGCCACACGCGCGGCGGTGCGGTGATTTCGCAACAGGCGCGGCAACAGGCTGGTCTCGATCACCGAGAACAGGCGCGAGACTCGCACGTGACGGTCCTCCACTTCATGGACGGACCCGGTGTGCCGAGCGAAAAGCTTCGTGAGCGCGTACCTTCCCGACGGGTCAGCCGGCTGCGACGCCCATGGCGAAGCCTGGCTGCCGGCAGCCTCGCCTTGAGACAAGGGACGGGATCCGCCGGAGAACGCTCGGTGCCCCGAGAGCGACTCGGCAGTGTTCACCGACAACGCATTGCCCTGCGTCTCGTCCTCCCGCCCTGGGCAGGCACTGCCATCGCCACCGGCCCCTTTGGCACGGTCGCGCGACTTGCGGCGAACCTTTTCTGGGTTGTACACCTGGCACTCCAGCGCGTCGAACTTCCACCCGGCCCACCTGCCGTGGACGACCGCCTCCGGGCGCCTGACCCATCGGACAGGACACCGACAGCGGGCCACCTGCCAAAGGCGAACCCCGCGCACACGTCCCACGATGAGGCTCGCATGCGTTCGATGCCCGGCATGATCCTGGGCAAATTCCCTGATGTCAAGTCTTTTTGACGTCTAATATGGTTGACACACAGCGGAAGTCGTCCTACGCTGCCTGTGTCGGCAACCCACCCTGGATCGCCGGCGCTCCACCCCTCAGAAGATGACTGTCGCCCGCACACCCACACCGCCGCTCTACACCCCGCAACAGCGGGCGCGGCGCGACGCCACGCGCTGGACACTGGTGCAAGGCCTGCTCGCCCCGCTGCAGTTCGCGGTGTTCGCGATCAGCGTGGTGCTGGTGCTGCGCTTCCTGTTGACCGGCGAGGGCTATGGCGCGGCCACGCTGTCCATCGTGCTGAAGACCGCCCTGCTCTACACCATCATGGTCACCGGGTGCATCTGGGAGAAGGTGGTCTTCGACGCCTGGCTCTTCGCCCCGGCCTTCTTCTGGGAAGACGTGTTCAGCATGCTCGTGCTGGCCCTGCACACGGCCTATCTCTGGGCCCTGTGGCAGGGCGCGCTCGAGCCGAAGGAACTGATGGTCCTCGCACTGGCTGCCTACGTCGCCTATGCCGTCAATGCCACGCAGTTCCTGCTGAAGCTGCGCGCCGCGCGGCTGCAGGCCCAGGCCGAGACGTCCGCGGGCGGCGCGCTGCCGGCATCCCGCCAGCCGTCCGGCCACACGATGGAGGTCGCAAGATGAGCACGCACCGCCAGGCCGAGCACCCGTGGGCACCGCCCGCACGGGTGATCCCGCTGGAGCCGCAGGCTCCCGACGCCTCGGGCGAGGGCTGCACACAGGCCCCGGTGCTGCGCGAGCGCGGCCAGCGCGAGGTCTTCTGCGGGCTGACCGGCATCGTCTGGCTGCA
>JBMTXX010000198.1:0-7067 GCA_049453935.1 Rubrivivax sp.
GCGTCGTGGAACAGCATCTTCCAGCCCGCCAGCAGCGCGCGCTGGTTGAAGGGGAAGGCCAGCTCGTTGGCTTTCGCCGGGGCCTGGACGGCGTCCAGTGACATGAGGAAGGCGTAGAGCGCGCCCAGATCCTCGTCTTTTGCCTTCGCGAAATGGGTGTAGGGGAAGGCCGGGTAGAGATGCGATCCGTCCCGGCCCACGCCCTCGCGCATGGCGCGCACGAAGGCGTCCTTGGACCAGCGACCGATGCCGGTCGTCGCGTCGGGTGTGAGGTTGGTGCTGTAGAGCTTGCCGAAGGGCGTGTGCAGTGCCAGGCCGCCGGCGTAGGGCTCGCCGCCCTCGGCGGTGTGGCACACCTCGCAGGCGCCGATGCGGGCGAGCACCTCGCCGCGCTCGACGAGTTCGGCGGCGAAGTTGTCGGCCTTGGGCGGATCGATCGGCGCGATCTCGGGGGCCGGACGAAGCACGAAGGCGGCGGCCCCCGCAAGGGCGACCACGGGCAGGACAAGCGCGAGTAGACGCATGTATCGGATCCCTGGATCCAGTCGATGGGAACGAAAGCGCCGACCGTCGCAAGCTGCGTACGGTCGGCCTCGGTGGCAAGCTGCCGTCGGGGCGCTGGCGTGCGTCCCGATCGGCCCCGGCGGTCAGGCGATGCCGCTGTCAGGCCTTCAGCCCGGCCTTGACGCGGTCCGGCGTCAGCGGCAGGCGGCGGAAGCGCGTGCCGGTGGCATCGAACACCGCGTTGCCCAGCGCTGCGCCGGCCGGGCCCTGCGAGGCCTCGCCGGTGCCCAGATAAGGCTGCCCCGGGCGGTCGATCAGCACCACTTCCACGGGTGGGCACTCGGCGAAGGTCAGGATCGGGTAGCCGGCCCAGTCTTCCGAAGTCACGCGGGTGTCGTCGAACTTGACCTCCTCCTTCAGCGTCCAACTCAGCGATTGCACCAGCCCGCCCTCGATCTGGTTCTTCACCCCGTCAGGGTTGACCAGGTGCCCGCTGTCGGCCGCTGCCACCGCGCGCAGCACCCGCACGCGGCCATTGCGCTTGTTGACCTCGACCTCCATCGCCACGGCGCAGTACCCAGCCGTGTTCTTGTAGCGTGCAAAGCCGATGCCGCGGCCGCGGCCGGCCTTTTTCTGCCACTTGCCCCAGCCGAAGGCCTCGGCGGCCTTGGCCACCACGTCGCGGGCGCGGGGGTCTTTCAGGAAGCGCATCCGGTACTCGACCGGATCGACGCCGGCCGCCGCGGCCAGCTCGTCCATGAAGGACTCGATCGCGTACACGTTGGCGTAGGCACCCAGACCGCGGGTGGACGACACGCGCAGCGGCATCTCGGTGATGAAGTGCGTCGTGACGTTGTGGCCCGGGAACTCGTACAGCGCAATGCCGTTGCGGTCGGCCGCGTAGTTGGGCGGGCCGCCGTTGGCCGGCACGGGCTGTGCGAACGGCTTTTCGAGGTAGCGCGCCGACAGCAGGTTGCCCGGGTTGCCGCCCGGACGCGTGCCGTGCGGCGTGGAGTGGATCTGCAGGTCCCAGTCGAGGATGTTGCCGTCCTTGTCCAGCCCGGCCTTGGTGCGGATCAGCATGGCCGAGCCATAGGGCTCCCAGCGGTGCTCCTGTTCACGGGTGTACTGCAGCTTGACGGGCTTGCCCGGCACGGCCACCGCCAGCAGCGCGGCGTCGGCCGCGGCATCGTCGGCGCCGTTGTGTCCGTAGCAGCCCGAGCCTTGCGCGTGGCGGCAGTGCACCTTCTTGACGTCCATGCCCAGCATCTTGGCGATGGCCGCGCCCGTCTGGAACACCGACTGGCTGTGGGTGTCGATCGTGAGCGTGCCGTCGGCACCCATCACCGCGATGGCGGTGGACGTGCCGATCGAGCCGTGCATCTGGTAGGGCCGGTAGTAGCTTGCCTCCAGCGTCTTGACCGCGGCCGGGCCGCCGGCGCGGGGCTGCTTCTTCGTCTCGATGACCCGGGCGGGCTTGGTCTTGAGCAACCAGTCCTCCATGCCATCGGCGCCCGGCATGGCTTTCTCGACATCCCACTTCGCGGCGGTGGCCAGGGCGGCGGCCGCGGCGATCGCCTGTTCCTGGCGCTGCGCGACCACACCGAGGAAGGAGCCGTTGCGCACCACCTTGACCACGCCGGGCATCTTCTCGACGGCCGATGCGTCGAGCGAGGCCAGCTTGGCCTTGTACGTGGGGGGCCGTACGATCTGGCCGTAGACGACGCCGGCCGGGCGCATGTCCTGCACGAAGATGGGCTGCCCCGTCATCTTGGCGGGCAGGTCCAGCCGGGGCACCGACTTGCCGATGTAGCGATGGGCGCTGATCGGCTTGGGCTTGACCGTGCCCGTGGCCTCGCGCTCGAGCGACAGCCCGGAAGCCAGCTCCCAGTAGGTCGCCTTGGCGCCGTCGGCGCTGGCGATCGTGCCGTCGGTGACCTTCATCGATGCCGCCGGCTTGCCGAGCTTGGCCGCGGCCATGTCGACCAGCATCGCACGCACCTCGGCCGAGGCCTGCTGCACCGCAGGGGCGCAGTTGGGCATCGAGAACGAGCCGGCGGTCACGCCCTCGTCCGGCACCTGCGCGGTGTCACCCGAGATGATCTGCACGCGCTCGAGGTTGACGTCGAGTTCGTCGGCGCAGATCTGCGCCACGGCCGTCAGGATGCCTTGGCCGAGTTCGACCTTGCCCACCAGCAGCGTGACGGTGCCGTCGGCGTTGACGCGCAGCCAGGATTTCAGCGAGCGGTGGATGTTCAGGCTGCCGGGCAGCTTGGGCTTGGCCGCAGCCGCGCCCTGTGCGACGGCGTCACCCAGCGGGATGGCGAAGGACAGGGCGACATAGCCGCCGGCGGTCAGGAAGCCGCGGCGGGAAAGTGTGGCGGTGCTCATGGTTCAGGCCCCCTTGGCTGCACGCTGGATGGCGCGCACGACCCGGTTCTGGGTGCCGCACCGGCACAGATTGCCGTTCATCGCCGAGCGGATCTCGGACTCGCTCGGGTTGGGGTTCTGGTCGAGCAGGGCCTCGGCCTGGATGATCATGCCGGCCGTGCAGTAGCCGCACTGCGCCGCCTGCTCGTCGATGAAGGCCTGCTGCAGCTTGCTGGGCTTGCCGTTCTCGGTCAGGCCCTCGAGCGTGGTGACCGACTTGCCGGCCACGGCCGACAGCTTGGTCGCGCAGGAGCGGATGGCCTCGCCCTGGACCAGGACGCTGCAGGAGCCGCATTGCGACTTGCCGCAGCCATACTTGACCCCATTGATGCCGAGGTCGTTGGCGAGCACGAAAAGCAGTGGGGCGTCACCGGGTGCATCCACCCGTACGTCCCGACCGTTGAGCTTGAAGCTGGTGGTCACGGAGTCTCCTCAGATTGCGCTCTGGAGTGGCGCTCTCGAATATCGACTCTAAGTGAAGGGTCTTTGGGCGGTGATCCGGGTTTCTACTGATCGTTGTTTCGTGGCCGATGGCCGGCCTTGTCGGCATCCGCCTGGCCGATGCACGATCGGCGTGCCGTGGCACCGCGCAGTCAGACGCCGTCGGCAGGTGCGGCTCAATGACACAGGGCCAAGACGACATCGAAGCCCTTCCGAAGGAGACAGACCATTCCTGATGTGATGAAGGGGGTTCAGCTGACAGGCCACGGTGGGCTGGAACGACTGGTCTGGAGCGAGGCGATCCCGGTGCCGCAACCGGGGCCGGGCGAGGTGCTGGTGCAGGTGCTCGCCGCCGGCGTGAACAACACCGACATCAACACCCGCCTGGGCTGGTATGCGCGCGAGGTCACGGTTGCGACCGATGCCGTGCCACAGGACGGCTCGATCCGTGCCGGTGGCTGGCGAGGCGAGCTGCGCTTTCCACTGATCCAGGGAGGAGATCTTTGCGGCCGTGTGGTGGCGCTCGGTCCCGGTGTCAACGGCCTGCGTGTCGGCATGCGTGTCACCTGTCCGATCAACATGCCGATGCCGCTGCCTGACGCGCCCACGCGCTTTCTCTCGCTCGGGTCGGAGTTCGATGGCGCGTTCGCCCAGTTCTGCAAACTTCCGGCAGACCAGGTTCACGACGTCAGCGCCTCCCCGCTCAGCGACGTCGAGATCGCCGCCATGCCCTGCGGCCACGGCACGGCTCTGAACCTGTTGTCGCGCGCCGGGGTCGGCGCAGGTGACAAGGTGCTGGTCACCGGCGCCTCGGGCGGCGTCGGTCTGGCGGCCGTCCAGCTGGCGGCGCAGTGCGGTGCCGACGTCACCGGCGTCGCCGCGGTCGGCAAGCACCCGACCGTGCGTGCGGCCGGCGCAGCAGCGGTGGTCGATCGAGACGACCCGCTGCCGACGCGCAGCTTCGACGCGGTGATCGATGTGGTCGCAGGAGACGCTTTCGACCGCATCCTTGCATCGATACGCCCGGGTGGGCGCTACGCGGTGGCAGGTGCGATCGCAGGCCCTGTCGTCGCGGCTGACCTGCGCCGCGTCTACCTCCATGATCTGACGCTCTACGGATGCACGTACACGCCCCGGCCGGTCTTCGAGCGTTTGGTGGCCATGATCAACGCAGGTCAGCTCCGCCCGTTCGTCTCGATGACCTATCCTCTGCGCGACATCGCGCTTGCACAGACGGCGTTCGTCGAAAAGAGGTACCCCGGAAAGCTGGTCCTGATTCCGCCCCAGGACTGATGCAGCCCTGTCATCGCGGCTCGATCTCCACCCACAGCGGCTGATGATCCGACCCCTGCGCCTCCTGGTCGATCCATGCGCGGCGCACCTGCTGGGCGAGTTCGGTGGAGACGAAGCAGTGGTCGATGCGGCGCCGTGGCTGCGGCGGCTCGCAGCTGTCGCAGGTCCAGTTGGCGGGGTCGTGCTCGGCGCCGCCGGCGGCCACATACGCATCGACCAGGCCGCCGGCATGGCTCATGCGCCCGAAGTCGGGTGACCAGGGGCCGGTCAGGCGGGTGTACAGGGGCGAGTCCGGGGCGAGGTTGAAGTCGCCCATGTAGATCGCCGCGGCGGGCATGGGCGGCGGCGGCAGGCCCAGCGTCCAGGCCGTCTCGGTGTGGACGCCGCACCAGGCGCCGCCCTCCAGTGGCGCTTCGCGGTGCAGTTGCAGCAGCCGCTCGACCTGTGGGGCGCGGTCGCCGTCGCCGACGTGGCTCAAGTGCAGGCTGTGCACGCGCACCGCGTCGCCGCCTGGCGGCACGATCACGCCCTCGATGGCCGAGCGCTGAAGGCTGAAGTGGCGCGTGAGGCCCATCTTGGGCAGCAGGTGGTGGCGCGACGACACGATGGGCCAGCGCGACAGCAGCAGGTTGCCGAACTGGCGCCGCCGCGGTGTGCCGGTCGGGTCGGGCGGCAGGTGCGGGGCGTCGACGTCGAAGCCGGGCCCGTAGACCCAGTGGTAGCCGCCGCCCAGCAGGCGCGCGATCTGCGCAGGCTGGTCCTCGTTGCCCGATCGAGGCCAGTGCCGCTCGACCTCCTGCAGTGCGATGATGTCCGCGCCCTCGAGGGCGGCGCAGATGCGGGGCAGGTCGAAGCGGCCGTCCTTGCCCTTCCCGTACTGGATGTTGTAGCTGACCAGACGCATGTCATCTCCTGAGTCCCCATCCGGCGCCCGCATCGCGCTGGCGCTGGCCTACATGATGCTGATGGGGGCGTTGTGGGGCCTGCAATTCTCACTGGCCAAGATGGGCATGCGCGACGGCATCGCGCCGGCGGCGTGGATCTTCACGATCAACCTGTGCGGTGCGCTGGTGCTGCTGGGCATCGCTGCATGGCGCGGCACGCGGCCGTCGGCGCTGCGCGGGCATGCGCGCTACGCGCTGATCGCCGGGGCGACGGCGGTCACCATCCCCTACGTCGTCACGGTGACGGTGATGTCGCGGGTGCCCGCCGGTCTGGCCGCGGTGCTGAACACGCTGTCGCCCTTGATGACGTATTCGATCGCCCTGGCCGTGGGGATGGCGGCGGTGCACCGCCTGCGCGTGGCCGGGCTGGGTTTCGGGCTGCTGGGCGCGCTGCTGGTGCTGGGTCCGCGCGCCAGCCTGCCCGACCCGGCGATGTGGCCCTGGGTGGCGCTGTGCCTGACGGTGCCGCTGTTCTACGCCGTGTCCAACATCTACATCGCTCGCCAGCGCCCGGCCGGTGTCGACTCGCTCGCCCTGGCCGGGGCGATGCAACTCGGCTCGCTGGTGCTGATCACGCCGCTGGCGCTGGCCCAGGGCCTGCACCTGCCGTTGCCGCCGGCGCACACCGGCGACTGGGCGCTGCTGTTCCAGGCCGCCACGGGCTGGGTCGGCTCGCTGCTGTTCTTCGAGGTGCTGCGCCTGGCCGGCCCGGTGTTCTTCAGCCAGACCGGCTTCCTCGTCACGCTGTGGGGCGTGTTCTGGGGCTGGCTGTTCTTCGGCGAGACGCACAGCGTCTACGTCTGGGCCGCGATGGTGTCGATCTTCACCGGGCTGGCGCTGGTGACGCGGGCCGGGCGGTGAGGGCTCACCGCCCGTCTGGCGGGTCAGGCCGCTGACACCTGGGCGGATGCCGAGGCCGCCGAGGCCCTTGTCTCTTCAGCCCTGGCTGGCGCGCGCGGCGCTGCCCAGCAGGTAGTCGCCCTTGCCGACGTCCACGCCGTTGTGGCGCAGGATGTTGTAGGTGGTGGTGACGTGGAAGAACAGGTTGGGCAGCATCCAGCTCGTCATGTAGTCGAAGCCGCTGAGCGTGCGCGTGGCCTCCTTGCCGACGGGAAAGGTGATGGCCTTGTCCTCGGTGCCGTCCAGACGCTCGGCCGGCACGGTGTCGATGAAGGCCAGGGTGCGGTCGATGCGGTCCTTCAACTCGGCGAAGCTGGTCTCGCTGTCCTCGAACTTCGGCGCCTCGACGCCGGAGATTCGCGCCAGCCCGTTCTTCACGGCATCGCAGGAGATCTGGACCTGGCGGCGCAGCGGGAACATGTCCGGCGCCAGCCGGTCGCCCGTGAGCACCAGCGGGTCGAACTTGCGCGCGGCGGCGTGGGCCTCGCCAAGGTCGAGGATGTGACGCAGGTTCGTCAGGGTCCGGCGGCTGGTGGCCAGCGCGGTGGAGGACAT
>JBMTXX010000199.1:0-6967 GCA_049453935.1 Rubrivivax sp.
GTGCGATGGCGTCGGTGTCGCGGCGGTCGATCCCGTCGAGCGCCTGGTGCAGGCGTGGCCAGGCCTCGGCCGCGTCGAGCGTGGCGCGGAAGGCGGCGGCGGTCACCGCGAAGCCTGCGGGCACGTGTACGGTCTGCGCCGGCAGGCTGCGTCGCAACTCGCCCAGGGCGGCGACCTTGCCGCCCACCTCGGCGACGTCATCCAGCGTCAACTCCTCGAAACGGCGGACGTGGCGCCCGTGGGCGGGAGTGTTCATGGCTTCATGGTCCGGGCACGGCATTCGGAGATGCTGCGCCGTTCCGGTCGGTCTGGGCTTGCGCCTGCGCACGGCGGGGATGATCGTCGCGGCGGCGAGGACGGTCTGGCGCCATGCGATCATCGGCCGCATCGCCGGCACGAGGCTCGAGGGCGGGTGCATGGGGCACCCGAGGGTCGGCCGGCGCGGAGAAGGATGGATGAGCCAGATTGACCTGCTGAACACCCCGGATGTGCGGCGCCTGTGCGCCGATCTGGCGCTGGCATTGCGGGCCGCCGCGCACCACGGATTGTCCGAAGGCGTGTGCAACCACTTCAGCGTCGAACTGCCGGACGGCACCGGCCGCTTTCTGCTGAACCCCAGGGGCCTGCACTGGAGCGAGATCCGCACCGAGGACATCGTGATGGTCGATGCCTCGGGGACGCGACTGGCCGGGCGCCACGAGGTGGAACCCACCGCGATGTTCATCCATGCCGCGGTGCACCGCATCGCCGGCAAGGCCTGCGTGCTGCACACCCACATGCCTTACGCGACCGCGCTGACGCTGACGGTCGACCGCTGCCTCGACACGACGCTGTCACAGTCGTCCATGCGCTACCACGGGCGGGTGGCCGTCGATCCCGACTACAACGGCGCGGCCCTGGACGCCGCCGAAGGCGAGCGCATCGCGCGCGCGATGCAGGGCGCCGACGTCGCCTTCCTGGCCAATCACGGTGTCATCGTCTGCGGGCCGCGCATCGACTACGCCTACGACGATCTCTACTACCTCGAACGCGCCTGCCAGGCCCAGGTGCTCGCGCAGTCCACCGGGCGGCCGCTCGCACCGGTGGCGCCTGAGATCGCGGCGCGTCTGGCGGCGCAGGTCGAGCAGGAGCGGCTGCAGTCGGAACTCTTCTTCGCTGCCTTGCGTCGGATGCTTTGAGGCGTTGACCCTCGCGGCCACAGCCGCCCGGGTCGACGGCGCGCAAGGAGTTCACGATGATGGAGTCGCTGACACTTTTCTGGTCAGGCCTGAACGTCGGCACGGCCGCCGCGCTGCGCATCGCGCTGATCCTGGCGATGGCGTGGCTGATGATGCGTCTGTTGCACAAGGCCACGCACCTGTTTCGCGACCGGGTGGCTGCCCGTGTCGACGATCGCGAAACGGTCAAGCGTATCGAGACGCTGGCGCGTGTCGGCCGGTATCTGGCCGGCGTTCTGGTGGCCCTGATCGCGGGCACACTGGTGCTCAGCGAACTCGGGATCTCGGTGGCGCCCATCCTGGGCGCGGCCGGGGTCGTGGGCCTGGCCGTGGGCTTCGGCACGCAAAGCCTGGTCAAGGACTACTTCACCGGGCTGTTCCTGCTGCTGGAGAACCAGATCCGGGAGGGCGACGTCGTCAAGCTCGGCGAGCACGCCGGGCTGGTCGAGGTGGTGACGCTGCGCTATGTGCAACTGCGTGACTACGACGGCAACGTGCACTTCGTGCCCAGCGGTGAGATCAGCACGGTCGTCAACTACAGCCGTGGCCACGCCTACGCGGTCATGGACATCGGTGTGTCCTACCGCGAGGACGCCGACGCTGTCATGGAGGTCATGCGTGACACCGGCGCCCGCATGCGCGGCGATCCGGCGTTCGAGCCGCTGATCCTCGAGCCGCTGGAGATCGCCGGGGTCGAGCGGTGGGACGACTCGGCGGTGGTGATCCGCTGCCGCTTCAAGTGCGCGCCGCTGCAGCAGTGGGCGGTGCGTCGGGAGTATCTGCGTCGGCTCAAACGTGATTTCGACGACCGGGGCATCGAGATCCCGTTCCCGCACATGACGCTGTACGCCGGGCGCGACACGGACGGCCAGGCGCCGCCGTGGCCGGTGCGCATGTCCCGCTGACGGCGACCCGGCCACTCCTGCAACCTGTTGAAGCCGGCAGGAGTTCCGGCAATTCCCGGAGCTCCTCAGGTGCTCGAGGTGTCAGAGGTGCCGGACAGCGGGATCTCTGCCGTCAGCCTCGAGCCGTGCCCGGGCGTGCTGCGGAATTCCGTGCGTCCGTCGAGCTGCTGCGCCAGTGCGTGGCACAGCACCAGACGCAGTCCTGCCAGACCTGCCTCCTCGGGAGCGGCGAGCACGCCGGTGTCCCAGGCAGCACACAACTCGTCGATCCTGGACTGCGCCAAACCCGGGCTGGAATCGATCACGTCGAGCCGGACGCCGCCAGAGGTTCGCGTCGCCTTGAGTTCGATGCGGCCCTCCGTGGTGGCATCGACGGCGCTGCCCAGCAGGTGATGCACCAGCAGGCCCATGGTGTGGGCATCCCCGCGGGCTTCACCGAGGACTTGCGGGTACTTGTACAGAGTCAAACTCAGGCCTTTCGCGGTCGCCTGACATGTGTGCGCCCTGACGGCCTGCTCCAGCAACTCGTCGATGGACAGCGCCTCGGTCGATGAGGCTGCCGCGCTGCGCGGGTCGACGCGGCCGGTCTGCTCGAGCGCATCGAGTGTTTCCGAGCAGCGCATGACGGCATCGACGAGGTGGTCGATCACGTGCCCGTGGGTCTGCGCCGGGTGCGCCGGGCCGGCTTCACCCGCACCCGCGAGACCGGCGGCTGCATCTGCCGGCCGCGCAATGTGCTCGGACAGGGACCGGACGGCCGACGAAATCGGCCGCTGCACACCGGGCGCCCACTGCCGCGAGAGCGTGGTTGCGACGGACCCCGAAAGGCTGCCACGCCCATCCGTCAGATGCGCGGCTTCCTCCCGCCGCAGCCTTGCGTTCATCCGGTGCAGGACGCCGCCGACGACGAGCGCCAGCACCAGCATCGACACCAGGAAGGGCAGCAGGGTCGACCCGATCCGCCACACCTCCTTGCCGATGAGGGCGATCGAGTCGGTGCGGTCCGAATAGATCTCGAGCACCGCTTCGACGCGGCCTTGCTGGCGCAGCGGGACGTAGGACGACACGAGATCGCGGTCGTACATCTCGCCATCGAAGCCGCCGAACCGTCCGCGCGTGGTCAGCTCGCTGGCGGTCTGGCCGCGTGCCGCGGACTGGAACCCCAGGTTGGCCGACTTGTCCTCGCCGATCTGTGCACGCTCGGAGGAGTACACCGTCATCCCGTCGAGGCGGTAGATCTTGACCTTCAGCACATCGGTGGTGCGACTGAAGCGGCGCACGATCTGGTCGATCTCCTCGATGCCGGGATGCGCGCGCACCGTCTGTGCATCGCTGTCCGGCACCGGCAGCAAGGCGCGTACCGCGTCCCAGTGCTCGTTGGCGAAGACGCGGGTCAGGGTTTCGTTGGCCGCCTGCGTCGACGCCTGCACGCTGATGCGAAGTTCCTCGGCCGAGGACTTCCAGCGGAGGCCGGCAATCGTCAGCAGCATGGCCACCATCAACGCCGCCATCACGATCGATGGATGGGCCGCGATCCAACGGCCGGGTCCGGGCGCCGGCCGTACGGGTGGGGCATCCGCCATGTCAGGGGCCGTCCGGGTGCGAGTTGAAGATGTGGTGGAAGTCTGCGGCATGGTTCAGCAGCAGGTCGGTCAGGTTCGGGTCGAAGTGGGTGCCGCGCAGCCGGGTGATCTCCTCGAGCACCCGCTCGATGGGCCAGGGTGCCTTGTAGGCGCGCCGCGACAGCAGCGCGTCGAAGACATCGACCAATGCCACGATGCGGCCCATGATGGGGATGTCGGTGCCGCTCAGCCCCCGCGGATAACCGCTGCCGTCCCACTTTTCATGATGCGATCGGGCAATTTCCGCCGCAGCCTGCAACACCTCCAGTTCGGGATGTGCCAACAAGGCATAGCCGTGCAGCGCGTGGGTCTGCATCACGGCCCATTCATCGGCGTCGAGCTTGCCGGGCTTGTTCAGGATGTGGTCCGGGATCGCGACCTTGCCGATGTCGTGCATCGGCGATGCCACCTCGATCAGGCGCTGCATGTCGTCATCGAGACCGGCCAGGCGGGCCAGCTCTCGTGAGTACAGCGCGATGCGCCGGATGTGCAGTCCGGTTTCCTTGCTTCGGCTCTCGACGGTCTCACACAGGCGATGCAGGACTTCTGTCTGGGCGCTGATCACCTCCTGCTGCAGCAGCACGCTGCCCAGGGTGGCCGAGCGATTGCCCAGGAACAGCAACAGGATCTTCAGTGCATCGGGAGAAACCTGTCGATCACCGGCCATCCACAGGTGGAAGGATTCCCGCGGATGCGACTCGTGGCTGAGCAGGACGCCGGAGTCGGTCGGCGTCACGGCGCGTGAGGGCTTGCCGTCGCCAAAGGCCTGCTTGCGCAGTTCCTCGACGATCATGAGTGTCGAGGCGCTGTGGAGTTCGCTCGCGCGGGTGCCGAGGCCGCCGACCGCGCGCAGACCCGAGCGGCCGTGCTGCAGCAGCAGCCCGTCGATCGGCCCCGAACCCAGCACGAAGGACAGCATGCGCTCGCTTTGCGAGGTGAATTCTGCAAGGTATTCGGGCAGTTCGCCGATCGATCGCATGCGCGCAGGCGCCTCGATGATGGCTTGCAGCCCCTGTTGGAAGTGCAGACGCGCGAGCAGGTTGCGGTAACTGCGCAGCGAGGTCAGCACCGCCGTGCCCAGACGGTCGGCGGTGAGCTCGGTCTTTTCCTTGTAATCGTCGATTTCCAGGTAGCGCACGACGTCGCGCTCGGGTGCGGCCCCAGGGTTGCCCGTGCGCAGGATCAGCCGGGTGCGGTCGTTGCCCAATTGCTGCCGCACGAAGCGCACCAGATCGAGCCCGGCGTGCTCGGTTTCCATGACCACGTCGATGAAGGCCAGGGCGATGTCCGGATGGCGCTCGAACATCTCGCGCGCCTCCCGGCCCGAACTCGAGGTCAGGATGTTCAGGGGGCGGTCTTCGAAGGTCAGGTCCTCGAGGACCATGCGCGACACCTCGATCACGTCCTCCTCGTCGTCGACCAGCAGGACGTTCCAGGGGGCAGGGGCGGCGCCTTGGGCGGGGAAGTCAGGCATGGTGGCGTGCCGGCAGGTCGATGTGGAAGGCGGTGCCCTCGCCGGGGCGGGACTCCATGGTGAGCTTGCCGCCGAGCACGGTCTCGACGGTGCGGCGGCTGGTGAACAGGCCCAGGCCTGAACCGCCAGACGCGCGCTTGGTGGTGAAGAAGGGCGTGAAGGCCTTGGTCATGGCCTCCTCGTTCATGCCCACGCCGTTGTCGGTGCAGGAGATGCGCAGGGTGTCGGGCGAGTTGCGCACCTCCAGGCGCACCAGACGCTGCTCGCGTCCCTCGAAGGCGTGGATCGAGGCATTGACCAGCAGGTTGGTCAGCACGCGGCCGAGCGACCCTGGCTCGGTGTGCTGCCACAAGCCCTCGGGACAGACCAGTTCGACCTCGCAACGTGCGCGGCGCATCAGAGGCGAGACCGAGACGACCAGCGTGTCGAGGAAGGACTTGAGGTCCACCCGACGCCATTCTTCCCGGGTGGCGTCGGCAGTGGTCTGCTTGAAGCTGCGCACCAGCACGGCCGCCTTGTGCAGATTGCTGCGCACCAGGCCCAGCGAGCGTCGCGCCTGGTTCACGAAACGCTGCACTTGTTCTGGCGGGCACTCGGACTTCTCTGCGGTCTGTCCCAACTTCTCGGTGCTGGATTCCAGATGCGAGGCCGCGGTGATGGCCACACCGATCGGCGTGTTCAGGTCGTGTGCGATGCCGGCGATCGTCAGGCCCAGGGACTCGAGCTTCATGGATTCCTGGAGTTCGCCAGCCAGGCGTTGACGCTCCTCCTCGGCACGTCGGATGTCCGAGATGTCGGTCACGCATCCCACGTAATGCTGCAGGTGGCCCTCGGCGTCGAAGCTCGGGAACAGCAGCAGTCGTGCCCACAGCGGCGACCCGTCGCGCCGATGCAGCAGCAACTCGACTTCGCAGGTGCGGCACTCTCGGACGGCTTCCTCGGTCCGGGCGATGGCGTCGACAGAGGTCAGCGGGCCCTGCAGCAGATGCAGTCCGCAGCCCAGCATCTCCTGGGCGACATAACCCGTCTGGCCGCAGAAGGCTGCGTTGACGTAGACCATGCGCAGCGCGGGTGTGTCCGGCTCGGCGATGAAGATCCCGAAGGGTGCCTTGTCGAGCACGTTGGTCTTGGTGCCCAGTTCCGCAATCGTCTGCGACAGTGCGTGGCCACGGTCCTCGAGTGCCAGTCGCGAGGTCTCCAGCGCTTCGTTCGTTTTCAGCAGGCGGCTGTTGTTGCGCCGCGACTCCGCAACGGCCAGTGCGCCGCTGAGCAGGAAGAACAACATGTAGCCGCCCAGGAGCTTGCTCTGATCGGCCTGATCGACGATCGCCAGGTTGACGGAGACGTCCTGTATACCGCGCACGTCGCCCACCTGCCAGTTCCGCACCGGGGAGTCTGGGTGTGCGTTGTGGCAGGCCACGCAGCCGGCCTCCATCTTCACCGGGATGGCCAGCCGCATGCGCGGCGTACCCGCCGAGTCGTCCTCCACCCGCCAGAAGTCGGTGGTGGTCTGCTGAAGTCTGAACGCGCGCAGCGCATCGGCCTGGAACTCCGTCAGGGGCGGGCGTGGCCGATTGCGGAAGGGCGCGTCCGAGACGAAATCGAACCGCAGGCTCTGGTCGATGGCTTCGCTGCGGATCATGTCGGCCAGTTCGATCGACAAGGTGGCCGGAATGGGCACCGCACCCGGGATGTCGCGGTAGCGCTCGGTGACGGCGGCGTGTCCTGGCGCTGCAAGCAGTCGCCCGC
>JBMTXX010000200.1:0-6957 GCA_049453935.1 Rubrivivax sp.
TTGTCGGACATGTAGCGCCCGCCCTTGTTGTCGCCGATGCGCACGATGCGCTCGGCGGGCAGGCCGATCACCTTGAGCCAGATGTCGTAGGCCTCGTCGTCCTCGGCGTAGACGGTGGCCCAGAGCTTGTCCTTGGGCAGCTTGAAATGCTCGGTCAGCAGTTCCCAGGCGTAGGTGATGGCGTCGTGCTTGAAGTAGTCACCGAAGCTGAAGTTGCCCAGCATCTCGAAGAAGGTGTGGTGGCGCGCGGTGTAGCCCACGTTCTCGAGGTCGTTGTGCTTGCCGCCGGCGCGGATGCACTTCTGCGCCGTGGCCGCGCGCGTGTAGGCGCGCTTGTCGAAGCCCAGGAACACGTCCTTGAACTGGTTCATCCCGGCGTTGGTGAACAGCAGCGTCGGGTCGTCGCCGGGCACCACCGGCGAGCTGGCGACGACGGCGTGGCCCTTGGACTCGAAGAACTTCAGGAAGGTGGAGCGGATGTCTGCGGCTTTCATGCGGGGCTCTTGGTCGGGTCTTGAATGGGGGCTGGCAACTCTGCAGTACGCCCGGGAAACCCGGGCAGGATCAAGGTGAAACTTCAGTCGAGCACGTGAACGCCCGCGCGTCGCGCGGCCTGCGTCATCTGCTGGTCCAGGGTGGCCAGCGCGCAGCGGCGCTGCATGGCCAGGTCCAGATAGGTGGCGTCGTAGGCCGTCAGGTCGAGGGCGTGCGCTGCGAGGTAACGCTGACGCACCCCGAGGTCGGACGCCGAGGATGTCTCCACCCCGAAACGTTCGACCCGGGAACACACAGCCTGCACCTCGGCCTCGGTCAGACGTCCGCGGCGCAACCCGTTGCGCAGGGCGTTGGCGACCTCGACCGGCCAGATGCCGGGGGCAAGCAGTCGAGCCTCGACCACCGCATTCACGCTGCGAGGCCGTGTCTCGTCGGGCATCACCATGGCCAGCGTGTACGAGCAGTCGATCACGATCACCGACGACCCTCACGTATCCAATCGACGATCTCGTCGCGCGTGATCACACCGGTGCGGCCGGCCACCGCCTGGCCGATCTCCTGCAATTCAGCCAGGGCCTGACGCCGCTGCTGCACGAGCTCGGCCGATACACCGTCCAGCGGCACCAGCTTGGCCACCGGCTTGTTGTGCCGCGTGATCACGACCTCCTCGCCCCGCTCGGCGCGGGCGACGAGTTCGGACAGGTGCGTCTTGGCTTCGAAGAGGCCGATGGTTTCCATGACGGATGGGCGCAGCGGCGGCGCGGGTGAGCGGGTCGCCGGATGGCACTGGTTGGTTCAACCAGATTCTATCGGCTCGCGCGTCGAGAAGTCCGCTCGAGCCACGCGCGACCTTGCAACGCCTTACGATTACGGGTTTTCCACCTGACAGGACCGCACCCGATGGCCCCCGCCCTGAAGACGAGCGCCCGCTTCCAGTGGGACGACCCGCTCCACCTGGATGCCCAACTCAGCGACGACGAGCGCGCCGTGCGCGAAGCCGCACACGCCTATTGCCAGGACAAGCTGGCCCCCCGGGTGCAACTGGCCTTCCGCAACGAGCACACCGACATCGCCATCTTCCGCGAGATGGGCGAGCTCGGCCTGCTGGGCCCGACCATCCCCGACACCTACGGCGGCGCCGGGCTGAACTACGTGAGCTACGGCCTGATCGCGCGCGAGGTCGAGCGCGTGGATTCCGGCTACCGCTCGATGATGAGCGTGCAAAGCTCGCTGGTCATGCTGCCGATCTTCGAATTCGGCACCGAGGCGCAGCGCCAGAAGTACCTGCCCAAGCTGGCCAGCGGGCAGTGGATCGGCTGCTTCGGCCTGACCGAGCCCAACCACGGCTCCGACCCCGGCAGCATGATCACCCGGGCGCGCAAGGTGCCCGGCGGCTACAGCCTCAGTGGCGCCAAGATGTGGATCTCGAACTCGCCGTTCGCCGATGTCTTCGTCGTCTGGGCCAAGGACGACGAGGGCGCGATCCGCGGCTTCGTGCTCGAGAAGGGCTGGAAGGGCCTGTCAGCACCCGCGATCCACGGCAAGGTGGGCCTGCGCGCCTCCACCACCGGTGAGATCGTGATGGACGAGGTCTTCTGCCCCGAAGAGAACGCCTTCCCAGACATCCGTGGCCTCAAGGGCCCCTTCACCTGCCTGAACAGCGCGCGCTACGGCATCGCCTGGGGTGCGCTGGGCGCGGCCGAGGACTGCTTCCACCGCGCGCGTCAGTACGTGCTCGACCGCCAGCAGTTCGGCCGCCCGCTGGCGGCCAACCAGCTGATCCAGAAGAAGCTGGCCGACATGCTGACCGAAATCTCTATCGGCCTGCAGGGCTGCCTGCGCCTGGGCCGCATGAAGGACGAAGGCAGCGCCGCGGTCGAGATCACCTCGATCATGAAGCGCAATTCCTGCGGCAAGGCCCTGGACATCGCCCGGCTGGCGCGCGACATGATGGGCGGCAACGGCATCAGCGACGAATACGGTGTGGCGCGTCACCTGGTGAACCTGGAGGTGGTGAACACCTACGAGGGCACGCACGACATCCACGCGCTGATCCTGGGTCGCGCGATCACCGGCATCCAGGCCTTCCAATGACCGTCCCAGGCGCGCTGCCTGCGCCGCTGGCGGGCATCCGTGTGCTGGACCTGTCGCGGGTGCTGGCGGGCCCTTGGTGCGGGCAGTTGCTGGCGGACTACGGTGCAGACGTCATCAAGGTCGAGCGCCCGGTCTCGGGTGACGACACCCGTGGCTGGGGGCCGCCCTACTGGGGCGATCCGGCGCAGGGCATGGCGGCGTACTACCTCAGCGCCAACCGCGGCAAGCGCTCGATCGCCATCGACATCGCCAGCGACGCAGGTGCTGCGCTGGTGCGGCAACTGGCTGCCGCCGCGGACGTCCTGATCGAGAACTACAAAGTCGGGCAACTGGCGAAGTACGGGCTGGACCACGCGAGTCTGGCGGCCCTGAACCCTCGCCTCGTTTACTGCTCGGTCACCGGTTACGGGCAGGATGGGCCCTACGCGCAGGCTGCGGGCTACGACTTCGCGATCCAGGCCACCGGCGGCCTGATGAGCGTCACCGGCGAAAAGGACGGCACGCCCGGGTCCGAGCCGCAGAAAGTCGGCGTGGCCGTGGCCGACCTGTTCACCGGGGTGTATGCCAGCGGCGCCATCATGGCAGCGCTGATCGAGCGCGGACGCACCGGGCGCGGTCGCCATATCGATGCGGCGCTGCTGGACACCCAGATCGCCATGCTGGCCAATCAGGCCAGCAACCACCTCGTCGGCGGCACGACGCCGCGCCGCATGGGCAACGCCCACGTCAACATCGTGCCCTATCAGGTGTTTGCCACCCAGGATGGGCATATCGTCCTGGCGGTGGGCAACGATGGCCAGTTCCAGCGCTTCTGCGCGCTGGCCGGCCACGCCGAAGTGGCACACGACGCGCGCTTCGACACCAACACCAGGCGGGTCGGGCACCGCGACATCCTCGTGCCCACGATCGCGGAATGGATGCTGACGAAGACCACTGCCGAATGGGTGGCCTTGCTGGAGCCCCATGCAGTGCCCTGTGCCCCCATCCTGAACATTCCGGACGCTCTGACGCATGCCCAGGTTCTGGCGCGCGGCATGCGCCTGGAGCGCGACGGCCTGCCGATGGTCGCGCAACCGATGCGATTCGACGGGCAGCGGCCGGTGTCGGCTCTGCCGCCACCGGGGCTGGACGCCCATGGACCGGCGATCCGAGCCCAGCTTGCGGCAGGTGCTGACTGGCCTGAGCCCTGAGGTGACCTGAAACTCGCCAGGAGAAGCGGGTTCCCGGCGCGGCACTCCAAACGAAACGGCCACCTGAGAAGGTGGCCGTCGTGCAATCTGGAGCGGGTGAAGGGAATCGAACCCTCGTATGAAGCTTGGGAAGCTGCCGTTCTACCATTGAACTACACCCGCAGCGTGGCTGAATTGTAGCCACTCGCGGGCTGCGCGGACCTCTGACCATGACCGAATCTTCCACCGACCTCTGCGCAGACCCCGCGCCCGGCGCACGTGCGATCCGCAGTTATGTGCTGCGCGCCGGCCGCATGGGCAGCGGTCAGGTCCGGGCCCTCGAGGAACTCGGCCCGCACTTCATCCTGCCGTTCGAGCCGAAGACGCCTGACTGGGATACCGTCTTCGGCCGCTCAGCGCCCAGGGTGCTGGAGATCGGCTTCGGCATGGGCGCGGCCACGGCCGAAATCGCCATCGCCCGCCCCGACACCGACTTCATCGGGGTCGAGGTGCATCCGCCCGGGGTGGGCGCGCTGCTGCAGCGCGTCGCGCAGTCGGGCATCGACAACGTGCGCATCGTGCAGCACGATGCCGTGCAGGTCCTGCAGCAGATGGTCGCACCCGCATCGCTGGCCGGCGTGCACGTGTACTTCCCCGACCCGTGGCCGAAGAAGCGGCACCACAAGCGACGTCTGATCCAGCCACCGTTGGTGGCGCTGCTGGCCAGCCGGCTGGCGCCTGGCGCCTACGTCCACTGCGCCACCGACTGGCAGCCCTACGCCGAGCAGATGCTGCAGGTGCTGGCGCAGGAACCGACGCTGGCCAATGCGTCAGACGGCTATGCGCCCAGACCCGAGTGGCGCCCGCTGACGAAGTTCGAGCAGCGGGGACTCAAGCTCGGGCACGGCGTGTGGGATCTGGTCTTCGTCAGGCGGTGAGCCCGAACGGGCACACACGACTCTCAGCCACTCAGGCTTTCCAGTCGACCCAGCCCCCCCAAGCGGTCAACAGAACGAGCCCGCCGAAGGCGATCCGGTACCACGCGAAGACCGTGAAGTCATGCGTGGACACGTAGCGGATCAGCCAGCGGATGCACAGCCATGCGCTGAAGAAGGCGAACACCGTCCCGACCGCGAACATCGGCAGGTCGGACCATTGCAGCAGGTGTCTTTGCTTCCAGACCGAATAGGCACCAGCCCCCATCAGCGTGGGGATCCCGAGATAGAAGCTGAACTCGGTGGCGCAGCGGCGCGAAAATCCGAACACCATGCCGCCGATGATGGTCGCGCCCGACCGGCTGGTGCCCGGGATCAAGGCCAGGCACTGCACCAGGCCGACTTTCAGCGCGTCCATCGGGCTCATGTCGTCCACCGTCTCGACCCTCGCGCGGCGTTCGCCCAGCAGGTCTCGGTCCCCGAACAGCCGGCGATGACGGCGCTCGACCCAGAGGATGATGAGTCCGCCGACGATGAAGGATGTGGCGACCGCCGTCGGGTGGAACAGATGCGCCTTGACCATCCCGCCGAAGGCCAGACCCAGCAGCACCGCAGGCATGAAGGCGATGGCAACGTTCAACGCAAAGCGCTGCGCCTGACGATCGTGCGCAAGCCCTGAGACTGTTCTCGACAACCGCAGCCGGTACTCCCAGATGACCGCCAGCATCGCCCCCGTCTGGATCGCGATCTCGAAGACCTTGGCCACCTCGCCGGTGAAGTCCAGGAGCGATCCGACGAGGATCAAGTGGCCAGTAGATGAAATGGGCAGGAACTCGGTAAGTCCCTCCACGATGCCCAGCACAGCGGCCTTCAGGGCCAGGATTGGATCCAAGGACAGGTCTTTCTCGAAGGATTGAAGGCCGGGCGGGATGATAAGCGCCCGTCGGTCGCGCGGGATGCGCAAGCTTTACCTCAGCGCAAAGAAGCGGTGCGCAGCACGTGCTAAATTGATTTTGATCGGTATGGCGTCGGCACAGTCCCCTGCTTCCCGACCATGATGGCCAACCGGCTCCATCGGCAGGATCCGACCCGCGGATCCTGCTTCCCCGTACGCCCCCTGCCCTCCCACCCATGAATCGCCGCCTGCGCTGGTTGCTCGTCTTCGCCTTGATCGTCACCGTGGTGGCCGGTCTGATGCTCTGGATGCAAGGTCGGCGCGCAGCGCCCTCGGTCACGCCTGCAGCCGCGTCAGCGGCCCATGACGTCGTGCTGGAACTCACCGCAGCCGATGTGTTGACAGCCACCGTCGCGCCCTTGGCCCGCAGCGTGCCGGTGTCCGGCACGGTCAGGGCGATACGCAGCGCGATCGTCAAGGCACGGGTGCCGGCAGAGATCGTCGACATCGCCGTGCGCGAAGGCGAGCAGGTGCGTCGAGGGCAGGTTCTCGTGCGTCAGGACACCACGGAACTCGATCTGCGGCTGCGCCAGGCGCAACAGCAGGTCGCCTCCGCCCAGGCCCAGTACGAAACGGCGCAGCGCGCGCTGGCCAACAACCGTGCGCTGGTCGATCAGGGCTTCATCTCGCCAACTGCGCTGGAGACCTCGCTGCACAACGAGACCGCAGCGCGCGCGGCGCTGACGGTGGCGCAGGCCGCGGCGGACCTGGCCGGCAAGTCGCTCGCCGACGCGACGTTGAGATCGCCGATCGACGGCTGGGTCTCACAGCGCATGATGCAGGCGGGCGAGCGTGCGCCGGTGGACGCCCGCATCCTGGAGCTCGTCGACCTGTCACGGATGGAGATCGAAGTCGCCCTCCCGCCCGAAGACGTCGCAGGGGTGCAGACGGGTCGGCCCGCATGGCTGAAGGTGGACGGCGTGCCGGACGAGATCCCGGCCCGTGTGGCACGCATCAACCCGAGCGCGCAGGCTGGCTCGCGCGCCGTGGCCGTCTATCTGGCCATCGACGGGCAATCCGACCTGCGACAGGGCTTGTTTGCACAGGGTCAGGTGCTGCTCGAAGAACGCAGCGCCCTGACGGTGCCGCCGTCGGCCATCCGTGCCGACCGGCCCCTGCCCTACGTGCGGGTGCTCGAGGGCTCGCGCATCGTCGCGCGGACGGTACGCACAGGCGTGCGCGGAAAGTCGGCCGGACGTGACGCCGTCGAGATCCTCGAGGGGCTGGTCGAAGGTGAGCGCGTGCTGGCCGGAACGGTGGGCCACGTCGGTGACGGTGTGTCGTGGCGGCCCTCGCCGACGGGAGGCCC
>JBMTXX010000201.1:0-6870 GCA_049453935.1 Rubrivivax sp.
ATCTTCTGCACCGAGGACATGATCCTGGACGAGTGCGTGGCCTACACGGCGCTGCTGCAGAAGGTCTATGCCGATTTCGGCTTCACCGACATCCTGTACAAGGTGGCCACGCGGCCGGCTGCGCGCATCGGCTCCGACGAGATCTGGGACAAGGCCGAATTCGCATTGATGGAGAGCCTGCGCCGATCGGGGGTGGAGTTCGTCATCGCGCCGGGGGACGGTGCCTTCTACGGGCCGAAGATCGAATACACGCTGAAGGATGCGATCGGTCGGCCCTGGCAGTGCGGCACCATCCAGGTGGATTTCTCGATGGCGCAACGGCTGGATGCCGAATACGTGGCCGATGACGGCACGCGCCGCCATCCGGTGATGCTGCACCGGGCGATCGTCGGCAGTCTGGAGCGGTTCATCGGCATCCTGATCGAGCAGCACGCCGGCGCATTGCCGATCTGGCTGGCACCGCAGCAGGCCGTGGTGTGCCCGATCACCGATGCCCAGCGCGAATATGCCCAAGCCGTGGCGAAAACGCTGCAAATACAAGGAGTTAGGGTCTCGGTGGATGCGCGTAACGAGAAAATCACCTATAAAATACGGGAACATTCGTTGCAAAAGGTTCCATACATCCTCGTCGTGGGTGACAAGGAGAAGGCAAATGGAACCGTCGCGGTACGCGCGCGGGGGTCGGTCGACCTTGGTGTGATGCCCCTGGCAGACTTCGGGACGAGGCTCGCCACGGACATTTCGTCGAAGGTTTGACCCTGCGGGTCAGTCCGTCGTGTCGAGGGAAGCGGCTCTTCTGCCTTGGGGCCGTCAAAAGGGGTTCGAACCATCGCTACCTTCATGGATCGCCGCGTGCCGAACGCGGAACGCAAGCACCGCTTGAACCGGGAGATCATGGCACCGCAGGTCCGCCTGAACGGTGTCGAAAACGAGTCGCTGGGCATCGTCAGCATTCACGATGCCTTGCGCATGGCCGGGGAACTCGACGTCGATCTGGTCGAGATCGCGGCGATGGCCGATCCGCCGGTGTGCCGGCTGATGGACTACGGCAAGTTCAAGTACCTCGAGCAGAAGAAGGCGGCTGAGGCCAAGTCCAAGCAGAAGGTCATCGAGATCAAGGAAGTCAAGTTCCGCCCCGGCACCGACGAGGGCGACTACCTGATCAAGATGCGCAACCTGCGGCGCTTCATCGCCGAGGACGGTGACAAGGGCAAGGTGACCTTGCGGTTCCGCGGCCGTGAGATCACGCACCAGGACATCGGCATGCGCCTGCTCGAGCGTATCCGTGATGAACTGGCGGACGTGGCGGTGGTCGAGCACATGCCCAAGCTTGAAGGCCGCCAGATGATCATGGTGCTGGCGCCCAGGCGCAAGTAGGCGACAGACAAGCGCCTGTCGCCTGCAACCGGAGCTCTTGACGGGCTCCCTGGTGGGGCCCCCGAGACCCCGCGCCAGGAAGGCCGGCCCTTGCCTCGGCCGAAATCGGTGACAATCGCGGGCTCTGTCGGCAACGGCAGGGTCATCCCAGAAGCTCAGGCAGGCCCCAGAAGCATCCGGTCATCGGGTGCGCCTGCCGAGGCATCCAACAACAGGACATCGTCATGCCCAAGATGAAGACGAAGAAGAGCGCTGCCAAGCGCTTCCGGGTGCGTCCCGGCGGCACGGTCAAGCGCGGCCAGGCGTTCAAGCGCCACATCCTCACGAAGAAGAGCACCACGCGCAAGCGCCATCTGCGGGGCTCTGCGAACGTGCACGAGACCAACATGGGCCACATCGCCGCGATGCTGCCCTCGGCGGGCCTCTGACCCACCACTAGCCGCTGAAGGAGCACACACATGCCTCGCGTCAAACGTGGTGTCACCGCACACGCCCGTCACAAGAAGATCCTGAAGCTCGCCAAGGGCTTCCGGGGTCGCCGCAAGAACGTCTTCCGCGTCGCCAAGCAGGCGGTGATGAAGGCGGGCCAGTACGCCTATCGCGACCGCCGTACCCGCAAGCGCGTGTTCCGTGCCTTGTGGATCGCCCGCATCAACGCCGCCTCACGTGAGCTGGGCGTCAGCTACAGCAAGTTCATGGCCGGGCTGAAGAAGGCGGGCATCGAACTCGACCGCAAGGTGCTGGCCGACATGGCCGTCCGCGACCCGGCTGCCTTCGGCGGCATCGTCGCCCAGGTCAAGGCCCAGTTGGGTTGATGCAAGCGCCGGGCAACCGGCGTCGCCCTTTCCCCAAGAGGCCGCCACCTTGTGTGACGGCCTCTTTCATTTTCGCGCTGTGTCGATGAACGAACTCGATACCCTTCTGCAGCAGGCCCAGGACGACTTCCAGGCGGCAACCGCAGCCGCCGATCTGGAGAACGCCAAGGCCCGCTACCTCGGCCGTGCCGGGCGTGTCACCGAGCTGCTCAAGGCCCTGGGTGGGTTGTCGGCCGACGAAAAGCGCGCACGCGGTGCCGAGATCAACCGTGTCAAGGCCGCCGTCGAGGCAGCGCTGCAATCCCGGCGCGACGCCCTGGCGCAGGCTGAACTCCAGGCGCAACTGAAGGCGCAGTCGCTGGATGTCACGCTGCCCGGCCGCCAGCGCGGCATGGGGGGCCTGCATCCGGTCAGCCGCACGATCGAGCGTATCGAGGCCATCTTCGCTTCCATGGGCTTCGACGTCGCCGAAGGCCCTGAGATCGAGACCGACTGGATGAGCTTCACGGCGCTGAACAATCCGGAGAACCACCCGGCGCGCTCGATGCAGGACACCTTCTACGTCGACATCAAGGACGCGCAAGGGCGCTGGCTGAATTTGCGCCCGCACACCAGCCCGATGCAAGTCCGCCATGCGCGCGCGCACGCCCGGCGCCATGCCGGGCAGGAGCCGATGCCGGAGATCCGGGTCATCGCACCCGGCCGCACCTACCGCGTCGACAGCGACGCCACCCACTCGCCGATGTTTCACCAGTGCGAGGGGCTGTGGATCGGGGAGCACATCAGCTTCAAGGACCTGAAGGTGGTGTTCACCGATTTCCTGCGCCGCTTCTTCGAGGACGACGGGATACAGACGCGCTTCCGGCCGAGCTACTTCCCGTTCACCGAGCCCAGCGCAGAGATCGACATGATGTTCACCACCGGCCCCATGAAGGGCCGCTGGCTGGAACTGGCAGGCTCCGGACAGGTGCATCCGAACGTGGTGCGCAACTACGGGCTGGACCCTGAGCGCCACATCGGCTTCGCCTTCGGCATGGGCCCAGACCGGCTCACCATGCTGCGTTACGGCGTGAGCGACCTGCGCCTGTTCTTCGAGGGCGACCTGCGCTTCCTGGCGCAGTTCCGCTGAAATCTCAGCCGCGCCTTCCGCCCGTACACGGACCGAAGTCCCACACGCAAGAGATCCTGCGATGCAATTCCCGGAATCGTGGCTGCGCGAGTTCTGCGACCCAGCCTTGTCGACCGACGAACTGGCCGAGCTGCTGACGATGTCGGGCATGGAGGTCGAGGAACTGCGGCCGGTGGCGCCGCCGTTCAGCGGTGTCGTCGTCGGCGAAATCGTCGACGCCGTCGTCCACCCCAATGCCGACCGCCTGCGGGTGTGCCGCGTGGATGCCGGTGTGCACTCGCCGCAAGGTCCCCTGCAGATCGTCTGCGGGGCCCCCAACGCACGTGTCGGCATCCGGGTGCCGCTGGCGCTCGCGGGGGCCGAGTTGCCTCCCGGGCCCGACGGCAAGCCTTTTCGCATCGGCGTGGGCCGGCTGCGGGGCGTGGACAGCCACGGGATGCTGTGCTCGGCGCGTGAACTCAAGCTGTCCGAGGACCACGCCGGGCTGCTCGAACTGGCGGCCGATGCCCCGCTGGGCGCGGATGTCAGGGGCTGGCTGAAGCTCGACGACACGCTGTTCACCCTGAAGCTCACGCCCAACCTGGGTCACGCGCTGAGTGTCTTCGGCATCGCGCGCGAAGTCTCTGCGCTCACGGGTGCGCCGCTGAAGGCCCCCGCCATCCCGCCCATCGAGCCCCGTCATGCGCAGGTGCTGCCCGTGGAGGTGCAGGCCCCCGATCTGTGCGGCCGCTTTTCCGGGCGCATCGTGCGCGGCGTCGATCCGCGTGCCGCCACACCGGCATGGATGGTCGAGCGGCTGGCGCGATGCGGCCAGCGCAGCGTCTCGGCCCTGGTCGACATCTCCAACTACGTGATGTTCGAGTACGGCAGGCCGTCGCACATCTTCGACCTGGACAAGATCCATGAGCGACTGGTGGTGCGCTGGGGCCGCGCCGGCGAGCAGCTCAAGCTGCTGAACGGCCAGACCATCGAAGTCGATGACGCGGTCGGTGTGATCGCCGACGCGCAGGCGGTCGAGTCCCTGGCGGGCATCATGGGTGGCGATGCGACCGCCGTGGGTGACGACACGCGCAACGTCTATGTCGAGGCGGCCTTCTGGTGGCCCGAGTCGGTGGCCGGGCGCTCCCGGCGGTTCAACTTCTCCACGGATGCGGGTCACCGCTTCGAGCGGGGCGTCGATCCTGCGCAGACCGTCGAGCACATCGAACGCATCACCGCGTTGATCATGGAGATCTGCGGGGGCGAGCCAGGCCCGATCGACGACCAGACCTTGCGCCTGCCGGCGCGTCAGCCTGTGGCGATGCGCGTGTCGCGTGCCGCCAAGGTCCTCGGCATGGCGCTCGACGTCGAGAAGTGCGTGCAGGTGTTCCGGGCGCTGGGTCTGCAGCACACCGTCGAACAAGATCGCATCGTGGTCACGCCGCCGACCTGGCGCTTCGATCTGGCGATCGAGGAAGACCTGATCGAGGAGGTGGTGCGGGTCATCGGCTTGCAGCACCTGCCCACGACACCGCCGCAGGCGCCGGTAACCGCGCAACCGCGGCCGGAAACCCGTCGCAGCGCCTACGCCGTACGACGTGCGCTGGCGGCCCTGGGTTACTTCGAGACCATCAACTTCTCCTTCGTCGAGGAACGGATGGAGAAGGACCTTGCCGGCAACGCCGATCCGATCCGCGTGCTGAATCCGATCGCCGCGCCATTGGCGGTGATGCGCTCGTCGTTGCTGGGCAGTCTGGTCGCTGTGCTCAAGACCAATTTGTCGCGGCGAGCCCCTCGGGTGAGGGTCTTCGAGGTCGGTCGTGTGTTCCGGCGCGATGCCAGCGTGGCCGACGGAGACCTGACCGTCGCAGGCGTCCACCAGCCCATGCGCGTGGCAGGTCTGGCCTGGGGCCCGGTGGAGGCGCTGCAGTGGGGTGAGGCAGGTCGCGACGTCGATTTCTTCGACATCAAGGGTGACGTCGAGGCCTTGTTGTCGCCGCATCAGGCGCGGTTCGTGGCCGACGCACACCCCGCCATGCACCCGGGGCGCTGTGCGCGCGTCGAGATAGGCTCACGCGTGCTGGGGCACGTCGGTGAACTTCACCCCCAATGGCGCCAGGCGTTCGACCTGCCGTCCGCGCCGGTCATGTTCGAACTCGATCTCGAAGCCGTGCTGGCGCAGGCCGTGCCCGTGTTCGCAGCGCTTGCGCGACAGCAGGCGGTCTGGCGCGACCTGTCCCTGGTGGTGTCGGACGGCGTGTCCTACGACCGGCTGGACGCTGCACTGCGTGCAGACCCGATGTCGCTGGTGCGCGACGTGACGCTGTTCGACATCTTCAAGCCCACGCAGCCCGTCCAGGGGATGGCCGTCGACGAGCGCAGCCTGGCCGTGCGGCTGGAACTGCTGGACGATCAGGCGACGCTGACCGATGATCGCATCGACGCAGCGGTCACGGCCGCCGTCCAGCGGGCCGTTCAGGCCTGTGGGGCGCGCCTGCGTGCTTGACGCGTCGCCGCACTGCCATCTTCCCATCACCGGAGTGAGCCGATGAGTTCGCCACCAGACAACCTGCCTGCCATCGGCCTGCCGCTGATCTCCACGCTCGAGACACCGACCTTGACCAAGGCCGACCTGTCGGAGCTGCTGTTCGAGCGCATCGGGCTGAACAAGCGTGAGTCCAAGGACATGGTCGATGCCTTCTTCGACAGTGTGCACGCGGAGTTGTCCCGGGGCGAGGACGTGAAACTGACAGGCTTCGGCAACTTCAACATTCGTCGTAAGGCTCCTCGTCCGGGTCGCAACCCGCGCACCGGGGAGGTGGTCCCGATCTCGGCCCGTCAGGTCGTGACGTTTCATGCGAGTCAGAAGCTCAAGGCGCAGGTGCAGGGTGATGCAGCGGCGACCGGTGACTTGGATTAGAGTCAAACCCTTGATTTGCAAGGACGCGACCGCGCGCCCCGATGGACAAGACCCTGCCCGAGATCCCTGCCAAGCGCTACTTCACCATCGGTGAGGTCAGCGAGCTTTGTGGTGTCAAGGCCTATGTCCTGCGCTACTGGGAGCAGGAGTTCACCCAGCTCCGTCCGGTCAAGCGTCGTGGCAACCGTCGCTATTACCAGCACCATGAAGTGCTGCTGATCCGCCGCATCCGCGAGCTGCTCTACGAAGAGGGCTTCACGATCAGCGGCGCACGCAACCGTCTGTCGGACACGCCGGCGACCAGCCGAGGGGCAGAGGTTGAGGCCCGGCAGGCGCTGCCGATGGACGCGACGGGCCCCGAACGCGATGACGCCACCGGGCCGTCGCCCGTTCCGGGTTCGAACGGTCGAGGGCTGTGGCTCGACGACGGAGCGTTGGCACAAACCGATGAAACGACTGGCGTGGGACAGCCTCAGTCCGAGGCATGGGTTCTCGATCCGGTCGACAAGTCAGCACTTCGCGCGGAGCTCCTGACGATACGCAGGCTCCTGGAATGCTGAGCCCCAGGCAAGCGTCGGGTGGGGGTATACTGCGAGCTTCGTCGGGGTGTAGCGCAGCCTGGTAGCGCACTTGCATGGGGTGCAAGGGGT
>JBMTXX010000202.1:0-6856 GCA_049453935.1 Rubrivivax sp.
TGGTGCCTGGAGGCGAATTCGCTGGCCATCCAGGTGCACGGCGGCTACGGCTACACGCGCGACTTTCCGGTGGAGCAGTACTGGCGCGACAACCGCCTGAACATGATCCACGAGGGCACGCACGGCATCCAGGCGCTGGACCTGCTGGGTCGCAAGGTGGTGATGGACGGCGGCGCCGGGCTGAAGCTGCTGGCGGCGCGCATCAACACCACCATCGAGCGCGCGGCGCAGCATCCCGGGCTGTCGACCCAGGCCAACGCATTGGCTGGCGCCCTGCAGAAGCTGGGTGCCGCCACGAAGTCGGCCTGGGCCACCGGCGTGCCCGAGGAGGCGCTGGCCAATGCCACCCCCTACCTGCAAGCCTTCGGCCATGTCGTGCTGGCCTGGGTCTGGCTGGACGTGGCGCTCGCGGCGTGGCGACTCGATCCGGCGGCCGCGCCTGCCCCCGACGCACGCGCAGGGGTCGACGCAGGTGTCGACGACGAGGTCTTCTTCTCCGGCAAGCAGGCTGCGATGCGCTACTTCTTCGCCTACGAACTGCCGAAGATCGACGCCTGGCTCGCCGTCGTGGCACGGCGTGAGCCCCTCGTGCGCGAGCTCGATCCGCTGAGCCTGGACCCGTGATGAAGCCTGCCAACGTCGAAACCCTGGTGTGGGTCCTGATCTACGGGGGTCTGCTGCTGGGGGTGCTGGGTCTGGCGGTGCAGCGTCTGGAAGGCGCCCTGGGATGGTCGCTGGTGGGATTGGGCGCGGTGATGGCGGCCGTCGGGGTCGCGCTGATCTGGGTGAGATCCAGGATGGACCGATGACCTCGAGCCGGACAGTGCCGGGCTGGGATCCGCGGGTTCGACAGACATTCGGCCTGCCCGCAGGGCGGCCACGACGAGGAGAGAGCGCTTGAGCACCCCTGTGATGAAGCTTTTCGATCTGAGCGGCCGCGCGGCGCTGGTGACCGGTGGCTCACGAGGCCTGGGCCTGCAGATGGCCGAGGCCCTGGGCGAAGCCGGGGCCAAGATCATGCTGACGGCGCGCAAGGCGGCCGAGCTCGAGGAGGCGGTGGCGCACCTGGCCGACAAGGGCATCGATGCGCGCTGGGTTGCGGCCGACAGCAGCGACCCGGCGCAGGTGCGCCGCGTCGTCGACGAGACGATGCAGCGCCTGGGCCGCCTGGACATCCTGATCAACAACGCCGGCGCGACCTGGGGTGCGCCGGCCGAGGATCATCCGCTCGAGGCCTGGGACAAGGTGATGAACCTGAACGTGCGCAGCCTGTTCCTGTATGCGCAGGCGGCGGCCAAGGCCTGGATGATTCCCAACCGCTGGGGCCGCATCGTCAACGTGGCGTCGATCGCCGGACTGGCCGGCTCGGTGAACGTGGAGTTCGTGGCCTACGGCACGAGCAAGGGCGCGGCGATCAACCTCACGCGCATGCTGGCCGGGGAGTGGGGTGAACATGGCATCACCGTCAACGCCCTGGCGCCCGGGTTCTTCCCCAGCAAGATGACGCGTGCGACGCTGGCCGAGCTTGGCGTCGACAAGCTGTGCGAGGCCGTGCCGCTGCGACGCATCGGTGACGCCGATGACCTCAAGGGCGCGGTGCTGCTGTTTGCCAGCGCGGCGGGCAAGCACATCACCGGTCAGGTCCTGGCCGTGGATGGCGGGATCAGCGCGGTGCACTATGGCTGAGGCGTCGGGCCTGGCGCCCGACCTGCATGCTTCCGTCCCTTTTGTCGACCACCTGGGCTTCGAGGTGGTGGAGGTGGGTCCCGGGCGATGCACGCTGGGGGCTACGGTGCGTCCGGAGCTGACCAACCGCTGGGGTGTGGCCCATGGCGGGTTGCTGATGACGCTGCTCGACGTGGCGATGGCACGCGCCGCGCGCAGCCCGCTGGAGCCGGAAGGCCCGCCTCAGCACAGCGTGGTCACGGTGGAGATGAAGACCAGCTTCATGCGCCCGGGCGCCGGCGAGTTGCGCGCCCATGGCCGGCGCCTGCACCGGACCGCCACCCTGGCCTTCTGCGAGGCGGACGTCCGGGATGTCGCCGGCCGGCTCGTCGCCCATGCCACCGGCACCTTCAAGTACCTGCGCGCGCTGCCCGTCGGCACGCGCGCGCTGTCCTTCGACCGGTCTGATGACTGACCCCACCGCCTGATGCCAGGCCCCCACGGAGCAACGACTCATGCCCTTGACCCATCACCAGATCCTGCTCGCGTCGCGCCCGGCGGGGGAGCCCTCCGTCGACAACTTCAGGCTCGTGCAGGCCGAGGTGCCCGCACCAGGCGAAGGCCAGGTGCTGGTGCGTCACCATTACCTCAGCCTGGATCCGTACATGCGCGGACGGATGAACGAGGGCCGCAGTTACGCCACGCCGCAGCCGCTGGGTGAGGTGATGATCGGGGGCACGGTCGGCGAGGTTGTCGCCTCGTGTCATCCGGGCTTTGCCGTCGGCGACAAGGTGGTCGGCATGGGCGGCTGGCAGGAGTATTCGCTGGTGGATGCGGCGCAGCCTGGCGTGCTGCGCAAGGTCGACACCTCGCATGTGCCGCTGTCGGCCTATCTGGGGCCGGTGGGCATGCCCGGCGTGACCGCCTGGGTGGGGCTGACCCAGATCATCGAGCCACAGGCGGGCGAGACCGTGGTCGTCGACGCGGCCAGCGGCGCGGTGGGTGGTGTCGTCGGGCAACTGGCCAAGGCGCGCGGCTGCCGCGTCGTCGGCATCGCCGGCGGGCCCGACAAGTGCCGTTACGTGGTGGAAGAGCTGGGCTTCGATGCCTGCATCGACCACCGGGCCCATGGCGACCTGAAGTCCATGCTGCGCGCGCTGAAGGAGGCCGCGCCCGGCGGTATCGACGGCCATTTCGAGAACGTCGGTGGCCACCTCCTGGATGCCGTGATGCTGCGCATGAACGCCTTCGGCCGTATCGCTTTCTGCGGGATGATCGCCGGCTACAACGGTGAGCCCATCCCGATGGCCAACCCGTCGCTGATCCTGGTCTCACGCCTGAAGCTGCAGGGCTTCATCGTCAGCGAACACATGAAGCTGTGGCCGGCGGCGCTGAAGGAACTCGGTTCAATGGTGGCCAGCGGGCAACTGAAATACCGGGAGACGGTCGCCGAGGGCCTGGCCAGCGCGCCTGAGGCCTTCCTCGGCCTGCTCAAGGGTCGCAACTTCGGCAAGCAGCTGGTCAAGCTGGTTTGAGCAGGGGGTAGCGCATGAAGCATGATCCGATCGGGCCGGGCGGCGTCGCCGTGATCACCGGGGCGGCTTCGGGATTCGGTCTGGAGGCCTGCCGCATCGCCGCGGGGCGTGGCATGCAGGTCGTGATGGCCGACGTGCAGGCCGATGCGCTGGAGGCCGCGGCGGCCGAGATCCGCGCGCTCGGCGCGCAGGTGCTGCCGTTCCGGCTCGACGTCTCCAAGGCGGCCGAGGTGGATGCGCTCGGGGAGGCCACACGCCAGGCCTTCGGGGCCCCGACCTTCGTGTTCAACAACGCCGGCGTCGGCGCCGGCGGCCTGATCTGGGAGCACAGCGCGCGCGACTGGGAGTGGGTGATCGGCGTCAACCTGCTGGGCGTGGCGCACGGCGTGCGGGTCTTCACGCCGATGATGCTGGAGGCGGCCCGCACCGACGCCGCCTGGCGTGGGCACATCGTCAACACCGCCAGCATGGCCGGGCTGCTGAATGCGCCGAACATGGGCGTGTACAACGCCAGCAAGCACGCCGTGGTCTCGTTGTCGGAGACGCTCTTCCAGGATCTGAGCCTCGTCACCGCACAGGTGCGCGCGCACGTGCTGTGCCCATATTTCGTGCCCACCGGCATCCACCGCAGCGAGCGCAACCGCCCGGGCGAACTGGCCGACGCACAAGCCCGCCCGACGCGCAGCCAGCGCGTGGCCCAGGCGATGAGCGACAAGGCGGTGACCGGCGGCAAGGTCAGCGCGGCGCAGGTGGCGCAGTTCGTCTTCGACGCGATGGCGCAGGATGCGTTCTACGTCTTCAGCCATCCGCAAAGCCTGGCAGCCGTCGGCACGCGCATGGAGGACGTGCTGCAGGGTCGCAATCCGAGCGACCCTTTCGCGCAACGCCCGCAGGTGCGCGAGCAGTTGCGCCGGGCGCTCGAGGAGTGAGCCGCTGGCTCGGCCAGCGACCGTCGTCCTGACACGTTCCGCTGCATTGCAAGCACCACGTCGATCGACTGTGCGTGTCGCGCTCACGCAACAGCCGATCTTCGTCTAGCGCAAGGAATTTGTCGACCAATCGGTCGGTTAATTCTTCCCTTTGCGGCAGGTCAGTGTTATCGTGCCGCGGTTCGTCCATGAACCGCGGTGCGTCGTGCATGACTGCGTGTCGCGAGAGCCGTCAGGCATGGCTTGCCTTCCGGTCTTTCCTCATCGACTGCAGCGCCGCATCCGCCATGGTTTCCTGGGTCTTCCAACTCGCGCGATGGTCCGCCGTGCTCGGCGGTGTGCTGCTGGCCGCGGTCATGGTGATGATCGTGGCAAGCGTGTCGGGACGCGCGCTGGTGCCCTTGGGGCTCGGTCCGGTACCGGGTGACTTCGAACTCGTCGAGGTCGGTACGGCTGTGTCGGTGTTCCTCTTCCTGCCGTGGTGCTACCTGCGCGGCGGTCACGCGTCGGTCGACCTGCTCTACGAGCGCTTTGCGCCCCGCGTGCAGTGGCTGGTGACGACGCTGGCGGACGTCCTGATGCTGGTGCTGTGGGTGGCGCTGACCGAGCGGCTCTACGAGGGCATGATGGAAAAGCGTGAGTACTTCGAGACCACCTTCATCCTGATGATGCCGATGTGGTGGGGCTATGCGCTGTGTCTGGTCGGCGGCGTGATCGGCTGCCTGGCCTATCTGGCCAAGACCCTGATCCAGTTTCGTCTGGCCACCTGGCCGGCCGGCTGGACGGTCGAGTCCACCGGGGGGCACTGAGCATGACACCGGTAGAACTGGCGGCCTGGTCGTTCCCCGTCCTGCTCGCCCTGATCTTCATCCGCCTGCCCATCGGGCTGTCGATGGCGGTGTGCGGGCTGGTGGGCTCCGGGATCCTCTATGGTCAGTCGGGTCCGGTGCTGAACCAACTCAAGCACGTCACCTACGGCACCTTTTCCAATTACAACCTGTCGGTGATCCCGCTGTTCCTGCTGATGGGGCAGTTCGCCGCGCTCGGCGGCCTCTCGCAGGCCTTGTTCAAGGCGGCAGAGGCCTGGATCGGGCACCGAAAGGGCGGTGTGGCGATGGCGGCGGTCGGGGCCTGCGCAGGCTTCGGCTCGATCTGCGGCTCGTCGCTGGCGACGGCGGCGACGATGGGGCAGGTGGCCCTGCCTGAGCTCAAGAAGGCCGGCTACTCGGGGGCGCTGTCCACCGCCTGCCTGGCCGCCGGGGGCACGCTCGGCATCCTGATCCCGCCCTCCGTGGTGCTCGTGATCTACGCCATCCTGACCGAGCAGAACATCGCCAAGCTGTTCCTCGCAGCCTTCGTGCCTGGCATCCTCGCGGCCATCGGCTACGCGATCGTGATCTCCATCTTCGTGCGCGTCGTGCCGGGCAGCGGCGGTACCGTTGCGCCCGTGCCCATGAGGGAGCGCTGGCGCGCCACGGCCAAGGTGTGGCCCGTGGTCCTGATCTTCATGGCAGTGGTCGGGGGCATCTACGGCGGCATCTTCACGCCGGCCGAAGGCGCGGCCGTCGGTGCCTTCGGCACCGGCCTCGCCGCCTGGGCCGCGGGCGGTCTGACGCGCCGCACCCTGCGAGATGCCTTCTTCGGCACGGCCGTGGCCACCGGGATGATCTTCATGATCGTCCTGGGTGCGGCCCTGTTCAACAGCTTCCTCGCGCTGTCGCAACTGCCGCAGACGCTGGCCGAGTGGGTGGGTACGCAGGGCCTGAACCCGTGGGTGGTGTTGACGGCCGTGCTGGTGGTCTATCTGCTGCTCGGTTGTGTCATGGACTCGCTGTCGATGATCCTGCTGACGATCCCGATCTTCTTCCCGATGATCATGAAGCTCGACTTCGGGTTGACGCCGGAGGAGACCGCGATCTGGTTCGGCATCCTGGTGCTGATCGTCGTCGAGGTCGGGCTGATCACACCGCCGGTGGGCATGAACCTGTTCGTCATCAGCAACCTGGCCCGCGGCGTACCGATCGCACAGACCTACCGCGGGGTCATGCCCTTCGTGGCGAGCGATCTGATCCGCACCGCCATCCTGGCCGCCTTCCCGGTGATCACCTTGTTCGTCCTGCGCTTGTAGCGCGCCGTCGACAGATCCGTCCCGCCACCATGGGAAGGGTGTGCGGGGCTTGCGGGGCCTGTCGATCTATGACGCGCGGATGGGGGTTCACCTGATGGCCCGCTGCGCGATCAGCAGATAAGGTGGCGTCCCGATCTTCACGTCCTTCCCGTCTCAGGAGAGTCTCGATGAAAGCCCTGTTCAAACCCCTGGCCGTCGCGGCCGCCTTGACGTTTGCCGCTGCGACCGCGCAGGCGCAGGCCCCGATCGTGCTGAAAGTCCATCACTTTCTCGGTGGTCAGTCGATCCAGCACACCGCCATGCTGGGCGACTGGTGCAAGGCGATCGCGCGCGATTCGAACAACCGGCTGCAATGCCAGATCTTCCCGGCGATGCAACTCGGGGGCACGCCGCCGCAACTGTTCGACCAGGCCAAGGATGGCATCGCCGATGTCGTGTGGACGGTGGCAGGGTACACCCCCGGGCGTTTCCTGCGCTCGCAGGTCTTCGAGCTGCCTTTCATGATGACCGATCCGGCCGGCACCAGCCGCGCGGCATGGGACTACGTGCAGAAGCACGCGATGGACGAGTACAAGGACGTCAAGCTGCTGGCCATCCAC
>JBMTXX010000203.1:0-6852 GCA_049453935.1 Rubrivivax sp.
TCTTCGGCAGGCGGACGCGCCGGGACAGGTGGCGCAGGCGTGGCGACCACCGACCGCGCAGGCTCCGGACGGTTGGGCGCCGTCGCGACCGGCGGCGCAGGGGGTCTCGTCGGCGCCGGCGCTGGCGCTGCGGCCACCTGGGGCGAGGGCGGCGGCGCCAGATCAGCGACCGCGCTGGAAGGCGGGGGCAGCCTCGGATCGGCCAGCCCGGGCGCGTCCGGCCTCGGCGGATCCAGCAGGACGGTGTACTCCCGAACCAGCCGGCCGTTGGCCCACGTGGCCTGCAGGATCAGGTCGACGAAGGGGTCACGGGCCGCGCGATCACTGCTCACCTGGAGCACGGAGCGGCCATCGGCCCGCCGAGTGAGGACGACCTGCGTCCCGCGCAGCAACTCGGAATAGTCCATCCCTGCCGCGCGGTAGACCTCGGCAGGCGCCAGGCCGACCTGCAACGAAGCCGTCTGCTCGGCCGTCAGGCTGGTGACGTCGATTTCGGCACGCAGCGGCTCGCCCAGCGCCGACAGCACGCTCATCCGACCGAGGCTGAGAGGGTGCGCAGCGGTCGAGAAGGCGAGCATGGCGGCCAGCGCCAAGCCCGTGAGGGCCGGGCGCGTCGCACCCTGGGCTCTGCCGCGCCCTGGTGGAAATGACGTTTCCGGCTTCAACACTGCTCCTCGGTTTCTTCTCGGTGACCGGATGCGCTCAGGCGTCCAGCAGGATGCGCAGCATGCGCCGCAAAGGCTCGGCGGCGCCCCAAAGCAACTGGTCACCGATGGTGAAAGCGCCCAGATACTGCGTGCCCATGGCCATTTTCCGCAATCGTCCGACGGGGATCGACATCGTGCCCGTGACGGCCACCGGCGTCAAGTCGCGCAAGGTCGCCTCCCGGGTGTTGGGCACGACCTTCACCCAGGCGTTGTCTGCAGCGATCATGGCTTCGATATCGGCAAGCGGCACGTCCTTCTTGAGCTTGAATGTCAGGGCCTGGCTGTGGCAGCGCATCGCACCGACCCGCACGCAAAAACCGTCCACCGGCACGGCCTCGCGTCCGAAGCCAGGGCCCTGGCCCAGGATCTTGTTGGTCTCGGCCATGCCCTTCCATTCCTCGCGCGAGACGCCATCGCCCAGGTCCTTGTCGATCCAGGGAATGAGCGAGCCGCCCAGCGGGACGCCGAAATTAGCTGTCTCGTCGGCCGACATGCCCCGCTGGCGGGCGATGACCAGGCGATCGATCTCCAGGATGGCACTCTTCGGGTCATCCAGCAAGGCACGGACCTCGGCATTCAGCGTGCCGTACTGGGTCAGCAACTCGCGCATGTGCTGCGCGCCGCCGCCGGAGGCGGCTTGGTAGGTCTGGGTGCTCATCCACTCGACCAGTCCCGCCTTGTAGAGCGCACCCACGCCCATCAACATGCAACTGACGGTGCAATTGCCACCCACCCAGTCGCGTCCGCCGCGAGCCAACGCGTCACGGATCACGGGCATGTTGACCGGGTCGAGGATGATCACCGCCTCGTCCTTCATCCGCAGCGTGGACGCGGCGTCGATCCAGTGGCCCGTCCAGCCGCTGGCGCGCAGTTTCGGGTACACCTCGGTGGTGTAGTCGCCGCCTTGCGCCGAGATGATGATCTCGCAGCGCCGCAGCGTGTCGATGTCGTAGGCATCCTGCAGTCGGGTCTCGTTGCGCGCCATCGCCGGGGCGGTGCCCGCGGCGTTGGAGGTAGAGAAGAACATGGGCTCGATGAGGTCGAAGTCTCCTTCGGCCTGCATGCGCTCCATGAGCACAGACCCGACCATACCCCGCCAGCCCACGAGGCCAACGAGGGAATTGATCTTGATTGCCATGACAGTCTTGCCTTTCCAGTCGAACAGGACCCCTTCTTGCTCCGGCTCGTGTCGCCGGGGTCCAGGACGGAAGGCGAGACGATCCGGGAGCGCTCAGCTCCGGGTGGTGGTGATGGTTTTGCCGCGCAGCGACGCCACGACGGCGTCGCCCATCTCACGAGTGCCCACGCGCTGCGTGCCCTCGCTCCAGATGTCGGATGTCCGCAGGCCGGCGGCAAGCACCGCCTTGACCGCGTTCTCGATGCGATCAGCGGCCTCCGTCTGGCTCAAGGAGTAACGCAACATCATCGCGGCCGACAGGATGGTGGCCAGCGGATTGGCCAGGCCCTTGCCGGCGATGTCCGGCGCGCTGCCGTGGCTGGGCTCGTAGAGGCCCTTGCCATCCTTGTCCAGCGAGGCCGAGGGCAGCATGCCGATCGAGCCGGTCAGCATCGCGGCTTCGTCCGACAGGATGTCCCCGAACATGTTGCCGGTGACGACGACGTCGAACTTCTTCGGCGCGCGCACCAGTTGCATGGCTGCGTTGTCGACATACATGTGTTCAAGTTCGACGTCCGGATATTGCCGGTGGACATCGGTGACCACATCCTTCCAGAACTGGAAGGTCTCGAGGACGTTGGCCTTGTCGACGCTCGTGACCTTGCGCTGCCGCTTGCGCGCGGCCTGGAAGGCCACGTGGGCGATGCGCTCGATCTCAGGCCGGCTGTAGCGCATGGTGTCGAAGGCTTCCTCGCTGCCGGGGAAGTGGCCGTCGACAGCGGTACGGCGCCCACGGGGCTGGCCGAAATAGATGTCGCCAGTGAGCTCACGGATGATCAGCACGTCCAGCCCCGCCACCAGTTCGGGCTTGAGGCTGGACGCGTGGGTCAACTGCTCGTAGCAGATCGCTGGCCGGAAATTGGCGAACAGCCCCAGATGCTTGCGCAACCCCAGGATGGCCTGCTCCGGGCGGAACTGGCGCTCGAGCTTGTCGTACTTCCAGTCGCCGACGGCGCCGAACAGCACCGCATCGGCCGCCTTGGCCAGTTGGAGCGTGGATTCCGGCAGCGGATGGCCATGCGCGTCGTACGCCACGCCGCCGACCAGCGCGGTCTCGGATTCGAAAGGCAGATCGAGGGCGCTCAAGACCTTGACGGCCTCGGCCATGATCTCGGTGCCGATGCCGTCGCCGGGGAGGATGGCAATCTTCATGTGGTCGCGAGCCAGGGCTTGCGCGCCAGGCGTTCGGATTCGAAGGAACGGATCTTGTCCGCATGCCGCAAGGTCAGGCCGATGTCGTCGAAGCCATTGACCAGGCAATACTTGCGGAACGGCTCGACGTCGAAGTGCAACTCGGCACCGTCCGGCTTGACCACCACCTGTCGAGGCAGATCGACAGTCAGCGAATAGCCAACGAAACCGCGCACTTCGTCGAACAGCCGGCCCACCTCTGACTCAGGCAGGACAATGGGCAACAGCCCGTTCTTGAAGCAATTGTTGAAGAAGATGTCGGCGTAACTGGGCGCGATCAGGGCCCTGAAGCCATACTGACCCAAGGCCCAAGGCGCGTGTTCGCGGCTGGAACCGCAACCGAAATTTCGCCGAGCGATCAAGACCGACGCCCCTTGATAGCGCGCCTGGTTCAGCACGAAATCCGGGTTGGGTCTGCGCGAGGCCGGGTCCTGGCCCGGTTCGCCCTTGTCCAGGTAACGCCACTCGTCGAAGAGATTGGGGCCGAACCCGGTACGGGCGATCGACTTCAGGAACTGCTTCGGGATGATCGCGTCGGTGTCCACGTTCTCGCGGTCCATCGGGGCCACGAGTCCCTGGTGCACGGTGAATGCCTGCATCTTCTGGTCTCCGTCACAGGGGCAGGCGGGGCAGGTCGAATCGACACGCCGCGCGCCGCCCCGGGAAGATCACTGGCCGCCAAACGTCTGCTTGACCGCATCCCCCAGCGCCTGGAAATCCTGCCCCAGGCCCTTGACGGTATTGCAACCCGACAGCGCACCGGCCACGATCAGCACGGCGAAGACACTCTTGATGACTCTCACTTGACAAACTCCTCAGTACAGACGACGCACGTCGACGAAATGACCCTGCAACGCAGCCGCCGCGGCCATCGCGGGGCTGACGAGATGGGTGCGGCCACCGGCGCCTTGGCGGCCTTCGAAATTGCGATTGCTGGTGGATGCGCACCGCTCGCCCGGCTCGAGCCGGTCGGCGTTCATCCCCAGGCACATCGAACACCCCGGCTGGCGCCACTCGAAGCCAGCACCGGTGAAGATCTTGTCCAAGCCCTCGGCCTCCGCCTGGGCCTTCACCACCCCTGAACCGGGGACGACCAGTGCCAGGCGCACGTTGGATGCGACGCGAGTGCCGAGGTGCTTCACGACCGCGGCCGCCTCACGCAGGTCCTCGATGCGGCTGTTGGTGCAGGAGCCGATGAACACCTTGTCGATGAAGATGTCGGCGATGGGCTTGTTGGGCTCCAGCCCCATGTAGGCCAGCGCGCGCTCGATCGCGCCACGCTTGACCGTGTCCTTTTCCTTGTCGGGATCTGGCACGCGGTCCTCGACCGAGAGCACCATCTCGGGGCTGGTGCCCCAGGTGACCTGCGGTCGGATCTGCGCCGCATCGAGTTCGACGATGGCGTCCCAACGGGCGTCTGCGTCGGAGTGAAGCGTGCGCCAGTGAGCGACGGCCTGCTCCCACTCGACACCCCCGACGAAGCGCCCGGTGGCGCGGTCGGTGCCGGGCGCGAAGGGGCGGCCCTTGACATATTCGATGGTCTTGTCGTCCACGGCCACGAGACCGGCACGCGCACCGGCCTCGATGGCCATGTTGCACACTGTCATCCGGCCTTCCATGCTGAGCGAACGGATGGCCGAGCCGCCGAACTCGATCGTGTAGCCGGTGCCGCCGGCGGTGCCGATGCGACCGATGATCGCCAGCACGACGTCCTTGGCGGTGACGCCCCGCTGCAGGCGCCCTTCCACCTTGACGAGCATGTTCTTCGCCTTGCGCGCCAACAGCGTTTGCGTGGCGAGCACGTGCTCGACCTCGCTCGTGCCGATGCCGTGGGCGAGCGCGCCGAAGGCGCCATGGGTGGACGTGTGCGAATCACCGCACACCACCGTCATGCCGGGAAGCGTCGCCCCCTGCTCGGGCCCCATGACGTGGACGATGCCTTGCCGTCGGTCGAGGAAGGGGAAATAGGCTGCCGCGCCGAAGGCTCGGATGTTCGAATCCAGCGTCTGCACCTGCTGCTTGCTGATCGGATCACGGATGCCGTCGTAGCCGTGCTCCCAGCCATCGGTGGGCGTGTTGTGGTCGGCCGTGGCCACCACAGAGCTCACCCGCCAGACCTTGCGGCCGGCGATCCGCAGGCCTTCGTAGGCTTGCGGACTGGTCACCTCATGGACCAGATGGCGGTCGATATAGAGCACAGTCGTGCCGTCTTCCTCGGCGTGGACGGCGTGCTCGTCCCAAAGCTTGTCGTAGAGGGTGCGTCCGGTCATGGCAGTGAGCGCGATCAGAACTGCGTATTGTCATGCATCCGCGGCGGGCCCAGGGGCGGGCACGGCCGGTCTCGGGCATTCAATCGTCTGCCGGTCTGCCCGGTGGATGCGTCACGATCGACTTCAACGCCGGCCGAGCGTCTTGCAGCAGCGACAGATCAGGCCGTGGACGCGCCAGACCCGTATCGTCTCGCCAGGCCGCCTCGAAGGCCCGAGCCGACGACAGCAGTCGCACGTCGCCCTGCATCGGCCCGATCATCTGCAGGCCGAAGGGCATGCCGTGGGCATCCCGGCCGCAGGGCAGCGACAGCGCGGGGTTCGTCGCCAGTGTGACGACATAGGTCAGGGCCAGCCACTCGTAGTAGTTGCGCATCGCTTGGCCATCGACCTGCTGCGCATAGAGCGTCGCCCAGGGAAAAGGGGTGACCGGCGAGACGGGTGCGATCAGCACATCAAAGCGTGTGAACAGGCGGGCGAGGTCCCGCGCCATGCGTGTCTGCACGAGGTGCGCATTCGCGCGGTCCTGCAAGGACATGCCGCGCGCGATCTCGAGGTTGGCCCGTACGTTCGGCGACAGCGTCTGCGCATCTGCCCCCGACACCCCGGAGTGACCGGCCAGGAAGGCCTCGGCACGCAAGACGTCAAACGCACGGTGGACCTCGTCACCCCAGCCGAACTTCACCGGCTCGCAGTGTCCGCACAGCCGTTCGACCGCCTCGACGCGCTCCAGAAAGGTCTTGCGGATGTCCGGATCGACGGCGCACACACCGAAATCGGCGGTCCACGCCACGCGCAGCGTCCGGAGGTCGACGTCAGGCAACTGGAGGAAACCCGCGTTGTCCGACGGTCGGCTGATCGGGTCCAGCGGGTGCGGCCCGACGCTTGCGGCCATCAGAAGCGCGGTGTCTTCTATGTCGCGAGCCATCGGGCCCAACACCGACAGCGGCGACCAGCCCAGCGGCCGGGCCTCGTAGCCGATCCATCCCGGCGAGGGTCGCAGCCCGACGACGCCGCACAGCGCCGCCGGGATGCGCAACGAACCGCCGGTGTCGGAGCCTGTGCACAGCGGCAACATGCCCGTGGCCAGCGCAGCCGCCGAGCCGCCTGAAGAGCCGCCCGCGTTGAGCATCGGGTCGAAGGGGTTGCCGGTGGCGCCCCACACCGGGTTGCGTGTGTTGGCCCCGGCGCCCATGTCCGGCACGTTGGTCTTGGCCGTGACGATCGCGCCTGCCGCCCTCAGACGCGCCACCAGCGACGCGTCGGACGCCGGCACATGCCCACGCCATCGGATGTTGCCGTGGGTCGTCAAAAGTCCTGCGGTGTCCTGCAGGTCCTTCACCCCCAGGGGAAGACCGTGCAGCAAGCCCAGCGGCTCACCGCGCATCACCTGGTCTTCCGCCTGCCGCGCCTGCAAGAGTGCACGATCGAAGTCCGTCGCGGCGAGCGCATTGACCGCGGGCTCCAGCGCTTCGATGCGCGAGAGGCACGCCATCATCACCTCGACCGG
>JBMTXX010000204.1:0-6816 GCA_049453935.1 Rubrivivax sp.
CCCCCCCCCCCCCCCCCCCCCCCCCCCCCCCCCCCCCCCCCCCCCCCCCCACGCCAGCACCGCCAGCGTGGCCTGCAGCGTGCGCAGGCCGTCCAGGCCACTGCACAGCGGGGTCTCGCGACCCTCGGCGACCGCGCGCAGATGGCGCAACTGCTCGTCGTAGGGATTGGCCGTGTGCGGCACACTGCGCGTGTGCGTCAAGCGCTCGTGCCAACCGCGCGCGCCGTCATAACGCCACACCGACAGCCGCGGCAGCGTCAGCGACCCTTCCGTGCCCATCAGGGTGTGCGAGTCGATGTCCTGGCGCGGGAAGTGCGCCGCCTCACCGGCAGCCAGGTCCCAGTTCCAGGGCGAGGCCGCGGTGTCGGTGGTCAGCAACGTGGCCAGCGCGCCGTTGGCCATGCGCATGACCACCGCCGCCGTGTCCTCCACCGGAAAACCGCGGACGGCGCTGGACGATTGCGCCTGCACCGACACCACGTCGCCGAGCAGGAAGCGCAGCAGGTCCACGTCGTGGATCAGGTTGATCAGGACCGGCCCGCCGCCAGGCTCGCGCCGCCAGGCGACCTGGAAATAGGGGTCCGGCTTGAGCCACGCGGCCAGCACGTTGGCCGCCACCGGACGGCCGAGCACGCCGCCGTCGACCAGCCGGCGCGCCTCGCGCGCGATCGGGTTGTGGCGCCGCTGGTGCCCCACCATCACGGGCACCCCGGCCCGCAGGCCGGCGCGCACGATGTCCAGCCCCGCCTCCAGCGTTTCGGCCACGGGCTTTTCCACCAGCACGGGCACACCCCGGTCGATGCAGGCCAGCGCCGCCTGACGGTGCAGCGCATTCGGCGTGGCGACGATGGCCGCCGCCGGCTTGACCGCGTCCAGCAGATCGGCCGCCTCGGCGAACCAGGGCAACCCGTGGGCCTGCGCCCACTCGCGCGCGCCGTCGGACGGATCGGCCACGCCGCACACACGAACGTCGGGGTGGGCATCGGCATGCCGGGTGTGGGCCCGGCCGATCTGGCCGGCGCCGATCAGGGCCACGGGCAGGCGGGGATGAACAGATGCAGCGGCCAGGGTCACGGTGTCTCTCGTCCTTGGGCGTCGGGAAGGCACCACTGTATACCCGCGCCCACGGCACCGCGCTGGGCCGCAGCCCTCACCCCGCCCGCATCAACTCGAGCAGCTCGTCGGCCCGCCAAGCCCCGCCCCCGCCTGCGTTTTCCTCTTCGGCGGCCAGCACGCTGTCGGCGAGCTCGCGCTTGTCCTGGTGCAGCGCGACGATCTTCTCTTCCAGCGTGCCCTGGTGCACGAGGCGGTAGACGGTGACCGGGCGGGTCTGGCCGATGCGGTGGGCGCGACCGCTGGCCTGGTCCTCGGCGGCGGGGTTCCACCAAGGGTCGGCGATGATGACGTAGTCGGCCACGGTCAGGTTCAGGCCGAAGCCGCCAGCCTTCAGGCTGATCAGGAACAGGTCGCCGACCCCGCCCTGGAAGGCCGCCACCCGCTCGTTGCGCGCGGCCGCGGGCGTGCTGCCGTCCAGGTACTGGTAGGCAATGCCGGCGGCGTCCAGCGGCTCGCGCAGCAGCGCGAGGAAGTCGACGAACTGGCTGAAGACGAGCGCCTTGTGGCCGTTGGCGACGATCTCGGCGGCCAGCTCGGCGAAGGCCTGCACCTTCGCGCCAGGCGCGGTGAGCTCGGGCGTGACCAGGCGCGGGTCGCAGGCGGCGCGGCGCAGCCGCATCAGCTGCGCCAGCACGTTCAGGTGGCCCTGGCCCGGGGCGCCGCTGTCCAGCGCGCGCTCGGCGTCGCGCAGCGCCTGCCTGCGCAGGGCCTCATAGTGCGCGCGCTCGGTGTCGTCGCCTTGCACACGCAGCGTCAGCTCGGTGCGTGGCGGCAGGTCGTCCAGCACCTGCGCGCGGGTGCGGCGCAACAGGAAGGGCTCGACCAGACGGCGCAGCACGCGCTGCGCGCCGCGGTGGCGGTCGCGCTCGATCGGCACCGCGAAGCGGGCGTTGAACTGCGCCAGCGTGCCCAGCAGCCCGGGGTTGCACACCCGCATGATCGACCACAGCTCGGCCAGCCGGTTCTCCACCGGCGTGCCCGACAGCGCCAGCCGGAAGTCGGCGCCCAGGTCGAAAGCCGCCTGGGCGCGCTTGGCCGCGGCGTTCTTGATGGCTTGCGCCTCGTCCAGCACCAGCGTGTGCCAGCGCCGGCGGGCGAAGGCGGCGGCGTGGATCTGCTGCAGCTGGTAGGACACGACGACGACCTCGCCCGCACCGGCGGCGTCGACGAGCGCCTCGCGGTCCGCGGCAGCGGCGAAGTCGTGCACGGTCAGTGCCGGGGCGAAGCGGCGCGCCTCGGCCAGCCAGTTGCCCGCCAGCGACGTCGGCGCGACCACCAGCGCCGCGCCGCCGGGCGCGCGCTGCAGCAGCACGGCCAGCGCCTGCAGCGTCTTGCCCAGGCCCATGTCGTCGGCCAGCACCGCGCCCAGCCCGGCCTCGGCCAGCCGCAAGGCCCACTGGTAGCCCTCGATCTGGTAGGGCCGCAGCGTGGCCTGCAGCGTGCCGGGCAGCGGCGGCGTCCACCGGCGCGCGCGCTCCAGTTGGTGCAACCGCAGGCGAAAGCCCTCGTCGGTGCGCACCTGCGCGCCTGCCAGGGTCGACTCCAGCCAGCCCGCGGCCAGCGCCGTCACGCGCATCGCCGGGTCGGCCCCTTCGGCAGCGGCGCGTGCCGGCTCGGCGACCGTGGCCAGCGCCTGCAGCCGCGTGCGCAGCTCTTCGGTCAGCGCCAGGTACCGACCCTGCCCCAGCGGCACGAACCGGCTGCGCCCCGAGCCGCTCCAGTCCAGCAGTTGATGCAGGCTGGCCACCAGCGTCTCGTCCACCTGCACCCCGCCCTGCAGTTCCAGCCAGGCCTGCCCGGACGCCACCTGCACCCCGAGCTGGCCGATCCCCGCCGTGTCGACGCGCACCGGCTTGCCCTTGGGCCAATCCAGCGCGGCGACGGCGCTGAGCCGGTTCAGGGTCTCGATGAGCATCAGCGCGAGCTCCGGGTCGTCGACCGTCCAGGCCGCGACCGCGCCGCCCGACGACGCCCCGAGCATGGGGCAGGCGTCGAGGACGGCCTCGAGGTGCGCGCGCTCGGCGTCCAGATCGCGCTGCGCGCCCAGCGTCTCGCCCTTGACCGCAGCCACCAGCCGCGTGCGGCCGACACCAGGGTTCAGGCGCGGACCGTCCTCGCCCAGCGGCGCGACGACCAGACGCAGCGCGTAGCCGTCGCCCTCGGGCTGCAGCTCGGCGCGCAGGCGCGGGTCGGCTGGCACCTCGCGCCCGGCCGGGGCCTCGTCGGCATGCACCTGGAAGTGCGTGCCCAGCCCCTGCAGCAGCGACTGCAGCGCCGGCGCGGCCTCGCGCGGCAGGGTCAGGCCGGTCTTGCCCAGCAGTTGCGCGACGCGGCGCTGCGCCGGCGTCAGTCGGATCAGGCGCGCGTGCTGCGGCCCGTCGCGCATGACCGTGACGGTCTGCAGGGCTTCGATCTCGCGCAGCTCCGCGGTGGTCAACGCCCAGCTGGCAGGACGCGTGCCCGATGCGCCTTCGCGCGGCGGGGGCTGCATGCGCACGCGCAACTGCGCGCCAAGATCGACGACCTCGATCTCCGGCGTGCCCTCGGACAGCGTCACCACGGTTTCGGGGTCTTCCTCCCAGGCCACCAGCGGGTGACCCACCAGGGCGGCCACGGCCGCCGCCAGATCCAGCCGCAGCATGCGCTGCGTCAGGCCGGTACGGATGCAGCGCGCCACGGCGGCGTCCCAGGGCGGCAGCTTCTCGGCGCGCGTCAGCTTGGACAGCGCGACCTCGCGCTGGCGGCCCCAGCCGCGCACGCCACGCTTCTGCTCCGCCGGGGTGATGCCGTACAACTCGCCATCGGGCCCGACGGACAGCACCCACCACAGCCGGGTGTCGGTTGCCGCGCCGGCAGAAGCCCCGCCGCTCGCGGACTCGGCCGGCTGCACCGCCGCGGCCAGCGCCGCCAGCGCCGTCTGCCAGCCCGCCTGCGGCGGCGGCACGAAGAACCACGCCGGCGGCGCCTGTCCGCCGGCCACCTGCACGGCCACGTCCAACTGCTCGACCAGACCCGTGAGCCCGCAGGCCACCAGACGTTCGCGCAGCGCCTGCGCGGCCTGCGCATCCGACTGCCGCTGGATCTCGGCCATCTCCGGGTGGCGGGCCGGCTTCACGGCGGGGTCGTCGGGCTCGTGCATCCACGCCCGCGCCAGCCAGCAGGCGTGGTCCGAGGGGAAGACCCGGTATGACGTGGAGGAGGGGTGGAAGACGTCGACCCGACGCGGCTCCTCGCCCAGGCGCATGCGCAGCGCGGCGGCCAGCGGCCCCCACGGATCGCCCATCGCCGGCTTGCGGCTGCCGGCCTCGGCCAGACAGAACTTCAGCGCCCGGCGCCAGTCGTCGGCCGTACCGGCGGCGATCAACGCCAGCACGTAAGGGACGGTCAGCGCAGGCACCAGCCCGCTCTTGCGCTGCCCGGTGTGCGCTTTCAGTGCCGCCAGCCCCTGCTCGTAGGCCGCGCGGGTGGCGGGCCAGTCGCCGGCACGCGCACGCTCGGCGCCACGGGCGATGTCGCCCAGTGCCGCGGCCACGCCGGACGCCCCGGGCAGGGCGGCCAGCCGCTGCAGCGCGCGCTGCGCGCCGGCGTGGTCGCCGGCAAGCACCAGGTGATCGATCCACAGCGAGCACAGCACCGCTGGGCCGATGCGCACCGACTGCAGCAGATCGACCCCCGGGCCGCGGGGCGCCGGTGCGGCGCTGGCCATCGGGCCGTCCAGCCATCGTGCCGTGAGGGCCGACACCGGCAGCACGGTGGCGGGCTGGAACTGCCGGTTGCGCGACGCCAGGTCGACGGCCAGCACATGCGCCTGCACCTCGGGCGACAGGCGTGCGTACAAGGCTCCGTCCAGCACGGTCAGCAGGCCCACTCGCAGCACGTCGTCCCAGCTCATGCCCCAGCTGCACGCCTGTTTCAGCGCGTGGAAGGTGTCGAGCCCGCCACCGGCCAACAGGGCCAGGCGCGTGATGGCCAGTGCCGACTCGGCGCCCCGGAAGTGCCACGCCTGGCGCAACAGCGAGCCCTCGGACAGGCCCTCACGCTGTGCCAGCGCGCGCAGCAGCAGGGCTGGCGAGTGGCTCTCGAGCAGGTCTTTCAGGACGGCGGTGACCCGTGTCGGCGCCACCTCCCAGTAGCCCTGGCGGGTGTAGTTCGGCCCGATGCGTTGCTCGACGATCCAGCCCTGCGCCGCCAGGCCCTCCATCGCCTCGCGCACCTGCTCCTGGGTGTGGCGCGCACCCCCGGCACGGCGCTGCCCGATGTCGTCCAGCGTCTGCCAGACCCAGGTGCGCGTGCGCCCGCTGACCCCCATCGCCAGCACATGCAGCACCGCGCGGGGCAGGGGGTCGGGCGAGGTGGCCAGTGCGGCCAGGGCATCGGGCGTGTCGCTCATCGGCTCTGGATCCAGGAAGATACGAACGGAGCCGGGATTGTGGACGCTCCCCCGGCCGCGGCGACGGCCCGCCTGAGGCACACTTGCGCCCCGGGCCCGGCGCGCGCCCCGGACGACAGGACCCGGGCGACCTTGGCGCCCGCACCCTGAACCGCAGACCCCGCCCGCCGACCATGCCGCCATCGACCGACACCGCTGCCCCGCCCGGCGAGGGCGTCTTCGCCAGCGTGCTGCTGCTGCTGTCGGGTTTCCTGCTGTGGTCGGCGCATGGCATCTCGGGCTTCGCCTCGACGGTGTCGGCCGGGGCCTTCCCGATGGGCGCAGCCGCCGTGATGGTGGTGTGCGCGCTGATGTTCGTGCACCGCGCAGCGCGACGTCCCGACACCCCCGACGCGTCTGCCGGCTGGCGCCGCATCGTGCCCCCCGTGCTGCTGTGGAACACCCTGGCCCTGGCCGGCTACATGGTCGTGCTGGAGCGGGCGGGCTTCCACCTCGCCTCGCTGGTGTTCCTGCTGCTGTCGATGCGGCTGCTGGGCAGCCGTCGCTGGGGCTTGAACGTGGCGGTGGCGGTCGGCGCCGTCGCGGTCATCCACCTCGTCTTCCAGACCGTGTTCTCGGTCGTGCTGCCGGCGGGGACGCTGTGGCAGGGCTGATCGCCGACACGATCGGCCGGCCCCCGGGCGGCCAACGGAGCATCTGCCCATGAGCGAAGCGCTGCAGTACTTCTTCATGAGCTGGGTCGACCCGACGCTCGTGCTGCTGGCCGCGGCCGGCACGTTCGCCGGCATCTACATCGGCGCGATCCCGGGGCTGTCGGTGACGATGGCGGTGTCCATCCTGATCTCGTTCACCTTCAAGTGGCCGGTCAACGAGGCGCTGGTGCTGATCGCTGGGATCTACCTGGGGGGCGTCTACGGCGGCTCGCGCACCGCGATCCTGCTGAACATCCCGGGCGCGCCGGCGGCCATCGCCACGGCGCTGGACGGCTACCCGCTGGCCCAGCGCGGTGAAGCCGGCCGCGCCATCGGGCTGAGCACGGTGATGTCGGTGATCGGCGGCTTCGTCGGCATCGCCGTGCTCGCGGTGGCGGCGCCGGCGGTGTCGTCCTTCGCGCTGCACTTCGGCCCGCGCGACTACCTGCTGCTCGCGCTGTGGGGCATCCTGCTGGTGGGCAGCCTGTCGGGCGGCTCGCTGGCCAAGGGCATCTTCTGCGGCGCCCTCGGGGTGCTCATCGCCTCGGTCGGGCTGGACCCGCTGACGGCCGAGCAGCGCTTCACCTTCGGCTCGGTGCAGCTCACCGCGGGCATCTC
>JBMTXX010000205.1:0-6795 GCA_049453935.1 Rubrivivax sp.
GGTCGAGTTACTACGCGCTGGCGGTGATCGAGCTGGGGCAGGCCGTGGCGCGGGCGCGGACCGGATCGGTCGCTCGAGGTCGATGAGCCACGTGCGGGCGCTCGGGCGGGCTCGAGGCGTGCACGCAGGCCATCAGGCCGAGCACCCTTCCTTGCACCACACTTGCCACATCCCCTGCAACGCCTCGCCGAAATCGGCCGCGTAGGTGTCGATGTCCCATGCCGGCCGCGAGCGCAATTGCTCGCGCAGGCCGCGCTGCAGCATCAGCAGCCCGCGGCGATCGGCGGCTGCGCGTCGGGCGATCTCGACATAGCCCTGTTCGTCCTCGGCCACCCATTCGGGCAGGCCGGCGGCAGTCATGAAGCTCGCGCCCATGCGCGAGACGAAGTGGCCGCCGCGCAGCGTGATGACCGGCACCCCCTGCCACAGCGCCTGCATCGTGGTGGTGCCACCGTTGTAGGGCACCGGGTCGAGCGCGACGTCCACGTCGGCGTATTCGGCCATCATCTCGTGCAGGGGGCTGGGCCCGCGGAACGACAGCCGCGCCGGCTCCACCCCCTCACGGGCGAACAACGCGAGGTAACGCTGCTGGGCCAGAGCGTCCGCGAAGCTGGGGGCCTTGAGCAGCAGCCGCGAACCCGGCACCGCACGCAGCACTCTCGCCCAGAGCGCCACCGTGCGCGACGTGAGCTTGGCGATGTTGTTGAACGAACCGAAGGTCAAGGCTCGCTTCGCGTCGCCAGCGCTGCGCCGGGGCAGCGGGATGTCGGACTCGGGCGCATAGCAGAACACGGCGTGCGGCAGCCGCCACACCCGCTCCGAGCACAGCGCATCGTCCTGCGGCGGCGTGACCACCGGGTCGCCCAGCATCCAGTCGATGTTCGGCACGCCCGTCGAGCCCGGGTAGCCCAGAAAGCTCACCTGCACCGGCGCCATGCGGCGCGCGAACATCGCCACGCGCTGCTGCGCAGTGTGGCCGGCGAGGTCGAACAGGATGTCGATGCCGTCGTCCATCACGGCGCGCGACATCTGTTCGGCCGTCGCATGGGTGAGTTCGCGCCACCGATCGCAGCGCGAGCGAGCCCGCTCGGTCTGGTCGTCACGGCTGGCGCCGACGAAGTAGGTGGTCAGCGGGAAGCGCGCATGGTCCCACCGCGCCAACAAGGGCTGCATGAAGATGTTGACCGGGTGCTGGTGGTGGAAGTCTCCGGTGACCAGGCCCACGCGCAGCGGCCGGTCCGCGGTGCGCGGGTTGGCAAAGCCGGCGCGCGGGCGCGCGTCCCGGGCCAGCGGCGCGCACAGTTCACGGTGCAGTTCGGCCACCTGCAGCGGCGTCAGGGTATGGCTGTACAGCGCGCTCATCGCCGCACTGGAACGCATCCGGTCGGCCTCGGAGCCGTCGCTCAGCGACCGATACAGCGCCAACGCCTGGTCGGCATCCCCGGTGCGGCCGGCAATCGTCGCGCGCAGCGCGGCGGCGCCTGGCAGCGGGGGGTCGGCCAGCGACTCGGCCCGCGCCAGTTGCGCCAGCGCCTCCTCCAGCTTCGAGCACTCGGCCAGCATGTGGGCGAGGTTGAAATGCGCCAAGGCGCTGGACGGGTGCAGCTCGACATTGCGGCGCAGCACGTCGATGGCGCCCTGCCACTCGTTGAAGCGGAACGCGGTCTGCGCCAGGCGCACCAGCGTGGACTCGCCGCTCGCGGTGGAGGCCTGCTGCATCAGGCCGCGCGCCGGGTCCATCATGCCCAGGCGCATCAGCGCATCGGCCAGGTCGATGCGGATCTCGCACACCGCGTCGGGCGTCATCGCCTGCCCCGCCAGCCGCGCCGCCATGCTGGCCTGGCGCAGCGCCTCCAGCGCACGCGGGGCGTCACCGTCGTCCAGGCGGAAGCGCCCCATCTGGTGGTGGACGTCGGCCACCAGGGCCGCACGACCGGCCGCCACCAGCACGGCGCGGTGGTAGCGCACGGCTGCGCGCGCCGCCTCACCCAGCGCTTCCAGCGCACGTGCGGCCGCCAGATGGCCGCGGTGGTCGTCGGGGCGGCACTCCGCCGCCCGTTCGTAGCAATCGACGGCGCGCACGGTGTCACCCAGGCGGCGGCAAACGTTGCCCATTTCCAGCCAGGCGCTGAACACCTGCTCGTCGGCGCGCAGCAGTTCGGCATAGGCGTCACGCGCCCCGTCAAGCTGGCCCAGCGCCGCCAGGCAACGCGCCCGCAGCAAATGCGCCGGCTGCAGTGACGGGTCGAGCGCGATCGCCTCATCGCAGGCGGCCAGCGCCTGCTCGTGCTGTGCCTGATCGGCCAGGGCGTTGGCCAGGTTGAAGTGCAGGCCCGCCGGCGCCTGCGGCAGGGCGGCGGCGCGCCGATAGCAGTCCACACCCTCGGACCCTGCGCCGCGGGCACGCAGCACCCGGCCGAGGCTGGCCCAGAGCACCGGGTCGTCTGGCGCCAGCGCCAAAGCCGCGCGCAACTGGGCCTCGTCGTCGAGGTCGACCTGCGGCAGCGCCGCATGCGCGATGGCCAGCGGCGCAGCCGCAGCAGCCGCGGCAATCCGAGGCGCATCCGCCTGTACAGCCGCACCCGAAGGGGCTGGCGTGAGGTCGGTGTCTGCCGGTGCGCCCTTGCGGCGCGCCTTGGGCTTGCTCTTGTCCTTCATGTGCTCGGGTCCGTCGGGGCGGCGGAAAGCGGCCAGGCATGCGCCGCATCAGGGGGAAGGAAAGCCCGACCACCGCCGCCGGGCAGGCGACGGTGACCGGTGCAGGCAGCGGGCCGGGTCAGGACCCGCCCAGGACGGTGACGTTCGGGGCGATCAGCAACTGCGCGCGCTGGGCTTCGTCGGTCCACACCTGGTAGTCGATGCCGCCGTGGCTGAAGTCCTGCCAGTTGCCTTCGATGCCACGACGGGCCCAGCCGCTGTCGGCCAGATTCACGGTGTCGCCGGCATCGCCCATCACCATCACCTGGCTCAGCGCATCGGCCACAGCCGCATCGCCGTCCACATTCCACAGGTTCATGCCCGACATGTCGAACACGTCGGCCGCGGTGATCTTCAGCGTGTTGTTCCCGTTGCCGGTCATGTCGATCTTCTCGATGCCCTCGATGCGGCTCAAACCGTCGGGCGTGCCCGCGCCAACGTTGGCGACCGCCGTGAGGTCCAGGCTCGCGCCATCCGTCAACTTGAGCGTGTCAATGCCTGTGCCGCCGATCACACGGGCCAGGCGGTCAGATGACGAGCTGTTGAACGTGGTGTCGAGGCTCCCATCGGCATTGAGTCGAATGACACTGAAATCCGCCGACGCGTCACCGCCGGGGTTGAGACTCTGCCCGAGCACGATCAGCTTGCCATCAGGCAAGGCCAGGATGCCCGCGGCCTCGTCGTCCCCAGGCTTGACATCGACCGTGACCTTGCCACCGGCACCGAAGCTGCTGTCCAGGCTGCCATCGGCATTGACCCGGATCATGCCGAAGACCGTGTCGGTCTTGCCCGTCATCACGATCTTGCCGTCGGCTTGCAGGGCAAGCTGGCTGCCATAGTCCGAAGCGGCGTCGGTAATCTGCACGAACAGCTTGCCGTCGCCGTCCGAGCCGCCCGGGCTGAAGCTGGTGTCGAAGCTGCCATCGGCGTTCAGCCGCATCAGCAGGAAACCGGGCCCCTCGGCGCTTTGGGCAAAGCCTCCCAGCAGGATCTTGCCGTCGGGCTGCAAGACCATCGAGTTCGGTTGATCGTAGTATCCGGCGACGCCGCGTATCGCTTCGCCATCGGTGCCGAACGTCGTATCGAGCGTGCCGTCGGTGTTCAGGCGCACGATCGCAGAGTCGCCCCCGCCGGTCCATCCGGCCACAAGGATCTTGCCGTCGGGCTGCAGCGCGGCTGCCGTGGCGCCGTCGGAATTGCCGAAGCCCCGCGTGAAGACACCTGCGGTGCCGAAGGTGCTGTCGAGCGTCCCGTCCGTGTTGAGCCGGGCGACGACAAAGTCGTTGTTGCTGCCCACCACGACCATCTTGCCGTCAGGCTGCACGACCACGTCGTAGGCAGCGTCCCCCAAATCCAGGAATACCTGACCGGTGCCACCCAGGCTGGTGTCGAGGCTGCCGTCCGCATTCAGCCGGACCAGTCCGAACCCATTGCCGCCGCCTTCATTGCCACGGCCGGCCAGCAGCATGCGGCCGTCGCCGAGCACCGTCAGGGCCATGCCCTTGTCGGCACCGCCGAAATCGATGCCGACCTTGCCGCCGTTCGCGAAGGAGGTGTCAAGCGTCCCGTCGGCATTCAGTCGGATCAGACCGAAGTCGTCCTGGGTGGTACCCAAGATCAGCAACTTGCCGTCAGGCAGTCGGGCCGCACGCCGGGCGATGTCACTGCCACCGGCACCGAATGAGACCTGGATCGAGCCTCCCGTTTTCAGCGCCTCCAGGTTGGACACATTCAGTAAGAACAGGTCATTCCCAGCCCCACCGAACATGACATCCGCCCCACCGCCGCCCACCAGCGTGTCGTTGCCAGTACCGCCAACGAAGGTCTCGGACAGGTTGATCGTGGTGCTGATGCCGTTCAGGGTGTCGTCGCCCGCCGTGCCCAGGAAGTCGACCGTGGTGGTGAATTGCTGACCGCCGAAGAGGACGTAGGTGCGGCCCGACGTCTCGCCATTCGGATCGCTGCCACCCGCCCCGACGATCAGGTCCGCGAAGCCATCGCCATTGACATCACCGGCGCTCGAGACGCTGATGCCGCTGTAATCAGAAGCACATGCCCCGTTGATGACGAAGCCACCTGGCCCGCCGCCGTCCAGGCTTGCCAGGCTGACCGCGTCCGTGTCCGTCTTGCCGAAGACCACATAACTGCGTCCCGATGCGGCTCCGTTCGGATCGCTGCGATGCGCCCCGACGATGAGGTCGGCCAGCCCGTCGCCGTTCACATCGCCGGCACTCGAGACGCTGTGGCCACTCCAGTCCTCCGCACACGCCCCGTTGATCACGAAGCCGCCTGCCGCACCGCTCTCGAAGTCCGACAGACTGATCGTACCCGTGCTTGCCTTGCCGAAAATCACGTAGCTGCGGCCCGATGACTCTCCGTTCGGATCGCTGCCGGGCGCTCCGACGATCAGGTCGGCCAGCCCGTCGCCGTTCACGTCGCCGGCGCTCGAGACACTGATGCCGCTGCTGTCCGATGCAGTTGCACCGTTGATCACGAAGCCGCCTGCCGCACCGCTCTCGAGGTCCGACAGACTGATCGCACCCGTACTTGCCTTGCCGAAAATCACGTAGCTGCGGCCCGATGAATCTCCGTTCGGTTCGCTGCCGGGCGCTCCGACGATCAGGTCGGCCAGCCCGTCACCGTTCACATCGCCTGCGCTGGAGACAACAGCACCACTGTTGTTCGACGTTGCCGCCCCGTTGATCGCGAAGCCACCTGCGCCACCAGTCTCCAGGCTCGCCAAATCAACCGCGTCTGTGCCTGTCTTCCCGAAGACCACGTAGCTGCGGCCCGAATACGCGCCGTTCGGATCGCTGTAGATCGCCCCGACGATCAGATCGGACAGCCCGTCACCATTCACGTCGCCGGCGCTCGAGACGCTGTAGCCACTCCAGTCATCCGCACACGCCCCGTTGATCACGAAGCCGCCCGCACCGCCGTTTTCCAGGTCCACCAGACTGAACGCATCCGTGCTCGTCTTACCGAAGACCACATAACTGCGACCCGATGACTCTCCATTCGGATCGCTGAAGCGCGCCCCGACGATCAGGTCGGCCAGCCCGTCACCGTTCATGTCGCCGGCGCTGGAAACGCTGAAGCCACTGTCGTCCGACGCACACGCCCCGTTGATCACGAAGCCACCTGCCTCGCCGCTTTCCAGGCCGGCAAGACTGACTGCGCCCGTGCCGGTCTGGCCGAAGATCACGTAGCTGCGACCCGACGACTGTCCGTTCGGATCGCTGCTGTAGGCCCCGACAATCAGGTCATCCAGGCCGTCACCGTTCACGTCGCCTGCGCTCGAAACGCTGTAGCCGCTACGGTCACCCTCACACGACCCGTTGAGCACGAAGCCCTGCTCACCCAACGCCACGTTGGCCAACTGCACCTGCGTGAAGTCCAGCGTCAGCGTGCCGCTGCCGCTGGCCGTGTTGCCGGCGACATCGCTGACGCTGGCGGTGACGGTGTGGTTGCCAGAAGACGCCAGCACCAGCGTCCCGCTCGCGGGGGTGGCGCTGGTGGTGTCCAGGCTCCAGAGGCCGCTTCCGTCCGCCGTCACGAGGTAGCTTGCACCACCCACCGTCACCGTGACCACCTCGCCAGCGCCCGCGGTGCCGCTGAGCAGCGGGGTGATGTCGTGCGTGGTGCGCGAGTTGACGGTCGGCGCCGCAGGCGGCGTGGTGTCAAGTTCGTAGGCCGTGGCGCCGGTGTTGGCACTGTCGTTGCCCGCAGCGTCCCGCACCTTGAACACGATGCTGCTGCTGCCCGACAGCGTCACGCCGTCCCAGCTGATCGCCGTGTCGTTGCTGACCTTGGCCGTGATGTCGGTCCAGGTCGCGCCGTTGTCGACCGAGCCGAACAAGATGTCGCCCGCGCCCAGCGGCGCGCTCAGCGTGCCGGTGACCGTCTGCGCCGCCGTCTTCGTGATGAAGTCGCTCGCGCTCGTGCCGGTGTCGGCGCTGATGTCCACGCTGTTCACGGTCTGCGTCGGTGCCAGCATGTCCACCGCCTGCACACTCTGCACCGCCACCACGCTGAGGTTTCCGGCCGCATCGGTGGCCGCACCAGCGTCCACATCCACCGTGACGTTGCCCTCGAAGC
>JBMTXX010000206.1:0-6784 GCA_049453935.1 Rubrivivax sp.
CAGAACTTCGACACCTCGATCTATCTGCTGGGCTGGGGTGTGGCGACCTACGACGCGCAGTACACGCTGCAGTCGCTGATCCGCACCCGCACCAGCGGCGCTGACGGAAACTTCAACTTCTCGCGCATCAGCGATGCCAAGGTCGACCAGTTGGTCGATGCGATGAAGACCGAGACCGACACCGCCAAGCGCAACCAGATGATCCGCGAGGCGCTGATCCGCACGCGCGATGAGGTGCTGACCATTCCGCTGCACCACCAAATGCGCCCCTGGGCCATGCGCCAGGGGGTGACGACGGTCCATCGTTCTGACGACCGTCCAGAGGCGCGGTTCACCAGCCTGCGCTGAGTCCCGCCGGGCAGGTCCGCCTGCCCCAGGGCCGGTAAACGCAGACGGGGGCTTGATGCCCCCGTTTTCGTTCTGTGATGGCCGTCCGCGCAGGCGGGCGGGCTGTGGCTGCTGGAAATCGAAGCCCGGGGATCCCGCGTTCAGTCCACGGCCGTCAGCAACCGACGGCGGGCCTGCGCGTACTCGCGGGAGAGCCGGGCCACCAACTCTGAAGCCGGCAACACGGCCTTGACCGCGCCGATGCCCTGCCCGCAGCCCCAGATGTCCTTCCAGGCCTTGGCCGAACCGCCTCCGCCGAAGTTCATTCGGCTTGGGTCGCTCTCGGGCAGGTTTTCCGGGTCGAGCCCGGCGTTGCGCACCGACGCCTTGAGGTAGTTGCCATGGACGCCGGTGAACAGGCTGGAATAGACGATATCGTCACTCGTGCTTTCCACGATGCACTGCTTGTACGCCTCGGACGCCCTCGCCTCGTCGGTGGCGATGAAGGCCGACCCGATGTAGGCCAGATCGGCGCCCATGGCCTGTGCCGCCAGAACAGCGTCGCCCGTGGACATCGAACCGCTGAGCGCCAGCGGGCCGTCGAACCACTCGCGGATCTCCTGCACGAGAGCAAAAGGGCTCTTGACCCCCGCATGACCCCCGGCACCCGCCGCCACGGCGATCAGGCCATCAGCCCCTTTGTCCACCGCCTTGTGTGCGAAGGTGTTGTTGATGATGTCGTGCAACACGATCCCACCCCAGCCATGCACTGCCTGATTGATCTCGGGACGGGCGCCCAGCGAGGTGATCACGATGGGCACGCGGTACTTCGCGCACACCATCATGTCGTGCTCGAGGCGATCATTGGTCTTGTGCACGATCTGATTGATCGCGTAAGGTGCGGCGGGCTGGTCCGGGTTCGCGCGATCCCATGCTGCCAAGGCTTCGGTGATTTCCGCCAACCACTCGTCGAGTTGCGAGGCCGGCCGGGCATTCAACGCAGGCATTGAGCCTACGATACCGGCCTGACACTGCGCGATCACGAGTTTGGGGTTGCTGATGATGAACAGCGGGGAGCCGATGACCGGCAGCCTCAACTTGTCGAACACAGGCGGCAGACTCATCAGAAGGACTCCAGGGCCAGAGCAGTGACAGCCTCAGCGCCTTCGCAGATGCTGTCGCGCATCGCGCCGGCGTTGTTGAGGATGTGGTCCGCATAGAAGCGGGCCGTCACGATCTTGGCCTGCATGAAGGCGACGTCCTCCCCCGCTGCGAGACGGTCTTCTGCCACCATCAGCGCGCGTGCCATCTGCCAGCCCGCCATCACCGTGCCGGCGAGCATCAGGTAGGGCACGCTGCCGGCGAACACGGCATTCGGGTCGGTCCGGGTCTGCGCTGCCACATAGCGCACCACATCCTCGAAGGCCAGACGCGCCGCGGACAGCCGCAGGGCCATGGCGCGGCATGCCACGCTGTCACGGGCCTTCAACTCGGCTTCGGTCTGCGCGATCCGCGCAGCGATGCCCAGCGCGGTGCGCCCGCCGTCGCGCGCCGTCTTGCGTCCGACCAGGTCGTTGGCCTGGATCGCTGTCGTACCTTCGTAGATGGTCAGGATCTTTGCGTCACGCAGGTACTGCGCCGCGCCGGTCTCCTCGATGAAACCCATCCCGCCGTGGACCTGGACGCCCAGGCTGGCGACCTCGAGGCTCATCTCGGTGGACAGGCCCTTGACCAGCGGCACCATGAACTCGTAGAAGGCCTGGTTCTCCTGGCGCACCGCCACATCCGGGTGGGCATGTGCCGCGTCGTAGGCGGCCGCTGCCACCATCGCGAGCGAACGGCAACCTTCGGTAAGCGCGCGCATGCGCATCAACATCCGCCGCACGTCCGGGTGGTGGATGATCGGCGCCGCGGCGGGCAGCGAGCCGTCCACTGGCCGGCTCTGCACGCGGTCGCGCGCGTACTGCACTGCCTTCTGGTACGCGCGCTCGGCCACCGCGATGCCCTGCACCCCGACCGCGAAGCGGGCGGCATTCATCATCACGAACATGTATTCGAGCCCGCGATTCTCCTGGCCCACGAGATAGGCTGTCGCGCCGCCGCCGTCGCCATACTGCAGTACCGCCGTCGGACTGGCCTTGATGCCGAGTTTGTGCTCGATGCTCACGCAGCGCACGTCGTTGCGCGTGCCATCCGACAGCACCTTGGGGCAGATGAACAGCGAAATGCCCTTGACACCCTCCGGCGCACCGCTCACGCGGGCCAGCACGAGGTGGACGATGTTGTCCGCCATGTCGTGCTCGCCGTAGGTGATGTAGATCTTGGTGCCGAAGAGCTTGTAGCTGCCGTCGGGCTGGGGTTCTGCCCGGGTGCGGACCAGCGACAAGTCGCTGCCGGCTTGAGGCTCCGTCAGGTTCATCGTGCCGGTCCATCGCCCTTCGATCATCGGGGGCAGGTAGGCCTTCTGCTGCTCGTCGGAGCCGGCGGTCAGCAGCGCCTCGATGGCGCCATCGGTCAGCAGCGGGCACAGCGCAAAACTGAGGTTTGCGCTGTTGACCATCTCGATGCAGGCGGTGTGGATCAACTTGGGCAGACCCTGGCCACCGAACGCCGGCGGGTGTTGCAGCCCCTGCCAACCGCCCTCGACGAACTGGCGGAAAGCCTGCTGGAATCCCGGTGTCGTGCGCACCTGACCATCCGCCCAGACCGCCGGATGACGATCGCCCTCCCAGTTCAGCGGCGCGACCACCGACTCGTTGAACTTCGCGCACTCCTCGAGCACGGCCGAGGCCGTGTCGAGTCCGGCATCCTCGTGTCCCGGCAAGGCGGCCACGGCCTCCAGGCCTGCGAGTTCCTTCATCGCGAACAGCATGTCCTTGACGGGGGCACGGTAGCTCATGGGTGCTCTTCCTGGCTGGGAAACGTCGACGGTGCGGACGCTTGACGGACGGCGACCTGTGCAGGGCGGCGGGCCGTTGCGGGGGGCTCGGGCGCCCCGGGGACTCAGAGACTCGACACGAGTTCGGGCACCGCCGCGAACAGGTCGGCTTCCAGTCCGTAGTCGGCCACACTGAAGATCGGCGCTTCGGCGTCCTTGTTGATGGCGACGATGACCTTGCTGTCCTTCATGCCGGCCAGATGCTGGATCGCGCCGCTGATGCCGCAGGCCACATACAGACTGGGTGCGACGATCTTGCCGGTTTGCCCGACCTGCCAGTCGTTGGGCGCGTAGCCGGCATCCACGGCGGCGCGGCTGGCCCCCAGCGCCGCACCCAAGCGGTCGGCCAGCGGGGTCAGCACTTCGGTGAACTTCTCGCTGCTGCCCAATGCCCGACCACCTGAGACGATGACCTTGGCCGAGGTGAGTTCCGGGCGCTCGAGCTTGGCGATTTCCGAGCCGACGAAGCTCGAGATCCCGGCATCACCCACCGCCGCCACCGCCACGACCGGCGCCGAGCCGGCAGAGACCGCCGCCGCATCGAAGCCGGTCGTGCGCACCGTGATCACCTTGACGGCATCGGTGCTCTGCACGGTGGCGATCGCATTGCCGGCGTAGATGGGACGCTCGAAGGTGTCAGGCGCGATCACCCGAGTCGCGTCGCTGATCTGCGCCACGTCCAGCAGGGCGGCCACCCGTGGGGCCACATTCTTGCCGCCCGCGGTCGCCGCGAACAGCAGATGGCTGTAGCCATCCGCCACCGCCAGCACCTGCGCGGCCAGATGCTCCGCCAAACCATGCGCCAGCGATGGCGCGTCGGCGTGCAGGACCTTGGAAACGCCTTCGATCTGCGCTGCCTGCAGGGCCGCCGCCGCAGCGCCAGCCCCGGCCACCAGCACATGCACGTCGGGCCCGCATTGCAGCGCGGCGGTGACGGTGTTCAGCGTGGCCGGCTTGATCGATGCGTTGTCGTGTTCCGCAATGACGAGTACGCTCATCTGCTGCTCCCCTCAGATCACCTTGGCTTCGTTCTTCAGCTTGGCCACGAGCGTGGCCACATCCGGCACCTTGACCCCGGCGCCGCGCTTGGGCGGCTCGGCAACTTTGAGTGTCTTGATACGGGGCGCGACGTCCACGCCCAGATCCGCCGGCTTGACCACATCAAGAGGCTTCTTCTTGGCCTTCATGATGTTGGGCAAGGTCACATAGCGAGGCTCGTTCAGCCGAAGGTCCGTCGTCACGACCGCCGGCAGCTTCAGCGCGAGGGTCTCGAGACCGCCGTCCACCTCGCGGGTCACACGCACCGCGCCGTCGGAGACCTCGACCTTGCTGGCAAAGGTGGCCTGGGGCAGACCCGACAGTGCCGCGAGCATCTGGCCCGTCTGGTTGCAGTCGTCGTCGATGGCCTGTTTGCCGAGGATCACGAGCCCCGGCTGCTCCCGATCGACCAAGGCCTTCAGGATCTTGGCGACCGCCAGCGGCTGCAACTCTTCGGTGCACTCGACGAGGATGGCGCGATCGGCTCCGATGGCCATGGCGGTACGCAGCGTCTCCTGGCATTGCGTGACGCCACAGGACACGGCGATGACCTCGGAAGCGGCGCCCTTTTCCTTCAAGCGCACGGCTTCCTCGATCGCGATCTCGTCGAAGGGGTTCATGCTCATCTTGACGTTGGCGATGTCCACGCCTGACCCGTCACTCTTGACCCGCACCTTCACGTTGTAATCGACGACCCGCTTGACGGGGACCAGCACCTTCATGTCCGAACACTCCTGGCTGATTGACGTTCACGTCAATTCTCGATTCTATGCGGCGCAGTCGTAGGCAGCATCCGTCGCGGCTTCGCCGCCTGGCCGCGATCAGGGCCGGTTCAGTTCTTGGCCTGGGCCCGCGCGATACCGCGCGTCATGTCCACTCGCCGCAGGATCAGCGCGCCGACGATGAAGAACAGGCCCGTCGACAGGATGGCCCAGCGGTGGTTGCCGCCACTCAACCAGGTCACCAGCCCGTAGGTCATGGGTCCGATGATGGCCGAGACACGCACCGCGAAAGTCCACAAACCGTAGAACTCGGCGCGACGGTGCGCGGGGGCAAGCAGCCCGGCCATCGCACGACCCGCGGATTGGCTGGAGCCCATGCACAAGCCCGCCAGCACGGCGGCCGCCCAGAAAAGGCCCGGCCCCGTGGCCAGCGCTGCCAGGCCGGTCATGCCCGTCCACCCTGCGAGGGTCAACGCCAACGCACGACGATGACCGATGCGGTCCTGGAAATGGCCGAACGCAAACGCGCCGCCAGCAGCAGCGATGTTCACGAGAAAGATCAGCATCATGGTCTGGGTCTGACGGAAACCCAGTGCCTGTTCGGCGTACACGGCTGCCAGCGCAACGACCACCGAGATGCCCGCCTGATAAGCCACTGCACAGCGCAACAGCCAGTAGAAATCCTCGAACTGCCGGGACTGCCGCCAAGCCAGCGCCAGACGCCCGAAGGCCTCGGTGACCGCAGCCCAGATGGACGTCCTGCGGTGCTCTGCTGGCGCGCCGCCAGCGCTGCAGCGCTCACGCAGCAACACGAAGGTCGGCAGGCTCGCCAATGCGAACACCGCAGCAGTCAACAGCATCGTCACCGGCACGAAATGCGTGGCAGGCAGCCCTCGCGCCTGCGCCGACAGTACGTATGCCAGACTCAGCCCAAGGGTGAGCATGCCCCCGACATACCCGAAGCTCCAGCCCCACCCCGACACCTTGCCGATGGCCTGCGGGCGGGCCAATTCCGGCAGGAAGGCTGCGATCAGTGACTCTCCGATGGCGAAACAGGCGCTCGAGATCACCACCGCGAGCACGGCCAACACGATCGAGCCCGGGCCTGCGAGACTCAGCAGAGCCGTCGATGCCACGCAAGCGACCGTTGTCCACGCAAGCAGGCGCTTCTTTGCGCCTCGCCGGTCGGCATACGTCCCGATGGCGGGCATCAGCAGCATGACGATCAGGCTGGAAAGCGACAGGGTCGCGGTCCATGCGAGCGTCGCCCAGTCGGCGCCGCCAGCGACAACGCCGACAAAGTAGGCATTGAAGACCGCTGTCAGGACAACTGTGGTGTAACCCGAGTTGGCGAAGTCGTACATCGCCCAGCCGAACACCTCGCGCTGTCGGACACCATCATTGAGCACAGATCCGGACTGCATCTCGGAAGAAGCCCTTCGACCGACATCATCACATGGGCGTGGTGCCCGGAGCGGGAATCGAACCCGCAAGTCCCTGATCAGGGGACGGCGGATTTTAAGTCCGCTGCGTATACCAGTTTCGCCATCCGGGCGGCGACGGGATCATGGTCTGGCGATCCGAGCGTTGCGACTCAACCATGCGCCAGACCCCGTATGGAATGGACCAAGCGACATCGGCGAGCCTGCCACTACAACCGTTCATCGGTCCACGCAGCAGGTGGTGGAGGCGCGGCCCGGAGTCGAACCGGGCTAGACGGATTTGCAATCCGTTGCATAACCGCTTTGCTACCGCGCCT
>JBMTXX010000207.1:0-6764 GCA_049453935.1 Rubrivivax sp.
GCCCGCGCCACGGCCTGCCCCAGCTCGATCACCGCCAGCGCGTAGTAACTCGACCAGTTGTAGCGTGTGACGACGTAGAAGTTGCGGGTGCCCGCCACATAGCTGGCGTCGTCGTCGCCGTTCTCCAGCGCGACCAGGGCCAGCGGGCCGACGTGCCGTCGGCCGTCGCGTGAGAGCAGGGCGCCTTCGGCCGTGAACTCGGCGGCGGTGAAGGTGGGCACGATGTCGGGCGCGAGCAGGCGGGCCAGCGCGGCCGGCTCGCGCGGCGGGGTCACGCGGTAGTGCGTGGGCATGCCGGTCTTCCAGCCGAAGGCGGCCAGGTAGTTGGCCACGCTGCCGATGGCGTCCACCGGGTTGGTGCGCAGGTCGACGTGGCCGTCGCCGTCGAAGTCCACCGCCCAGCGCCGGATGCTGCTGGGCATGAACTGCGGCAGGCCCTGCGCGCCGGCATAGGAGCCGAGAAAGCTCGCGGCGTCGACCTCCTCGCGTCGTGCGATGAGCAGGAGTTCCTCGAGCTCGTCGCGGAAGAAGGCGCTGCGGTCGCGGCGCCCGGGTGGGAAATCGAAGGCCAGCGTGGCCAGGGCGTCCAGGGTGCGGAAGCCGCCGGTGTGGCGGCCGTACAGCGTTTCCACACCGATGATGCCGACGATGAGTTCGGCCGGCACGCCCCAGCGCGCCTGCGCGCGCTGCAGCGCGTCTTCGTGGGTCTGCCAGAAACGCACGCCGGCTTCGATGCGCCGCGGCTCGACGAAACGTGCGCGATAGGCCGTCCAGTTGCGCGCCGTGCCGGCGGGCGCCGGCATGATCAGGCGCTGCACCTGGGGCAGGCGGCGCGCCGGCTCGAGTTGGCCCAGCACCCAGTCCAGCGCCATGCCGTGGCGCTGCGAGACCAGGGTGGCGAAGGCCTTGACGTCGTCGCGGTCGGCATAGGGTCGCTCGGCGGGGCTGTCCTTGCCCTGCGGATCCGGAGCCCGCTTGGCCAGCGTTTCCTGGGCTTGCGCCCCCGCCGGCCACAGCGCGAGCCCGCCGCTCAGGCCGAGCCCGCCAACCAGCGGCACGGCAGCGGCCAGCACCACGCACAGCACAGACGCTCGGTCTGCGGTCGCCCGGCCTGCGGCTGCCAAGGCGCGCCGCAGCCGCCGCCGCCAGGCGCGCCAGGATGCGGGCGGCGCAGCCTCGACGGCGGGGCCGTAGCGCGCCTGCTCCAGTGCCAGCAGCTCGCGCGCCAAGGGCTCGGCCCGTGGGCCCAGTCGGGCGCGGGCGCGCTCTGCCAGCGTGCGCCAGCCCTCGTGTGGCTGCGCCGGCACGCCCAGCCGGTTCAGCCCGCGCGCGACGTCCTGCCGCACCCGCGCCCAGGGGGCCGGGCGCGGCTGGCGCCACCACAGCAGCGCCAGGCCTGCGGCGGCCAGCGCGGCGCCTGCGCCCGCCAGCACCTGCAGCAAGGTGGCGGGTTGCGCCGCATCGATGCCCAAGATCTTCATCAGGTCCGATTGTTGCCGCAAGCCGTAGCCGGTGACCCAGTGCCGCCACTGCCCGGTCAGGAATTCCCGCCAGTGGCTGTAGGCCTCGGGCCAGCGGGCGTCCAGTGCGCCGAGCGTGCGCAGGAACAGGCCAGGCGGGGGGCGCAGCGCCGCGCTGCGCTCGACCCGCTCGGGCGCGACCGCGGCTGTGGGGTCGACACGCAGCCAGCCTTCGCCGGCTTGCCAGACCTCGGCCCAGGCATGGGCATGTCGCTGGCGCACGATCCACCAGCCGTCCACGGGCGCCGGGTCGGCCCCCTGGTAGCCCGTGACGATGCGCGCCGGCACGTCCAGGGCCCGCATCAGCACCACGAAGGCGGCAGCGTAGTGCTCGCAGAAGCCGCTGCGGCGGTCGAACCAGAACTCGTCGACGGCATCGTCGCCGTAGGCGCCGGGGTTGAGCGTGTAGACATAGCCGCCCGAGGCGATGCGCGCCAGCACCCGGGCGGTCAGCGTCCGGGCGTCGGCCTGCGCCAGCGCCGGTTCCTGGCGCATCTGCGCCGCCAGCGCCATGGTGCGCGGGTACCGGCCGGGTGGCAGGTCGACATGGTCCCGCAGCGCCACCGCCCCCGCCTGCAGGCCGTGCCGGTGCACCAGCGCGGCCTGCGCCCGCACCTGCACGGCGACCTCGGGGGCGCGGCGGCGACGCCAGGTCAGATCGCCCCCTTGCTGCCAGCCGAAGGCGGCGGTTGCCGGGCGGATGGCCAGCGGGCCCGGGGTCAGGTCGAGCAGCGGCAGCACCGGCAAGGTGCCAGGCTCCAGCTCGAGCTCGTAGCCGATCAGCGGCCCGTCGACCTGCAGGTCCCGCGGCAGCGACTGCGCGGCCACGCGCATAGCAGGTTCGTCGCTGCGCAGTGCCGGCGGCTGCCACACCGTCCAGTCCTGACCGTCGAAGCGGCCCAGCACCGGGCCGCGAAAGTACATCGACGTCGGCGGCGGCGCAGGGCCGTCGAAGCGCACGCGCATCGCCACCGAGTCGTCGACGGCCAGCGCCGCCAGCCCGCCCAGGCGCAGCGTGCCCGACAGCCCGGTGCGGGCGGTGTCGTCGTCGGGCAGGCTCCACAACGGCCCGACGCGGGGGAACAGCAGATACAGCAGCAGCGTCAGCGGAAGCGCCAGCGCCATCGTCCGGGCGGTGACCCCCAGCGCGCGGCGCATCGAAGGCCGCCCGTGCGGCAGGTGCGCCAGCACCAGCAGGCTCAGAAGACCAATGCAGGCCACCAGTGCCCACAACGCGGTGAGCGCCGACTGGTCGGCGAAGAACCGGGCCATCACGACGAACAGGCCGAGGAACACGCCCACGAAGGTGTCGCGCCGGGTGCGCCACTCCAGCGTCTTCAGCGCCAGCAGCAGCACCGCCATCGTGATGCCCGCCTCGCGCCCGACCAGGGTGCCGTGCGACAGCCAGGTGGCGCCGGCGCCGGCCAGCAGCAAGGCCAGCAGCGGCCAGCGCCCGGGCAGTGCCGCCGCGCGCCAGGCCAGCACGGCCCGCAGAGCCAGCAGCGCCGCGACGGCCGGGCCGGTCCACGCGGGTCGGCTTGCCAGGTGCGGCGCGAGGCACAGCGCCACGACGCCGATCACCAGCCAGGTGTCGCCTCGAGCCGGCCTCATCCGTTCCACAGGGCCAGCGCCTTCAGGAGCCGATGGCGGTGCGCGTCGCCCCACGCCGGCGCGATGACGCAGCCCGGCAGGCGCAGCCCGCAGGGCCGGCCGGTGTCGTGCGCTGCGTGCACCCAGGCGGTCAGGCGCGACAGCCGGGCTTCGATGTCGGCGGTCACGGTGGCCGGTCTGGGCGGGTCTGCGTCTTCGGCCGCCGCGGGAGCGATGCCCGGGACCGCGCTGGCCGACAGCGGTGGCGCGGCGTCTTCCCAGGCCAGCCACAGCGGGCCTGCCGTGGCGGTCGGATGTCGTCCGGTCATGTCCCGGCTGACCGGCTCCAGCGGCTCGGGACGCCGGGCCAGGTGCTTCCACGCGATCTCCCGAGGGCCGTCGCTCGCCCGCCAGGGCCGCAGGCCGTCGAAGTCCCCGGGCGATTGCGGCCGGTGCGCGAATGTCGCTGGCGCCTGGCCGTCGGCCTGCGCGTTGGTGGGAAAAGCCGGGACGGGATGCTCGGCCGCGGGCCAGACCAGCCGCGCCGGGGTGGGCCGCCACACCGTCCAGGCGCGGAACAGGCCGAAGGGAAAGCGGGATTCGACCACGAGGGCCGGCAGCGTCTGCCAGCCCCGCTGCGCCGCGGGCAGCGGCAGGTGCACCGTGGACGTGCCGTCGGCAGGCAGAGCCAGATCGACCGTCTGCCCCGCCATGCGCAACTTCAAGCCGTGGCGGGCCGGCCCGGGGTGTTCGACGTCGAGCACCAGCGCGCCTGACGTCCCGGCGGCCACCGGTGCCGGCGCCTGCAGTCGCAGCCGCAGCCCGCGCACCTGCGCATGCGTGATCGGCATCGACACCAGCGCGACCGACGCCAGCCCGAAGGTCAGCGCGTGGCCCAGTGCGAGACGGTCGTTGATCGACGCGATCAGCAGCACCGCCAGCAGCGCCGCGAAGAGCCAGCCGGCGCCGCTGGGCAGGATGTAGACGTTGCGATGTGTGGCGTGATGCTGGGGCCTGGCGGAAGGCCGCCACCAGGCGGTGGGGCCGAACCATGCGCGCAGTCGCATGCGGATCGGGCCGGTCCGCGAGGCATTTCGCCCGTCGATCCCGGCGCTGGTTCCGGTCTTGGCCGTGGCTGTTTCTGAGCCTGCGCCTGCAGCCCCGGCGGTCATGGCTTGCCGGGCGGGGTGTGTCGGCGCCCCCGAGCCCGGCCGCGCCCGGCCGTCGTGCGGTCGAATGCCGGGGTTCATGGCACCGGCACGGCCTGCATCATGGCGTGCACCTGGGCCAGGGCGTCGGTGCCGGCGCTCCCGCCAGGGCCGCCGAGCGCTGACAGACGCAGCCGATGGGCGACGGTCTGCGGCAGGATGGACTGCACGTCCTCCGGCACCACGTGGTCGCGGCCTTGCAGCAAGGCCCGGGCGCGCGCGGCGCTCAGCACCGCCAGGACGCCGCGCGGGCTCAGGCCCTGGGCACACCAGCGGCCCGAGCGTGTGGCCGCCACCAGGGCCTGCACGTAGTCCAGCAGCGCGGACGAGACATGCACGCGCCGCGCCTGCTGCTGTGCCTGGCGCAGGGCGTGGGCGTCGAGCACTGCGGGCAGCCTTGCGAGTGCCTCGCGCCGGTCTTCACCGGCCAGCAGCGCGCGTTCGGCCACCGGGTCGGGGTAGCCCAGGCGGATGCACATCAGGAAGCGGTCGAGCTGGCCCTCGGGCAGGGGGTGGGTGCCGTGCTGGTCCAGCGGGTTCTGCGTGGCGATCACGAAGAAGGGCTGCGGCAGCGCATGCGTGTGGCCGTCGACGGTGACCTGGTGCTCCTCCATCGCCTCGAGCAGTGCGCTCTGCGTGCGTGCGGTGGCACGGTTGATTTCGTCGGCCAGCAGCACCTGGGTGAACACCGGGCCGGGCCGGAAGACGAAGTCGGCGCTGTCGCGCTGCCAGATGCTGGCGCCCAGCAGGTCGGTGGGCATCAGGTCGGGCGTGAACTGCACGCGTGCGGTGCGCAGGCCCAGCGAGGCGGCCAGCGCGCGCGCCAGCGTCGTCTTGCCCACACCCGGCAGATCCTCGATCAACAGGTGACCGCCGGCCAGCAGGCAGGTGACGGCGTCGGCCAGCGGCCCGGGCTTGCCCACGATAATCGTGGCGAGTTGATCGATCAGCGCCGTCAAGGCGCGGGCGGGGTGGTCGGCGGTCAAGGTGGGGTCTCGGTCGTGCAGCGTGGGTGTGTGGCGGCCGGCGGTGGTGTGCGGTGTGGCTTGTGGCGGCAGGTCGGGTCCGATCGTGGCATCCAAGGGTTGCACTGCGACTACCCCGGGTTGGACTGCAACGGGGGCGCATGCGACACGCCTCGGCGCCAGATCGGCTTTGCGCCGGGTGATGATGCCGCGCAAACAGGATGCAGGGTTGGGCGCGAGCGACTGCAATCCACCCGTTGCGAGCGGAGTGTCCACTGAGGTTCTGATTTCACACCAAGGCAGCACCATCGCATGTTGACGGCCTTTTTCAGCCCCATTGAATGCCGAGCCCACGACATGGGGCGCGGCCACCCCGAGTGCCCGCAGCGGCTGGACGCCATCCTCGATCACCTGCGCGCCACCGGACTGGATACGGGTCTGGACTGGCGAGACGCTGCGCCGGCGTCGGACGAAGCCCTGGCGCGCGCCCACACCGCGGGCTACCTGGGCGAGATCGCCGACAAGATGGGGCGGGCCGCTGCCGAAGGCCGGCGCGTGGCCATCGACCCCGACACCAGCGCGGGCCCGGCCACGGCGGTGGCGGCGCGGCTGGCCGCGGGCGCAGCCCTGGCCGCGACCGATGCGGTGATCGACGGCACGGCGGCCAACGCCTTCTGCGCCATCCGCCCGCCAGGCCACCACGCCACGCGCGATGCGGCCATGGGCTTTTGCTTCTACAACAACGTCGCCGTGGCGGCGCGGCACGCGCTGGACGTGCGCGGCCTGCGGCGTGTGGCGATCATCGACTTCGACGTGCACCACGGCAACGGCACCGAGGACATCGTGGCCGGCGACGAGCGCATCCTGATGTGCAGCTTCTTCCAGCACCCGCTGTACCCGTACAGCGGCGCGGTGCCGCGGGGGACGAACATGGTCAACGTGCCGTTGCCGCCCTATGCCGGTGGTGCGGCGGTGCGAGCGGCGGTCGAGCAGCAGTGGCTGCCGGCGCTGGAGGCCTTCGCGCCCGAGATGCTCTTCGTCTCGGCCGGCTTCGACGCGCACCGCGACGACGACCTCGGGCAGATGGCGCTCGTCGAGGCCGACTACGCCTGGATCACCCGGCAACTGATGTCGGTGGCTGCACGCCACGCCCGCGGCCGTCTGGTGTCCTGCCTGGAAGGCGGCTACGACCTGGGCGCCCTGGCGCGCAGCGTGGCCGCGCATCTGCGGGTGCTGTCGGGCGAGTGAGGTAGAAGCGCCAGGCCGCTCGGCCATGAATTCCAAGGCCTTGCGTGCCGAGGCGGCCCTTCGACGGGCTCAGGGCTAACTTTGGTGGTGCCGCGCCCTTCGACGGGCTCAGGGCGAACGGTGGTGGTGCCGCGCCCTTCGACAGGCTCAGGGCGAACGGTGGTGGTGCGCCCTTCGGCAGGCTCAGGGCGAACGGCGTCCTGCGTCAACGACCCATCCCCCGTTCGGGCTGA
>JBMTXX010000208.1:0-6692 GCA_049453935.1 Rubrivivax sp.
ACGGCGAGTTCCATGTACTTCTCGTCGATGACGACGCTGGTCTTGATCTCGCTGGTGGAGATCATCTGGATGTTGATGTTCTCGTCGCTGAGCGCCTTGAACATCTTGGCTGCCACACCGACGTGGCTCTTCATGCCGATGCCCACGATGCTGACCTTGCAGATGCGCGGGTCGCCGACGACCGCGGCAGCGCCCATCGCGGGGGCCACGCCGGACTTGAGCAGATCCAGCACCCGGGCATGGTCGCTTCGGGGGACGGTAAAGGAGAAGTCGGTCCTGCCATCGTTGGAGACGTTCTGGATGATCACGTCCACGTCGATGTTGGCCTGCGCCACGGCGCCCAGGATCTGGTAGGCGATGCCGGGGCGGTCCGGCACGCCGAGCACGGTGACCTTGGCTTCGTCTCGGTTGAAGGCGATGCCGGATACGACAGCCTGTTCCATCTTCTCGTCCTCTTCGTAGGTGATCAGCGTGCCCGAGCGGGCCTCTTCGGCCAGGTCGATGTCCCAGGGGGTGAAGCTCGACAGCACCCGTAGCGGCACACGGTACTTGCCCGCGAACTCCACCGATCGGATCTGCAGCACCTTCGAGCCCAGGCTGGCCATCTCCAGCATTTCCTCGAAGCTGATGGCCGACAGGCGACGAGCCTCCGGGACGATACGCGGGTCGGTGGTGTAGACCCCGTCGACATCGGTGTAGATCAGGCACTCATCGGCCTTCATCGCCGCGGCCACCGCCACCGCAGAGGTGTCGCTGCCGCCACGGCCCAGCGTGGTGATGTGCCCGTCGTCGTCGATGCCCTGGAAGCCCGTCACGATGACCACACGGCCTGCGGCCAGATCGGCACGCACACGGGCATCGTCGATGGCGGTGATGCGTGCCTTGGTGTAGGACGAATCGGTGCGCACCGGCACCTGCCAACCTGTATAGCTGACCGCAGGCATGCCCTCGGCCTGCAGCGCCAGCGCCAGCAGACCCACTGACACTTGCTCTCCGGTGGAGGCGATCATGTCGAGCTCGCGCATGGCTTCGGGCGTGCGCGCATCAGGCATCAATTCCTTGGCCAGACCGAGCAGCCGGTTGGTCTCGCCGCTCATCGCCGATGGCACGACCACCATCTGGTGGCCGGCCCGGGCCCATTTGGCCACGCGGCGGGCGACGTTGCGGATGCGCTCGGTCGACCCCATCGAGGTGCCGCCGTACTTGTGGACGATCAGGGCCATGTGGTTCGAAATCCTGCGCGCCGGCCGATGGCGCAAAGCCCATGATTCTATGCCGGGCACGGCGGCTACGGCACGACCGGCTCGCCTGGCGACGCGCACCAGGCCAGGCGCCCCTGCCGCAGGCACAAAAGACCCCCGGGCGCCGGCCAGCGCAGACCGTTGCGCGCCGCAGGCAGTTCGCGCATCAAGCGCTGCAGCAGCGACTCGGGAAGGCCGACGTCGCTCCACTGCTGCGCCCAGCGGCGCAGCAGGTTCGCCCGGCGAGCGGTTGACAAGGCGCGCCAGGGTGCCAACTGCAGCGCGCCGTCGGGCGAGACCGCGTCGGCCGCATCCACGGCGGCGAGTTCGTCGCAGCAGGCCTGCGCCTCCTGCGCGCGTCGCGCCACCGCGCACAGCGGAACCTCGAGATGTTCAAAAGCCTGCGAGAACGCGGGCCAGACCTGCAGGCGCAAGCGGTTGCGTGCATAGCGGGGGTCTTGGTTGCTGCGGTCGTCGACCCAGCGCAAGCGATACCGGCGCAGGTAGTGCTCGATCGCCTCGCGCGGATGGTCGAGCCAGGGACGCACCCAGCGGATCCCGCTGCGCTCGATCTCGCGAGGCATGGCCGACAGCCCCGCAGGGCCGGCCCCGCGCAACGCCTGCAACAGCACCGTCTCGGCCTGGTCGCGACGATGGTGTGCCAGCAGCACGGTGTCGACGCCTTCGCGATGCGCCATGGAGGCCAGTGCGGCGTAGCGCTCACGTCGCGCCCACGCTTCAACGCTCTCCCCCGGGCCTGGGGCACCGGCCAGTCGCGTGGCCACGAACCGGATGGGCAACCCACCCTGCCGCCAACGGACACACTGTGCTTGGACGTGCCGCCACCAGACATCGGCCTGTGGCTGCAGTCCATGGTGCACGTGCAGCGCGAAGACCATCACGCCTGTGTCGCGTGCGGCCCGGGCCGTGGCATGCAGGAGCGCGGTGGAATCCCGCCCACCGCTGGCCGCCACGCCGATCCGCCGGCCTGCCGCGAACGCAGGCCCGGGCCCGGGATCCTCAGCAGCAGGGGCTGTCGACCGCCTCACGCATCGCGCCGGTCACGCGTGTCGTTGTAACGCCCGTAGGCCTGCAGCCGCTCATAGCGTCGCTGCAGCAACGCCCGCGTGTCGAGATCGGCCACCTGGCGGAGCGCATCGGTCAGCCCGCGCTTGAGCTGGGAAGCCATCTGCTTGACGTTGCGGTGCGCGCCGCCGACCGGCTCGCTCACGATCTTGTCGATCAGGCCCAGGGCCTTGAGCCGGTGCGCGGTGATGCCCAGCGCCTCGGCTGCGTCAGGCGCACGTTCCGACGTCTTCCAGAGAATGGAAGCGCAGCCTTCCGGCGAGATCACCGAGTACACGGCGAATTGCAGCATCAGAACCTGATCGGCCACGCTGATCGCCAGGGCGCCGCCCGAACCGCCCTCGCCGATGATGGTGGTGACGATGGGCACCTCGAGTTGTGCCATCTCGAAGATGTTGCGACCGATGGCCTCGCTCTGGCCGCGCTCCTCGGCACCGATGCCGGGGTAGGCGCCGGGGGTGTCGACGAAGGTGAACACCGGCAGGCGGAACTTTTCGGCCAGCTTCATCAGGCGCAGCGCCTTGCGGTAGCCCTCCGGGCGCGACATGCCGAAGTTGCGCGCCGCGCGCTCCTTCGTGTCACGGCCCTTCTGGTGGCCCAGCACCATGCAGGGCTGACCGTTGAAACGCGCCAGCCCGCCGACGATGGACAGGTCGTCTGCAAACGCGCGATCCCCGTGCAGTTCCTGGAAGTCGGTGAACATCTCGGCCACGTAATCCAGCGTGTAGGGCCGCTGCGGATGGCGGGCGATCTGCGTGACCTGCCAGGGCGTCAGGTTGGCGTAGATGTCCTTGGTCAACTGCTGGCTCTTGCGACCCAGCCGCTCGATCTCGTCGGAGATGTCCACCGCCGACTCGTTCTGCACATAGCGCAGCTCGTCGATCCGGGACTCGAGCTCGGCGATCGGCTGCTCGAAATCGAGAAAGTGCTTCTTGCTCATCAAGGTCGCCATGTCACCCGCGATCTCAATAGTCTACCGGCAGCGGGTCCAGGCTCCGCCAGAGGTACCACGTGGCCACGGACCGGTACGGCGCCCAGGCGGCCGCCACCTCACGCGCCTCGGCCCGCGTCACCGATTCACCGCTGAAGTAGTTCAGGCTGATGCCCTTGAGCAGGCCCAGGTCGTCCAGCGGCAGCACGTCAGGGCGCATCAAGTGAAAGATCAGGAACATCTCAGCCGTCCACCGCCCGATGCCACGGATCGCCACCAACTCACCGATGATCGCCTCGTCGTCCATTGCAGGCCAGCGATCGACGTGCAACCGGCCTTCGGTGAAGTGACGCGCCAGGTCGAGCAGGTACTCGCTCTTGCGTGCGGAAAGCCCGGCCCCCCGCAATTCCGGCACCGGCATGTCCAGCACGCCGGCCGGCGACAACGGGCCGTCAGGCGTGCCGGCAGCCTCGGCAAATCGGCGCCAGACCGACTGCGCCGCCTTCACCGAGATCTGTTGCCCGACGACCGACCTTGCCAACGTCGTGAAGGCGTCGCCGCGGCTGAGCAGCCGGGCCTGGCCGAACTGGGGAATCAAGCGCTGCATGACGCGATCGCCCTGCGCCAGATGGACGCAGGCCTTATCCCAATAGACCGGCGCCTGCGGCGCGGCCCATGCGGCGGTGTCGCTCATCGCAGCCTCACAGCGCGGGGAACGCAGATGCTCCGCACCCGGGTTGTCACCGTCGCGACCATGTGGTGCCCTGCGGCCCGTCCTTGAGCTCGACGCCCGCTGCGGCCAGTTCGGCGCGGATCGCATCGGCCGCCGCGAAATCCCGTGCCTTCTTGGCGGCCGCGCGGGCTTCGATCCGTTCAGCCACCCACGCCTCGTCCGGCCCGACAGCCAAGCCCGCACCTTGCAGATAGGCCTTGGGCGCCTGCTGCAGCAACCCCAACACGCCCCCCAGCGCCTTGAGCAAGGCGGCCTGTGACGGATCACGCCCGCGATGAACCTCACCCGCCAGGTCGAACAGCACCGCTACCGCGGTCGGGGTGGCGAAATCCTCGTCCATGGCAGCGCGGAACCGACGCCCGGCATCCGACGACCAGTCGACCTCCACCGGGCCGTCCACCGGCACGGTCTCGAGCGCGCCGTACAGGCGCCGCAGCGCCGAGCGCGCCTCGTCGAGGTGCGCATCGCTGAAGTTGAACGGGCTGCGGTAGTGGGTGCGCAGCATCAGGAAGCGCACCGTCTCGCCGTCGTAGCGCTGCAGCACCTCACGGATGGTGAAGAAGTTGCCGAGCGACTTCGACATCTTCTGGTCGTCGACGTTGACGAAGCCGTTGTGCATCCAGACGTTGACGAAGGGACGGCCTGACGCGCCCTCGCTTTGAGCGATCTCGTTTTCGTGGTGCGGAAACTGCAGGTCGAGCCCACCGCCGTGGATGTCGAAATGCTCGCCCAGCAGCGCGCAACTCATGGCCGAGCACTCGATGTGCCAGCCGGGACGGCCCGGGCCGTAGGCGCTGTCCCAGCGCGCCTGCGCCGGCTCGTTCGGCTTGGCCGCCTTCCAGAGCACGAAATCCAGCGGATCTTCCTTGCCCTCGAGCACGGCCACGCGCTCTCCGGCGCGCAATTCGTCGATGGACTTGCCCGACAGCTTGCCGTAGCCGGGAAAGCGACGCACCGCGAAGTTCACGTCCCCGTCGCTGCCTCGGTAGGCCAGGCCACGGGCCTCCAGGCGCTCGATCAGCGTCAACATCTGCGGCACGTACTCGGTCGCACGCGGCTCGTGCGTGGGCGGCTCCACGCCGAGTGCGGCCAGATCCTCGTGCATGCGGGCAATCATCTCGGACGTCAGATCACCGATCGTGATGCCGCGCTCGGTGGCGCGGCGAATGATCTTGTCGTCGATGTCGGTGACGTTGCGCACATAGGTCACGTCGTAGCCGCTGGCACGCAGCCAGCGTGCGACGACGTCGAAGGACAGCATCATCCGCGCATGGCCCATGTGGCACAGGTCGTAGACGGTGACGCCGCAGACGTACATGCGGACCCGGCCCGGGTCGATCGGCTGGAAGGGCTCGACGCGACGCGTCAGCGAGTTGTGGATGCGCAGGCTCATGCGGAAAGACGTGGGGTTCCGGGGCGCCCGGGCTCGGCAGGCACCCTCGGGCACAGCCCGCCGGTCCGAGGCGAAATCCAGTATACCGAGCCGGGTCGACGGCATCGGGCACGGCACAGGCTAGACTTTCGGGCTCTGACGACCCCCTGCCCTGCATCGGCCGCGCCGCCATGGTGGTCAGCCGATGTGGCCGCACAAGACTCCCGAGGCGTTTCATGAACACCGCTCCCCAACTGTTGCGCCGACTGATGTGTGTCGCGCTGCTGACGGCCCTGCCGGTCAGTGCGGCCTGGGCGCAGAAAGTGCGCCTGGCCACCACCGAAGGTGACATCGTGCTCGAACTCGACCGGGCCCGGGCGCCGCAGACGGTGGACAACTTCCTCGGGTATGTGCGGTCGGGTCACTTCGACGGGACGATCTTCCACCGCGTGATCCCGGGCTTCATGATCCAGGGTGGTGGTTTCACGCCCGACATGACGCAGAAGCCCACGCGGCCGCCGATCCCGCTGGAATCGCGCAACGGCCTGAGCAACGCCCGCGGGACGGTGTCGATGGCCCGCACCGTCGTGCCGAACTCCGCCACGGCGCAGTTCTTCATCAATGCACGCGACAACGATTTCCTGGACGCAGCCAAGAGCCGTGACGGCAACGGCTACGCGGTCTTCGGCAAGGTCGCCGCCGGCATGGACGTGGTCGACAAGATCCAGAACGTCCCCACCGGCACCAAGGGGCCGCATCAGAACGTCCCCAACACCCCTGTCATCATCACCAAGGCCACCCTGGAGAACTGAGCGTGCCCAAGACTGTCGAACTGCACACCTCTGCCGGCGTCATCCGCCTCGAACTCGACGATGCGAAGGCCCCGGCCAGCGTCGGCAACTTCCTCGATTACGTGCGAGCGGGCCATTACGACGGCACCGTCTTTCACCGCGTGATCAAGGGATTCATGATCCAGGGCGGCGGCATGGATGCATCGATGCAGCAGAAATCCACGCGTGCACCCATCACCAACGAGGCCGGCAACGGCCTGCAGAACGCGAAGTACACCGTCGCGATGGCGCGTACCTCCGACCCGCACTCCGCCACAGCGCAGTTCTTCATCAACACCTCGGACAACGCCTTCCTGAACTTCACCGCCGAGACGCGCCAGGGCTGGGGCTACGCCGTCTTCGGCAAAGTGGTGTCCGGCACCGACGTCGTCGATGCGATCGAGTCGGTGCGCACCGGCCGCCGCGGCTTTCACGACGATGTGCCGTTGGACAGCGTGACGATCGAACGCGCAGTCGAGGTCGCGGGCTGACAGGCCGG
>JBMTXX010000209.1:0-6659 GCA_049453935.1 Rubrivivax sp.
GCCCTGTTCGCCCTGCTGGGCCTGCTGACCGGCGCCTGGGGGGCGCACGTACCCTCGGTCAAGGCCCGCTATGGTCTGGATGAAGGCCAGCTGGCGGTGGCGTTGTTCGCGCTGGCGGCGGGGGCGGTGGCCTCGCTGTTCGTCGCGGGGCGGGTGATCGGACTGCTAGGGCCCCGGCGCGCCAGCCTGCTGACCGGGCTGGCGATGGCAGGTCTGCTGGGCAGCGCGCTGCTGTGGCCCGGGATGCCGGCGTTGCTGGCGGCGCTGGTGGTGCTGGGCATGGCGATCAGCGTGCACGACGTGGCGATCAACACCGACGGCACGGCGCTGGAGCGCCTGTCCGGGCGGGCGCTGATGGGGCAGCTGCACGGCATGTTCAGCGTCGGCGCGATGGCCGGCGCCGCGACCGCGGCCGGCATGCTGCGCCTGGGATGGCCGGCCGAGGTGCAACTGGGCGTCGTCGGCGCCGCGGTGGCGCTGGCGATGGTGGGGGCCACGGCCGGGATGCTGGACGCCCGCACCGCCGCGACCGTCGACGGCGGCGCGGCACGCTTCGTCTGGCCGCGCGGCGTGCTGCTGCTGATCGGGCTGCTGATCCTGGCCGGCCTGCTGGCCGAAGGCGCGATGTACGACTGGTCGGTGCTGTACCTGCAACAGGCCGTCGGGCTGCCGCAGGACCGCGCGGCGCTGGGCTACGCCGCCTTCGCAGGCGCCATGGCGGTCGGGCGCTTTGGCAGCGACGCCGTGCGCGCGCGCCTGGCCGATGCGGTGCTGCTGCGCGGCGGCGCGGTGCTGGCGGCCGCCGGCATGGCGCTGGCGTTGGTGGCCGCGCACCCGGTGCTGAGCATCGCCGGGTTCGCACTGATGGGCGCCGGGCTGGCGCCGGTGGTGCCGCTGCTCTACACCGCCGCCAGCCGCGCGCCGGGCAGCACCTCGGCCGCAGCCATCGCGGCGGCGTCGTCCATCGGCTACTCCGGGATGTTGATCGGGCCGCCGCTGATCGGCGCGATCGCACACGTCACGTCGCTGGCTGTGGCACTGTGGGTGGTCGTGGGCGCGCTGGTGCTGCTGGCGGTCGGCGCTGGGGGCGTCCGCTCCACACGCTGAGCCGGGGTCAGGCAAGCCGGGGCGGCAGCCTGGGCCGCAGGGCTTCGAACGAACGTCAGACGAAGAAGTCGCCGACCGCCGACAGCAGGTCGGCGCTGTCCGCGAAGGCGGCGCCAGGATCCACCGAGACGGTGTCCGCCAGCGCCGACGCCAGGTCACCACCCGATGACGCGGCCACGCCGCCCGAATCCGCATCCAGCAGGCCCGTCAGGTCGGCCTCTCCCAGCGGCCCGGCGTCGGGCGGGGTGCCGTCGTCCAGCGCACCGGCCATCACGCTCGCCGCAAACGCCCCGGCCAGGGCGCCTGCCAGCGCGGGCAGCGCCAACCGCCGCAGCAGGGCCGGCCCCGGCAACAGCCCCAGCAACTGCGGGATCAGGCCAGGCACGCGCGCCTGGGCCTGCGACAGGCAGCGCGCCGCACGCGCTGGCGTGGCCATGCCGGGCTCCTCGAGCGCGCGCTGCGGCAGGCGCGCCGCCGTGGCCGCGGCACGCACCAAGGCCAGACGCTGGTCGGCCGACAGCCGGGCCAGCATCGGGACGTGCGCACGTTCGATGTCGGCAGGCGAGGCCTGCTGCAGCCAGCGCAGGTAGCAGCGGCCGGCAGGACCCAACTCTTCATCGCTCGTGGCGTTCATCCAGCCTCCTGGCATCAGCATCAAGATCCATCGGTGCACACGTGCTTGGGCGTGCCGTCGGAGAATGCCTCAGCGTGATTGCCCACACCCGGGTCAGTGCGACTGCAGGAAAGCCCAGGTGGACGATCGGTGCCAGGCCGGTGCCGGCCAGGCGAATGGCGGCCTGCGTCGTGCGAGTCGCGTGGGCGCCGCCGCGGGGCCGCGGGGGTGCGGGGGGAGCACGATGCCGGTGCCTGCGCGGATGCTTTCGGAAAAGGGTCACCACAGATGGACAACGAGACCTGGTTCGACGGGTTCGAGACGGTGGACATGGACGTCGGTGGCGTGGCCGTCCACGCCCGCGTCGGCGGCATGGTCGGCGCGCCGGCCTTGCTGCTGCTGCACGGCTTCCCGCAGACGCACGCGATGTGGCACCGTGTGGCCTGCGCGCTGGCCCCGCGGTTCCGCTTGGTGCTGCCCGACCTGCGCGGCTATGGCGACTCGGGCAAGCCGCCGGGCGGGGCCGACCACAGCGGCTACAGCAAGCGTGCGATGGCTGGCGACCTGGTCGTCCTGATGCACGCCCTGGGGCACGAGCGCTTCGGGGTCGCCGGCCACGACCGGGGCGGCCGGGTCGCGCATCGGCTGGCGCTGGACCACCCGCAGGCGGTGCAGCGGCTGTGCGTGCTGGACATCGCGCCCACGCTGGACATGTACGCCGCCACCGACATGGCCTTCGCCCGCGCCTACTACCACTGGTTCCACCTGATCCAGCCCGCGCCCCTGCCCGAGACGATGATCGGCGGCTGCGCGCGCGAGTACCTGCACGCCAAGCTCGGCGGCTGGGGCACGGGCGGTCTGGCGCATCTGGAGCCCCGCGCCCTGGCCGAGTACGAACGCTGCTTCTGCCGCCCCGAGGCCATCCACGCCGCCTGCGAGGACTACCGCGCCGCCGCCGGCATCGATCTCGAGCACGACCGCGAATCGCGCGCGCAGGGCCGGCGCATCGCCTGCGACCTGCGCGTGCTGTGGGGCGCCCGCGGCGTCGTGCAGCGCCAGTTCGACCCGCTGGCGCTGTGGCGGGCGCAGTGCGAGGGTCAGGTCGACGGCCGGGCGCTGGACTGCGGCCACTTCCTGCCGGAGGAGCGCCCGCAAGAGACGGCGGACGCCCTGGCCGAGTTCTTCGCCAGGTGAGTCGCCGAGCCGGACGCGCAAGCCCCTGCGTGCAACACCGGTCCGGCGACCCTCCGGCGTCACGTTCATCACATCGTGAATGCTGTGACCCGCCCGCTGTCGCACACTCCGGTCTGCGCACGATCGATGCGGAGCCCGCCCATGCCCCAGCCCGAACCCCGTCTTGCCGTCTACCAGCGCTGGCTCGAGCGCGAGCGCGGCCTGCGCTTTGACGACTACGACCAGCTCTGGCAGTGGTCGGTGCGCGATCTGGACGCGTTCTGGCAGTCGATCTGGGATTTCCACGGCATCCAGTCGCCGACACCGCACACGGCCGTGCTGGCCGAGGACCGCATGCCAGGCGCGCACTGGTTCCCCGGCGCGCAGGTCAACTACACGCAGCAGGTGCTGCGCCATGCCGATGCGGCGCACGCCGCGGGCCACCCGGCCATCGTCTACGCAAACGAATCGATGCTGGCGCGGGGCCAGGTGGGCGAGGTCTCGTGGCCCGAGCTGCGGCGCCAGGTCGCGCACTTCGCCGCCGCGCTGCGTCGCATGGGCGTGAAGCGCGGCGACCGCGTCTGTGCCGTGCTGCCGAACACGCCGCAGACCACGGCCGCCTTCCTCGCCGTGGTGGGCATCGGCGCGGTGTGGAGCGTGTGTTCGCCGGAGATGGGGCCGATGGCGGTGCTGGACCGCTTCCGGCAGATCGAGCCGGTGGTGCTGCTGGCCTGTGACAGCGTCGTCTGGGGTGGGGTCGCGCACGACCGCCGGCCCCTCGTCGACACCCTGCTGGCCGGCCTGCCCAGCGTGCGCCATGCCGTGCGTGGCCCGCAGCTGGACGCGCTGCTGGCCGGCGAGCCGCAGGCCTGGGCAGCCATCGACCCGCGCCGCGCCGCCGCCGGGCACGACGGCCTGGAACCCCCACCGCCCGAGGCCTTCAGCCCCGAGTGGCTGCCCTTCGAACACCCGCTGTGGATCGTCTACTCCAGCGGCACCACCGGCCTGCCCAAGCCCATCGTCCACGGACACGGCGGGCTGATGCTGGTGCTGCTGAACGCCAACCTGCACAACGACCTCGGCCCGACGGTGGAGACCGGCGAGCGCTTCCACTGGTTCAGCACCACCGGCTGGATCATGTGGAACATCCAGGTCTCGGCACTGCTCGGCGGCACGACGGCCTGCCTGTTCGACGGCAGCCCGTCGGCGCCGCGCATGGCCGGTGCCGCGACCCAGGCGGCGTCCGGCGTGCCGGGCACCGCGACCGCGGCAACACCCGCAGGGTCTGCCCCACCGGCCCCCGCCACCCCCGACTGGACCACGCTGTGGCGCTTTGCCGCGCTGTCCAAGACCACCTTCTTCGGCGCGGGCGCCGCCTTCTACGCCAGCTGCCTGAAGGCCGACGTGCAGCCGATGCAGGCGGCCGACCTGTCGGCGCTGCGCGCCATCGGCTCCACCGGCTCGCCGCTGTCGGACGAGTGCCACGACTGGATCTGGCAGCGCTGCCCGCGCGTGGACGGGCAGCCGATCTGGATCGCGTCCATCAGCGGCGGCACCGACCTGGCCGGCGCCTTCGTCGGCGGCAACGTCATGCTGCCGCAGGTGCGCGGCCAGATGCAATGCCGCTGGCTGGGTGCGGCGGTCGAGGCCTGGGACGAGCAGGGCCGCGCCGTCATCGACCAGGTGGGCGAGCTGGTGTGCACCCGGCCCATCCCGTCGATGCCGCTGTACTTCTGGAACGATCCCGACGGCCGGCGCCTGCATGACAGCTACTTCGACATGTACCCGGGCGTCTGGCGACACGGCGACTGGATCCGCATCACGCCGAAAGACCGGCCCGGCCCCGACGGCGCGCAGCCCGGCGCGCACGGCGCCGTGATCTACGGCCGCAGCGACGCCACGATCAACCGCCACGGCGTGCGCATGGGCACATCCGAGCTCTACCGCGCCGTCGAGTCCCTGCCCGAGGTGCTGGACAGCCTGGTCGTCGACCTGGAGTACCTGGGCCGCGAGAGCTGGATGCCGCTGTTCGTGGTGCTGCGCGAGGGCCTGGCGCTGGACGAGGCCATGCGCGCGCGCCTGAACGGCGCCATCCGCAGCGCGCTCGGCCCGCGCTACCTGCCCAGCGAGATCATCCAGGTCAGCGCCGTGCCGCGCACGCTGTCGGGCAAGAAGATGGAGCTGCCGGTGCGCAAGCTGCTGCTCGGCGCCGACCCGGCCCGGGTGATGAACCGCGACGCGATGGCCAACGCCGATTGCGTGGCCTGGTACGTCGAATTTGCCCGGGCGCGGGGGGCGGGGGACCTGCGGTGACGGTGATGCCAAGGACTGGGACAGTCACCCGGGCAAGGAACACGACTGATGGAGACGTTGACCTGAGCGCTGGCGTGCGTGTCAGCTCGAGCGCGGCACGGTCGTCGCGCCTTCGTCGCCTGTGGCTCAGATTCAGGTGAGCCCCAGGTCCCGGGCTTCCAGGGCGGCCTCGGCGCGGCTGGCGATGTTGAGCTTGCGGTAGAGGTGCTTCACGTGGTCGCCCACCGTGTGGCGCGAGATGCCCAGCACCCGGGCGATGTCGGCAATGCTCACACCCTTGGCCAGCAGGCCGAGCACCTCGCGCTCGCGTGCAGTCAGGGCGACGCCTCGGGCACTGTCAGCCGTGTGGCGGAATGGGTCGCGGTCATGACCATCGGAGCGCCGGGGCGCCGCCCCTGCTGCCTGTCCAGGGCGCACCGGCACGGCCTGGAAGTGCCTGATGAGTCGTCTGGCAATCGCCGGCGACAACGGCGGCTGGCCCTCATTCATGCCGCGAAGCTGCCCTGCCAGCCAGGCCGGCGCACGGTCTTTCAGCACGTAGCCCTGGGCGCCCGACTGCAGGGCGCGAAAAAGGTGCTCGTCATCGTCGAAGATGGTGGCCACCACCACCGTGCAGTCCGGCTGGAGGCGGGTCAGTTCGCCGATCACTTCGGTGCCATGACCATCGCACAGGTGCAAGTCCACCAGGGCGAGGTCGAAGAGCTGACAGGCGATCCGGTCGCGCGCGGCGGCCACACTGTCTGCACGGGTGACGTCGAGCACCTGCCCTGGGAACGCTTCACGCACGGCCTGCTCCAGCAAGTCGAGCGCGTCGCTCAGGTCGTCGACGATCAGCACGTCACGCGTCATGCCCGTCAACCCCTTCGCGCAAAGGCAATCGGACCTGCAGTTCGGTACGGTCGTCATCGCTGCGCGTCAACGACAGGCTGCCGCCGAACTCGGCGAGTCGCTGCCGCATGCCACGCAAGCCGCGCCCCTCGATCCAGGACATGGGCGGAGGGCCTGCGCCATCGTCCACGACCGACAGGGTCAGTGCCTCGTCCACACGGTCGACCACAACGGTCACCCGGCGTGGGCTGCCATGTTTGAGGGCGTTGGTCAGCCCCTCCCGCAGAGCACGCTCGAACAGCAGCCGTTGCCGAGGCGTCATCGGCGGTTGCCCTGGGAGGGGCTCCTGCGTCGGCCCCTGCCAATCGAGTTCCGCACCCGCCGCCTCGCACCGCTGTGCCGCCTCCGCCCGGGAGTCTGCCAACACGTCGGCCAGCGGCATCGCGTGCGCTTCCAATGCCGACAACGCCGCTCGCAGGTCGGCCATGGCGGCGCGGGCCAGTTCCGCCAGATCAGGGGAGGGGGCGCGATGGATCAGCATCAGCAGCCGGGCACCGACGTCGTCGTGCATGTCCTGCGCGACGCGGCGCCTCTCGGCCGCGGCGCCGCGCTCCCGGGCGTGGGG
>JBMTXX010000210.1:0-6644 GCA_049453935.1 Rubrivivax sp.
CCCGGCCGACGACAGCCCCGACCTGCGCCACCTGCCCGCCCGCCGCGCCGCGCGCGGCGGCTACCTGCCGGCGCGCGCCGCGCGCGCGGCCGCGGTGCCGGTGCCGGCGCTGGCCGACGTGGCCGGCTTCGCGCTGCAGGCCGCGGGCAAGGAGATGTCCACCACGATGGCCTTCGTGCGCCTGCTGGGCGCGCTGCTGAAGGACGGCGCCCTGGGCGCGCGTGTCGTGCCCATCGTCGCCGACGAGGCGCGCACCTTCGGCATGGCCAACCTGTTCAAGCAGGTGGGCATCTACTCCAGCGCCGGGCAGCGCTACGAGCCCGAGGACATCGGCTCGGTGCTGAGCTACCGCGAGGCGCTGGACGGCCAGATCCTCGAGGAGGGCATCAGCGAGGCCGGCGCGCTGGCCAGCTGGACGGCCGCGGCCACCAGCTACAGCGTGCACGGCGTGCCGATGCTGCCCTTCTACATCTACTACTCGATGTTCGGCTTCCAGCGCGTGGGCGACGCGATCTGGGCCGCCGCCGACCAGCGCGCGCGCGGCTTCCTGCTGGGTGCCACGGCCGGCCGCACCACGCTGGGCGGCGAGGGCCTGCAGCACCAGGACGGCCACAGCCTGCTGGTGGCCGCGCAGGTGCCCAACTGCCGGGCCTACGACCCCGCCACCGCGGCCGAGATGGCCGTCATCGTGCACCACGGCATGCGCGAAATGCTGCAGGCGCAGCGCGACGTCTTCTACTACGTCACGCTGATGAACGAGAACCAGCCCCAGCCCTCGCTGCCGCCGGGCTGCGAGGACGACATCGTGCGCGGGCTGGTGCGGGTGGAGGAGGGGGGCACGCCGGGCGGGGATGCGCAGGTGGCCGCCTGTGACCGACAGCCTGCGAAGACGCTGGCCGCCGCGAGTGCCCTGCAGACGGCCGATGCGCAGGCAGAAGCGACCGCGCCGCGCGTGCGCCTGCTCGGCTCGGGCACGCTGCTGGCCGAAGCCCTGGCTGCGGCGAAGCTGCTGCGCGACGACTGGGGCGTCGAGGTCGAGGTCTACAGCGCCACCAGCTACAGCGAGCTCGCGCGCGACGCACGTGAAGTCGAGCGCCACAACCGCCTGCACCCGGGCGAGGCCCCGCGCGCGAGCCACCTGCAGCGCCTGCTGCCCGGCGACGCCCCGGTGGTGGCGGTCAGCGACTGGGTGCGCGCCTGGCCCTCGACCATCGCCCCCCATCTGGACGCGAAGCTCACCGTGCTGGGCACCGACGGCTTCGGCCGCAGCGACACCCGCGCCGCGCTGCGCGGCTTCTTCGAGGTGAACCGCCACCACGTGGCGCTGGCGGCGCTGGACGCGCTGGCCGCGCGTGGGCAGATCGCGCGCGAGGTGTGCGCGCAGGCGCTGCAGCGCTACGGCATCGACGATGGGGCGCCGCAGCCTTGGGGGGTGTGAATCGCCCCGGGTTTTGAGGAGGCTGCACCAGGGAGGGTGGCAAGCCAGGGTGTCGCGCGGGGATGGAGCCCTGGCCCCGGACCTTGATCTTTCATCACTTGCCACAATGGTGTTTTCACACCAAGATGATCCAGCCATGGCACGCCTGACCATTGCCCTGTCCGACACCCGCCACAAGGCCTTGAAAGCAGCCGCTCTGCAGCGGGGCAAGACCATAGGCGAGTTGATCGACGAGAGTCTGGAGTTCTACGGCATCAAGTCCCGTGAGGATGCCGTCGCGCTGGTGCGGCGCGCACGTGAGCACAGCGGGCTGAGCGAGACGCGAGCGCAGGTGCTGGCCCAGGACGAGGTCCGAGCCGTCAGGCGCTCGCGGTGAAGCCCAAGGTCGTCGTCGACACCAACGTCGTCGTCGCCGGCCTGATGACGTCAGAGTCCGCCTCGCCTGTCGCCCGGACGCTGGACGGCATGCTGTCGGCCGCCTTCGTTTTTGCCGTGTCGCAGGCACTGCTGACCGAATATCGTGAGGTGTTGGTCCGTCCGTCGCTGCGCCGGCGGCATGGTCTTTCCGTCGCGGAAGTCGAGTCGCTCCTGGCCGAGATCGCGTTGCATGCCATCGTCCTGCAGCCCGAGCCGGGCCCGCGTGCGCCCGACCCTGGCGATCAACTCCTGTGGGACCTGCTGGGCTCGCGCGGCGACCTCGTGCTCGTCACCGGGGACCAGGCCTTGCTGGACGATGCCGGAATGCGCGGTCGTGTGATCTTGCCGCGCGATTTCATCGATCGCTGAGGTGGGCCAGCCGATACGCTGACGCATCGCCTCAATCGAAGGCGTAACGCCCTTCGGCCGCGAGTGTCGACAGCGGGTGGCGCGCGTTCGGTTGCTCCCGCGCCCGCTGCTCATCCGTCAACACGGCCGGGTCGCCGCGGCGGCCGATGGCGACGACGGCGTGCACCGCGCAGTCGGCCGGGATGCCCAGGTTGGCGCGGGCGCGGTCGCGGTCGAAGCCGCCGATGGCGTGGGTCTGCCAACCGCTGAGGTGGGCCTGGAAGGCCAGGCTGGCCCAGGGTCGTCGTCGACACGAACGTCGACGTCTCGGGGATGGAGGTGTCGAAGGTCAGCGCCGAGGGCCGGCGGCATGTGCTCGACGTCATCGTTCGGGGTACGGTGTTCAGGCTGATCCCTGTGCTCAACCGGCAGCCGTGCATCCACGATGCCAGAGCGCGGGGTTCGGGACAGATGCCGAGTCTGCCCCGCGATGCCCTGCTCCCGGGCATGCACCTCCACCCTCTCTTGGTCGAGGCGGTACTGGGGGTGCTGTGCACTCGCGCCCGCAAGACTTGGCAACGCTGACTGCAAAGTCGCTGCTGGAACTGCCGGCGCGTGTGGCGCGGACCCTGCTCATGCTGGCAGACGACCGCGGCACCAGCATCCTCGCGTTGTCCCAGGCGGATCTGGCTGACATGCTGGGTGTGACGTGCCAGGGCCTGAACGGGCAGCTGCCAGTGCTCGTTCGCTATGGCATCCTGGTCCTCTGGCGTGGTCGCAGCGAGATTCGCGATCGCGGTGCGCTCGGACGGGCTGAAGATTTGCGGGACAGAGCGGCTGAGCAACGGGTCAACCTGCCCCCATGCTCGTCTTCATCTTCGGCCGTGGCGAGTCGATACTCCTTCGAAGATCGTGTTCGAGCGTGACTCGATCGTCAGCTGCATAAACTGAGGGCTGCACCGACACCATCGCGTCCCATGCCGTTGCACCCTGATGCCCTTGAGGCCATTCGCCGCGCCGGCGACCTGCCGGCCGGGTTGCCGCTGGCCGAGCTGCGCCGTGTCTACGAGGCGCAGCGCATGCCGCTGCTGCCGTCGCCGCTGCCGGTTGCCTCGGTTGAGCACCGGATCTTGTCCGGGCGAGGCGGCGCTTTGGAGGTGCGCATCTACCGTCCCATCGCCCAGGTTGAAAACGCGCCGCTGATGGTGTTCTTTCATGGGGGAGGCTGGATGCTGGGCAGCCTGCACAGCTACGACATTCCCTGCCGCCGCTTGTCGGCGAAGTCGGGTTGCGTCGTCGTCTCGGTCGGCTACCGACTGGCGCCTGAACACCCTTTTCCGGCTGCCGTCCTCGATGCCTGGGACGCTTGTCTCTGGGCCAGCGCGCAGGCGGTGGAATTCGGTGCGTCGTCCGATCGCCTCGTGCTCTGCGGCGACAGCGCGGGCGGCAATCTTGCCGCGGTGGTGGCGCAGATGAGCATCGACGACGCGCGAGTGCGCCCCGTGTTGCAGGTGCTGATCTACCCGTGCACCGACATGACCCGCCATTGGCCGTCCTACGACCGCAATGCCCGTGGCTACATGCTGACTTCGGCCGCTCTCCACATGTTCTTCGAGGGCTATGTGCCCGATCCTGCCGACAGACAGGACCCCCGAGCTTCGCCGATGTGCCGCCCTGACCTGCGCGGGCTGGCGTCTGCGTTGATCATCTCTGCCGAGTTCGACCCGCTGGTCGACGAGAACGTGGCCTACGCCGACAGGCTCAGACGGGCAGGAGTGCCGGTGCGCCACGAGATCTTCGCCGGAATGCTGCACCCCTTCTTCACGTTGGGCGGCGTCATCCGGGACACGGCCCGGCTCGAAGATCTGGTGGCCGATGCGGTGCGGGCCTGCGGCGCAGGCGCATCGCCTCAATCGAAGGCGTAACGCCCTTCGGCCGCGAGTGTCGACAGCGGGTGGCGCGCGTTCGGTTGCTCCCGCGCCCGCTGCTCATCCGTCAACACGGCCGGGTCGCCGCGGCGGCCGATGGCGACGACGGCGTGCACCGCGCAGTCGGCCGGGATGCCCAGGTTGGCGCGGGCGCGGTCGCGGTCGAAGCCGCCGATGGCGTGGGTCTGCCAACCGCTGAGGTGGGCCTGGAAGGCCAGGCTGGCCCAGGCGGCGCCGGTGTCGAAGGCGTGGGCGCCGAGCGCCGCAGGCTCGGTCTTGCCCGGGGGCACCCACTGCGTGCGGGAGACCATCAGCACCAGCGCGGAGGCGCGCTTCGCCCACGACTGGTTGACGGGGTTCAGGGTCTCGAACAGCGGCGCCCAGGCGGGGGTGTCGCGCCGTGCCCAGATGAAGCGCCAGGGCTGGGAGTTGAACGATGACGGTGCCCAGTGTGCGGCCTCCAACAGTGCCATCAGCGTGGCTTCTGGGATGGGCTCGGCGGTCAGGGCGCGCGGCGACCATCGATCGGTGAACATCGGGTCGATCGGGTGGTCGGGCAGTCGGGTGTGGGTGGTCATGGCAGTGGGTGCGGCGTGTGGGCGAGCCGGGCAGGGTGGGGCCTGCGGCGCAAAGGGCCGGGATCGTACCCCGGGCGGGTCCGGGCTGTCTTCAGCGCCCGATGAACACCGGCTTGCGCTTTTCGTTGAACGCCGCCACGCCTTCGCGGCGGTCGTCGGTGTCCACGAGGTGGTTGTAGGCTTCGACCTCGAAGCGAAAGGCGGTGCGCAACTCCATCTGGCCGCCGTAGCGCACCGACTTCTTGATCTGCCGCACCGCCAGCGGCGCGTTGTCGGCGATGCGCCGCGCCGTCTCCAGCGCCTGCGGCAGCACGTCCTGCGGTGCGTGCACGGCGTTGACCAGGCCCCAGGCCAGCGCTTGCGCGGCGTCGAAGGGGCGGCCGGTCAGCAGCAGCTCCTTGGCGCGGCGCTCCCCGAGCGCGCGCGGCAGCGTCTGCGTCCCGCCCATCCCGGGCATGATGCCCAGCGTCACCTCGGTGAGGGCGAAACGGGCGGCCGCGCTGGCGTAGGCGAAGTCGCAGCACAACGTCAACTCCACGCCGCCGCCGTAGGCGTGGCCGTTGATCGCGCCCACCAAGGGCAGCGGCAGGTCCACCATCGCCCAATAGGCGCGCTCGAACAACTCGTGCTGCTGCTGCCACTGCATGCGCGACATGTCGCGTCGCTCCTTGAGGTCGGCGCCGCCGCAGAAGATGCGGTCCCCCGCCCCGGTCAGCACGACGCAGCGCAGGTCGCCGGGCTCGGCGGTCAGCCGGGTCCAGAGGTCCAGCAACTCCTGCCCCATGCGCGTGCTGATGGCGTTGCCGGCCTCGGGACGGTTCAGCGTCACCGTCAGGACGTGCGGGCCGTCCTGTGTCAGGCGCAGGGTTTCGAAGGCAGGGAGATCAGCACGCATCGCAGGCACCTGGAGATCGACGCGGCATCGTATCCCGCGGCGGGGCAGGGCGATGCCTTCCCGGCGGCGACCGGCCGTCGGTGCGAGGCCCGGCCGCTCGGGCAGGATCGCGCCGTGGCCTGACAGAATCCTACGCCGGCAGCGTCATGCCAGAGCGGTGACGTTGCCGTCTCTGTCTGTCCCCGCCTGCACTCGTTAGGATCGTTCGCGTTTTTTCGCGCTTGCTTGCGCCCGCTTCCCGCCACTGCCTGCCCACGCCGATGACGCCTGCACTGCCCCCCGCACTGTCCCGCTTCCTCGTCACCGACCGTGTGGCTGTCGTCACGGGTGCCGCCAACGGCATCGGGCTGGCGGCGGCGCGCGCGCTGCACGACGCCGGCGCGCAGGTCTGGCTGCTCGACCGTGACCTGCCGGCGGCGCAGGCCGCGGCGGCGGGCCTGCCCGGTGCGCGGGCGCTGCACGTCGACGTGGCCGAGCCGGCGTCGGTGGACGCCGCATTCACGGCCGTCGCGCAGGAGGCCGGGCGGGTGGACATCCTCGTGGCCAATGCTGGTGCGTCGATCCGTCGGCCGGCGCTGGAACTCGCGCTCGAGGACTGGAACCAGGTGCTGGCCGTGAACCTGACCGGCAGTTTCCTGTGCGCGCGCGCCGCGGCGGCGCGGATGCCGGCCGACGGTGGGGCGATCGTTGCCACCACCTCGGTGATGGGCCTGTCCGGCGGCGGCCCCTACCCGAACCCGGCCTATCACGCGACCAAGGGCGCGCTCGTCAACCTGACGCGCTCGCTGGCCGTGGAGTGGGCGTCGCGCGGCATCCGCGTCAACGCGGTGGCGCCCACGTGGACGCGCACGGCCTTCATCGGCGCGCTCGGCCCGCAGACGATCGAGCGCATCGAGGCGCTGATGCCGATGCGCCGCCTGGCCGAACCCGAGGAGGTGGCCAGCGCCATCCTCTACCTTGCCAGCCCGGCCGCGTCGATGGTCACCGGCCACGTGCTGGCGGTGGACGGCGGCTTCCTCGCGCAGTAGCCCGCCCGGGCC
>JBMTXX010000211.1:0-6593 GCA_049453935.1 Rubrivivax sp.
CGGCCCCTGACGGCGGCCACGTCCACACGGGCGGGCCGCCAGACCTTCACCCCGGACTGCGAGCCCTTGGCGTGGCCGATGGCCTCTTTCAGGCCCTGCTGAATGCTCTCGAATGCCTTGCCCATCACACATCACCTCTCGAGCCGCCGCTCTTTCCTCGGCCGTCGCGTCCCCATCGCAGCTTGCGCACACCCCCCGTCCCTTCGATCAGATCGCCAGCATCAGGATTGGCAGCAAGGTGGTCGATGACGGCTCGGCGGTCAACGTCGGCCAACAACCTGGCGGCAGCGCGCAGGTACTCGGGCAGTTCGGCGCCCGTCAGAAATATGAAGTCGGACTGTAATCCATTGGATCATTCGCGCGATCTTGCCGACAGTGCGCGGGAATGCTTGATGCCGGCCAATGGTCGGCTCAGCAGCACGGCGCCTGTCTGCCAGAAGACGCGCAGGGCGGCAACGGCGAACCTGCCGCCAAAATCCCCCGAATGGGGGAGCGCATTACCCCCATTCGGGTGATTGCCGGGCGGGCGTCGGCTTTCTACATTGGGCGCATGCCCGCCCACGACAACGCCTACAAGAACATCTTCAGCCACCCGCAGGTGGTGGCCGATCTGCTGACCGGCTTCGTCGCGCAGGAATGGGTCCATGCCGTGGACCTGACCACGCTGGACAAATGCAATGGAAGCTACGTCAGCGACGACCTGCGCGACCGGCAGGACGACATCGTCTGGCGCGTGCGCCGCGGCGACGAGGTCGCCTATGTCTACCTGCTGCTGGAGTTTCAAAGCAGCGCTGACGTCTGGATGGCGCTGCGCGTGATGGTCTACGTGGGGCTGCTCTACCAGGACCTGATCAAGACGGGTGAGGCCTGTGCACCGGGGCGGCTGCCGGCGGTCTTCCCGATCGTCATCTACAACGGCGACCCCGCATGGACCGCACACCGCGACGTGGCCGAGCTGATCCAGCCCCTGCCCGGCGGGCTGACCGCCTACCGCCCCAGCCTGCGCTACCACCTGCTGGACGAAGGCCGCGTGCAAACCCTGGCCGCCGACAACACCGTGGCCGACCTGATAGAAATCGAATCGGCCCCAGGGCGTGAGCAAATGCAAACCGTCGTCGACCGGCTGTCCAAGCGCCTGGCCGGGCCGCAGAATACCGAACTGCGCCGCGCCCTGGCCGTGTGGATCCGCCGGGTCGTCGCACAGCGTCTGCCCCCGCAGGCCAAGCTGCCCGCCGTCACTGAACTTTCAGAGGTACAAGCCATGCTCTCACGCAATGTCACCCGCTGGGACGTTCGGGCCCTGGAGAAGGGGCGACAGGAGGGGCGGCAGGAGGGCCTGATCGAAGGCCACACCGACCGTGCCCAGCGCACACTCGAACGCCTGCTCACCCGCCGCTTCGGCCCGCTGCCCCCAGAAGCGCAGGACCGCATCCACCAAGCCACCCTGCCCCAACTCGAGACCTGGCTCGACCGCATCATCGACGCGCCCACCTGGCAGGCGGTGTTCGACGAGCACTGACATCGGGCATGGCGCGTGCGTGCGCGGCAGCCCGGTCATCCCCCCTCTCCCCAACCCCTCTCCCACGAGGGGAGAGGGGCTGAACTTCCCGGCTCGCGGAAAGGTTATCGGATAGGGGCTGATGAAGCCAGCCCCACGCCGCCTGGGGCAGAGGCTCAGACGGCCACCACCCGCACCGTGCTCGCGCCCTGCCCGTGGCGCTGCACCAGCACCTGCACGCCGATGCGCTCGGCCAGTCCGGGTACGTGGGAGATCAAACCCACCTTGCGGCCGGCGGACTGCAGCGCGTCCAGGGTGGCGAGGGCGGTTTCCAGGGTCTTGGGGTCGAGCGTGCCGAAGCCTTCGTCGATGAAGAGCGATTCGATGCGCACCTTCTCCGACGCCAGCGAGGACAGGCCCAGCGCCAGCGCCAGAGAGACGAGGAAAGTCTCACCCCCGGACAGCGACGACGTGGAGCGGATCTCGTCGCCCATGTCGCGGTCGACGACCTGGAGTTCCATGTCCTGCGCCTTCACGCGCTGCAGTTGGTAGCGCGGCGCCAGGCTGGCGAGTTCGGCGTTGGCGTGCGCCAGCAGGAACTCCAGCGTCATGCTCTGCGCGAACTTGCGCAGGCGCTTGCCGTCGGCCGAGCCGATCAGCTTGTCCAATTGCAGCCAGACTTCGGCCTCCTTGCGCGCCTGCGCCAGGGCCTGCGCCCGGGCCGCGCCGTCGGCGCGGTGCTGGTCGTCCTGCTCAAGGCGCAGCCTTTCGGCGCCGAGTTGCTGGGTCTGCAAGTGGTGCTGAGGGTCCAGCGTGGCCAGTTGGGCGTCGATCTCGGCCAGCGGTTCGGCCGGCGCCGGCTGCGCCTGGTGGGCGACCAGATCGCGCTGGCGCTGCTCGAAGGCCGCAGCCTCGTCGGCGCGCTGGCGGTCGATCCGGGCCAGCGCGGCACGTTCTTCCTGGAGCCAGCTCTCGGCGTGCGCCAGCCGGGCCTGCAGCGTCTGCGCGTCGAGCCCGGCAGCGTGCAAGGCCTGCGCGAATGACTGCGCCGCGGCTTGCCGGGCCTGCGCGGCGGTGGCGGCGGCCTGGGTGGCCAGGCGGTGCGCCTCGCCCTTGCGGGCGGCGTCTTCGCCGGTGCGCTGCAGTTGGGCTGTGGCCGTGGTGTGGGCCTGCTCGCAGGCGTGCTGCGCCACCTGCAGGGCAGACTCCACCTCGGCCACCGGCCGGCCTTGCAGCACCTGCTGCCGCTGCGCGAGCAAGGCATCGCGCTCGGTAGCGAGCTGGCTGCGGTCGGTGTCGAACGCTTGCCGCTGCTGCGCCGCCTGCTGCAGCGAATGGGCATTCAGGGCGCGCTGCTGGTCGATGTCCGCCATCTGCAGCCGGCTGGCCTCAAGGGCCTGCACCTGGTGACGGGCTTCGGCGATGCGGGCGTTCCACTGCTCGGCGAAGGCCGAGGGGTTGGCCTCGAGTTCGGCCTGCCAGCCGGGCACGGCGCCGAAGGCCGGGGCCAGGTTCTCCAGCGTGCCATCCAGCACCTGCCGGTGCGCGCCCGCCTCAGCGGTGGTGTTCTGCAGTTGACTCATGGCCGTGGCCGCGGCCGTCTCGGCCTTGACAAGCGCGGTGCGCGCCTGCTCGGTGCTGGCTGCGGCGGCGCCATGCTTCTGGCGCGCGTCCGCCGCCGCGCGGCGCAGTTGCTCCAGCATCTGGTCCCACTGGGCGATGGCGTGGGCCTCGGCATGCACAGCGGCGTCGGCCGCCTGCAGCCAGGTGGCCGACGCTTCGGCCAAGGGGTCGCCCTCGCCGCCCAGCGCAGCCCATTGCGTGGCGGCGGTGTCTTGCTCGAGCTGCCGGCGTGCCACGTCCTGGCCCAGTTCCAGCACGCGCGCGGCGCGCGCCTCGGCGCGGGCTTTCTCGCGCTCTTCGCGCTGGTGCAGCTCGGCGCGGCGTGCGGTCTGTTGCTGGTGCTGGGCCTCGAGCGCGGCCACGGTGGTGTCCACCGGCCCGGTGCCCGGGTGGTGGGTGGCGCCGCACAGGGGGCAGGGCTCGCCTTCCACCAGCTGGGCGCGGTGGGCGGCCAGGCCCAGTTGCAGCAGCAGGCGCTCGGTCAGGGCCGCTTGCTGCTCCACCTCTTGCCGGGCTGCAGCGGCCTGGCCGGCCAGGGCCTGCGCGTCATCGCACTCCTGGCGGGCCTTGGCGGCGTCGGCCTGGCGCTCATTGATGTCCTGCCGGGCGCGCATGGCCGCATCGCGCTGCTGCCGCAGCAGGGTCAGGTTGTCACGACGGGCCTGCAGCGCGGCGCGGCGCTCGGCCAGCCCGGCGGCGGGATGCGCGGCTTCGGCGGCCTCGGCCTGCTGGACGGCCTGCTGCGCCGCCTGGGCGGCGGTTTCGGCGGTGGAAAGAGCCTCGCGGGCCCCCGCGTGCGCAGCGGCGGCCTGCTCATGGGTACGCTGCAGCGCCGGCAGGGCTGCACGCTGCGCCGCCCAGCGGGCATGCGCCTTCTGGAAGGCCTGCAACTGCGGCGCCACCCCCCCGTCCCAACCCTGGGCCAGCGCCAGCACGGGGCCGTGGGCCTGCGCCCAGGCAGCCAAGGCGGCCTGCTGCTCGCCCACCTGGGCGCGCCGCGCGTCCAGGGCCTGCGCCTGCTGCTGCAGCGTGGCCAGCGCCGCGCCGGCTTCGGACAGACGGCGGGTGGCGGCTTCGAGCGACCTGCCCTTGTCACCCAGCGCCAGATCCAGCGCCTTGGCGTTGTCGACTTGCGGCCGGATCGTCGCTTGGTGGGCGCGCTGGGCTTCCAGGGCCTGGGCGGCCTGGGTCTGCGCCGACTTGGCACGGACTTCGTCGGCCTGGGCCTGCTGCAGCGCGGTAGCCGCGGCGGTCAGGCGCTGATCGGCGCTTTCGGCTTCTGCAGCGGTGCGCGCCGCCTCGCCCGCCACGGCGCGCAGCGGCAGCACCGCGTCGATCTCGGCCAGCGTCTGGCGGCGCGGCGCGGCCTCGTCCCAGCGTTGCTGGGCGGCGGCCAGGCCCTCGCGCGCCTGGTCCAGCAGGTGGCTGAGCTCGCCCGACCTCACCCACCACGCCCGGTGTTCGCGCAGCGTGGTCAGCCGCTGCGCGGTGGCGGCCACGGCTTGCGCCGACTCGGCCACGCGGGTCTGCAGCGCGGCGCGGGCCTCGGCGTCGAGGATGGGCAGGGCCTGGGCAGCCTGCTCCTGGCGACGCAGGTCTTCCTCGATCCCGCGGGCCTTGAAGTGGGCGCGTTGCGAGATCCTGCTGTAGATGTCGGTGCCGGTCATGCGCTCCAGCAGGTCGGAGCGCTCGTCGCCCTTGGCGCGCAGAAAGGCCGCAAAGTCGCCCTGCGCCAGCAACACGGAGCGGCGGAACTGGTCGAAGGTCAGGCCGACGATGCGCTCGATGGCGGGCAGCACCTCGGTCTTGTTGCGGCCGATGAACTGGTTGGCCTCCTCGTCCAGCAGTTGCATGTTGACTGCCTGCAGCCTGCCGCCGGCAGCTTCACCCGCGCGCCGCACCGACCAGCGCGCACAGTAGCGCCGCCCGTCGGTGCCGACAAAGCGCACCTCGGCATGGCCGCTGCCGGCGCCACGGCGCAGCAGGTGGCGCGTGTCGCTGACGCCCAGGTGGTTGTCGGGCCCGTCAGGGATCTGGTACGAGGACCTCTCATCGAGCCGGGGCGTGCGGTCGTACAACGCCAGGCTCAGCGCGTCCAGCAGCGTGCTCTTGCCGGCGCCGGTGGGGCCGGCGATGGCAAACAGGCCCGCCTCGGCCAGCGGGCCGCTCTCGAAATCGAGCTCGAAGTCGCCCGCCAGGCTGGCCAGGTTGCGCCCGCGGATCTGCAGGATCTTCATGCCGCCCCCGCTTCGGCCTGGGCTTCGCCGGTCAGCTGGTGGAAGGCCTCTACCAGATCGCCCGAAGGCTCGCCTTCGTGCGAGCGGGCCCAGCACTGGCGCAGCACCTGCTCGGGCTGCAAGTCCAGCAGTGACGCGGTGGGCAGCGCATCGGCCAGCGCCTGGCCGTGGCCGGTGTAGCGCACCGAGATGCGTGCCAGCCGCACGCCCTTGCCCTGCAGCGCCTGCTCGATGCGCACTCGCAGCGCGGGCTCGGGTTGGGTCAGTTGGACGGGCACCTCGACGATGGGTTGCTCGTCGAGCGGCAGGTGGGCCTGGCTTTCCAGCGCTGCCAGGGCGGCTTCGACGTCGGCCAGCGGCAGGGCTTCTTCCGGCACACGCAGCAGTTCCACCTTGCGCGGCACGCGCTCGGCCGTCACCGAGACGAGTTGCCCCTCGGCGATGTCGACCACGCAGATCTGGTGCGGATAGCGGATCTCGGCCATCGACAAGGGGATGGGCGAGCCCGAATAGCGCACCGCCTCGCGCGTGACGTGCTGCGCCAGATGCAGGTGGCCCAGCGCCACATACGCCAGCGATTCGGGGAACACGTCCGCCGGCAGCGCGTGCTGGTTCCCGCCCAGGATCTTGCGCTCTGAAAGCTCAGAGATCGCGGTGCCCGTCATGTACAGGTGGCCCATGGCCAGCAGGGCCTGCCCGGGCACGCGTCGACGCTCGGCATGATCGATCACCTCACGATAGACGCGGCGCACGCCTTCGATCAGCGGGTCCACGCCCTCCTCCCGCACGATCGGCAAGTCTGCCGGGCGCAGGAAGGGCATCGCCACCACCAGCGCCGCCTCTGCTCCAGCGCGGTCAGTCAGCGGCACCACCAGCCGGCCGTAATCCACTGCCCCGTCGGCACCACGCGGCAGCCCGCCGACCACGCGCACGCCAAAGGCCTGCAGCAGCGGCTCGGGCGCGTCCAGCCGCGAGGCCGAATCGTGGTTGCCGCCGATCAGCACGATGTCCAGCCCCGGCAGCCGCTGGCGCGCCGTCGCCAGAAAGCGGTACAGATCGGCCTGCGCCTCGGCCGAGGGGTTGGCGGTGTCGAAGATGTCCCCCGCCACCAGCAGCGCATCGGCCTGCAGCACCTGCAAGCGGCCGAGCAGCCAGTCGAAGAACGCCAGATGCTCTGCGCGGCGGCTGATCTCGTGCAGCGTGTGGCCGAGGTGCCAGTCGGAGGTGTGGATGAG
>JBMTXX010000212.1:0-6365 GCA_049453935.1 Rubrivivax sp.
GTCCGTACGGCTGCAACGCCAGCATCACCCCCCAGCCCGCCGCCCACGCCAGCAAAGCGGGCAGCGGCCAGCGCAGCCGCACCGCTCGGGCGGGATCGGGTCCGGAGGACATCGAAAGGTTCATCGAAAGGGACGAATCGTCACGGTTGCCGCGAAGTCTATGTCAGGCCGTCAGCGGGCAAAAGCCCGATCCGCACTGCCATCACGGCCTTGTCCTGCGCCTACCCTGGCCAGCAACTGCTGCGCCAGGTCCATCGATTCGGCGTCCACGCGCATCGCTCGCAGCCCCAGGCCCAGCCCCAGGCCCGAAACACCTGGCCCCTGGAAGCCAGTCATCGGGACATCCGCGTCGGATCCGGCGGGCCCAGACGTGCTGTCCAGTTCGAGCTCGAGCGGCACATCCACCGGATCGGCATCGGCGATCGGCGAATCCAGTTGCTCGGGCGGTTCGGCACCGATGCGCAGCGACCCCGCCGAACGCCCCTTGCCAGCGCGCGCCGGCGGGTTGCACAGGCCGCACACGTAGTGTTTGGCGATCTCGTGCGGATGGGTGACGAAGTGCCCGCCGCAGCACGAGCAGCGCGTCATCGTCAGCATCCCGTTGTCGACGAACTTGACCAGTCGCCAGGCGCGCGTCACCGACAACAGCGGCTCCAGCCCCTGCGCGCCCACCTGTTCCAGGTACAAGCGGTAGGCCTTGATGATCGCATCGACCTCGTCCAGCGGCGCCACCTTGTTCAGGTACTCGTGGATGTTCAGGAACAGGCTGGAATGGATGTTGGGTTGCCAGGTCATGAACCAGTCGGTGGAGAACGGCAACTGACCCTTGCTCGGGCTGCGACCGGCGACTTCCTTGTACAGACGCAGCAGGCGCTCGTAGCTCATGTCGGTTTCGGACTCCAGCACCTGCAGCCGTGCGCCGAGTTCGATCAATGCGACGGCCTGTTCGATCTGACGGGCTTCTCCGAGGATGCTCTTGCTGCGGCTCATGGTGCGGGCTCCGGTGCGGTGCGGGGTTCTTGAATGGGACGCGGGGCGCGAAACGGCCTGCCCTGCGGTGCCAGACGGTGGCTCAGGCGGCCTGTTGGTGGCGCCCGGCCAGCAGGATGCTGGCGTGCAGGCGGCTGGCGCCGTCGTTGGCGGCCGCCGCACCCTTGCCGTGATGCGTCAGCAGGTTCCAGACGATGTCGTCGTTCATGCGGAACTGGCACAGCAGTGTGCTGCCCGAGGCCATGCGCATGATCTGCGCCGGGCTCAGCCGGGCCAGGATGTCCACCGTCGACTCGCTCAGACCGAGCCTGAACATCGCCTCCTCGCGGTCGGCGCGGATCAGGTTCTGCGCCAGCATCAGGTAAGACAGGTTGGTCTCGCGGATTTCCTCGAGCAGGTGCTCGGTCGCGCGGGCCCGGGCCTGGGTCTGGGGGGTGCTGACTTGCATCGTGGTGTCCATCTCGTTCGTCCTCTTGATGTGTGCGGTGTCTGTCGGCGGGTGGGCAGCCTGGGCTGCCGGATTTGCTTCGCCGTTTCCGCTGAACCCTGCGACTTGGGGGCTTCCCGTGGCGCTGATCCATCGATCCGGCATGGGATGAATTGTGAAAATGACCGAGGAATGGCGTTATCGGCCTCATTCCCGCCCTTGAGTCGGCGCATCGCCATGCGGCGTGTCAGACAAATTCCTACAAAGGGCGCTGCCGACTTCGGTCGGGGGTCAAGCCATGCAGGTGCTCGCTCCGCCGAAGCAACCCTCACGGAGCGCGATGACGAGCGTGCGCTGCACACCGCCACAACGCGCCGCTTTGGCGCTGGCCGCAAGGTGGAGGGAGCGCTGGGCTCCGTGATGCTCGACCCAGTTGCGCAGGCGCACCACAGGGCGGCTGCACCTGTCGAGCAAGCCAAGCACGTATGGAATCCGTGCCTGGACGTCGGCAACCGCCCTGAGCTCAAGGACTCAGTCAGGGACAGTGGCGGCGACCGGACTGCGCACCCGGCCGGACAGGCCTGCGCACGAGCCGCCCGACCGAACCTGACAGGCGTTCAGGCGAATTCAATCGTGTGCAGGTCGTCGTAGCGCTTGAGCGTGCTGCCCCAAGCCTGATCCGCGAAGACCGCCCCGGGCCCCTCGTAGCGCGTGCCGTTGAAGTGCTGTGGGATGAAGAAGTGGCTGGGCCAGACGGTCAGGTTGGTGTACCCGTACTTGCGATGACATTCGGTCAGGAACAACGGGCCCACCGTTTTCCAAGCCATGTCGTGGTCCACCGAGGCCTGCGCCTGCAGGTCCAGGATCATCTGGCCGAAGAACGGGTTCTCCGCGACCGAAGCCACGTAACCTGCTGCGAGCAAGCCTGGACGCGCGATCTCGTTTTCCCAGCAGGCGAAGGCCTCGACGTCGAAAAGCCAAGGCTCCAGGGGCCTGCGACAGATACTGTCGGCGTCGACGCAGAAGCCACCCTCCTGATAAAGGATCTCCCAACGCATCAGGTCGGCCACGCCGTTGAGCTCGCGCGTCTGCATCTGGCGCATGTGGCGCGCATTGATCCAGCCGTAGGTCGCCAGTTCGTGGTTGCCCCACACCCTGAGCTCCCATGCGGGATTTCTGCGTCGCCATGTGTCGATGCAGTTGTCGGGGCGCTTGGACTCGTCGCCCACCCAGACCACGTGGATCGTCCTAGGAATCATGTCGTCTCCCCTATTCGGGATGGCTGAACTTGACCACTCTGCCTGACCCAGTGGCAGCAGATCATCGGATCAACGCCCCAATCACGCCGCAATGGCCAACTCATCAGGGGTGCGCAGGTACGGTCGAACACGAAACGCCGAGCCAAGTCAAACAGACTGCGGTGCAGCCACCGGCATGTCGCCGCCGTCGTCGTCCGGCGCCTGAACCGGCAGATGCGCGGGTCCTTGGCCCAGGCGGGCACGATCCCACATCCGCCGGTACAGAGACTCGAGTTGCCTGGCCTTCAAGGCGCCGTCGAAAAGCGGTGACGTCAGGCGAGATGCCTCGATCTCGTGGCGAAGCAGACTGCGCCGCTGCGCATCCCGACCGAGGTCCAGCGCCATCGCTTCGTAATCGGCAACGCCGGCACACACCAGTTCGGAAAAACCGAGGGTGCGCAGCAAGCTGCCCGCCACCCGGGATGCGAAGGTGCGGCCTGACCAGGTGACCACGGGCAAGCCGGCCCAAAGCGCGTCGCTCACGGTGGTGTGGCCATTGCACGGCCAGGTGTCGAGAAACAGGTCCGCGCACGTCAGCCGGTCCAGATGGACCTCATGAGCCGCCTTCGGCGCGAAGATCAGCCGCCGATCGTCGATGCCGCGGGCCTGCGCTTCGCGGCGCAGCGACACAGTCGCCGTCGGGTTGTCGTCGAGCAACCACAGCACTGCATCTGGCAGCCCACCGAGCAGGCGACACCAGACATCGAAAACCTCGGGTGAGATCTTGTACGGCTGCGTGAACCCGCACAGCACGACTGCGGACTCGGGCAAGCCGTGCGCCGAGCGCGGCGCGGGCTGCGGCAGGGGGCGTGTCCCGTCGTTGCACTGATAGGCGCCGGGCAGCTGTGCAATCTGCTCGCTGAAGTCGACCTCATGCGCCAGCGGCGTGACCCAGGCATCTCCCACGATGTAATCGATGCACGAGGCACCGGTCGAGCCCGGGAAGCCCAGATAAGCCACCTGCACTGCCGCCGGCCGCCAGGCGAAAAGACCGGGTCGGCTGCCACGGGTGTAACCCTTCAGATCGACCAAGATGTCGATGCCGTCATGGCGGATGCGCTGCGCCGCCTCACGATCGGACAACGCGTCGATGTCGACGAAATGGTCGCTGGCGGCCACCAGCCGCGCATGCACGTGACTGTCGTCACGTCGCCCATGGCTGTACAGGCTGATCTCGAAAGCCGAACGGTCATGCCGCTCGATCAACTGAATCATCAGGAGCGAGGTGGCGTGGTGGTGGAAGTCGCAGGACACATATCCCACTCGCAGACGTCCACTGCGCGAGGGCTTGCGAGGCGGCAAGGGCTGGACCGATGCGGCGAAGAAGCGCGCTGTCGCGCGCGCCGCGCGCAACAGGTCCTGCGGGTCGTCGAGCAGCGTGGCGTGCGCGAACGGGTTGGTGCGTACGGCAGCATCCTCGGGGAGCGCACGGGCAGACCGGCGCAGCAGGTCGACTTGGGAATCGGCCTCGTGCCAATGGCAGAACTGCCGGTCGTGAAAGATCAGCATGTCTCGCACGCCGACCTCCAGAGGGCCCAGGTCCAGCATCAGGGCCGTGCGGAAGCACTGCACCGCCTGTTCACGCAATCGCATGTCGTCGAAGCACAGGCCAAGGCGGTAGTGCAAGGTGCCGTCCCTGGGGTCGGCAGCCAGGGCGTTCATGTAGGCGCTCAGGGCCTCGGCAGGCCGGCCGAGGCGGCGGTGCGCGTCGCCGAGATGCGACCATGCCTCCAGATTGACGGCATGGGCCGGCTCGTCCTGCAAGACCTTCACGACCGCTTCGTGTCTGTCCAGACGCGACAGCAAGCGCACCCGCAACGCGACCGAGCGGGGCTCGCCCGGCACCAGAGCGCAGGCACGCGCCGCAGCCGACAGCGCGCCGAGGTCGTCCCCGGCGCGCAGTCGGGCCATCGCCAGTTCGAGCGCACGGCCATGTTGAACCGCGTTCTTCACAGGGCCCGAGGCAACGGAAGGCGCCAGCGCTTGACGCATGCCGGCGGGGCTCGTACGGGTGATCGAAGGACGGTTCAGCATCGGCGGGCTCCATGAACGTTCGGGCCACCCAGGCTGCAGCGCAGCGACGAGGCACCTCGCGGGATCATCGCGGCGCCACCACCGAAGCGATCGTCGGAACAGATGCGCTGCCGCCCACCTCTTCCGGTGCGATCGCCTTTGCACAGCCGAAAAAGATCTTCGCGTCCTACCCTCAAGTCCGGAAGGTGAAACGACGATAAGCAACCCAACGGGTCTGCAATTCGGGATCCGTGGTCCGGTTAGACGGCCAAGCAAGGCGGCCGAGGTGGCGACACCCGGTGCATTGCGCGAGTCCTCTAGCGTCGGGCGGCTGCCGGGATCGTGCCAAGCCGGCAGCCAGGAGGCGGCAGGACTGACGGGGAAAGGAACCCTGCCGTGGCCAGGCCGGCGCCAGAGCCGGGCATGTTCAACCGTAAAGGAGTTTTCAAATGGCTTCGACCATCAACACCAACGCAATGTCGCTGAACGCTCAGCGCAATCTTTCCGCGAGCCAGGGCTCGATGGCCACCTCGATGCAGCGCCTGTCCTCGGGCCTGCGCGTCAACAGCGCCAAGGACGACGCCGCCGGCCTGGCCATCGCCGAGCGCATGCAGTCCCAGGTGCGCGGCATGAACGTGGCCATGCGCAACGCCAACGATGCCATCTCGCTGGCGCAGACCGCAGAAGGCGCGCTCGGCAAGGTCAACGAGAGCCTGCAGCGCATGCGTGAGCTGGCTGTGCAGTCTGCGAACGCCACCAACAGCGACTCGGACCGCACCAACCTGCAGGCCGAATATGCCGAACTCAGCGCGGAAATCACCCGCGTGCTGGGCAACACCACCTTCAACAATACGGTGAACCTGCTGAGCAACGCCGAGACGCTGACCTTCCAGGTGGGCGCCAACAACACCGGCGTCGACCAGGTGGGCATCGCCACCGTCGACCTGCTCAACGCCGCCAGCATCACGGGCGCGACCAGCGCCGACATCTCGACGGATCAGGCTTCGGCGCAAGCCGCGATCGATTCCCTGGACACCGCCATCGATGCGGTCACCACCGCACGCTCGAACTTCGGCGCCTCACAGAACCGTTTCGAGTCGATCATCAGCAGCTTGCAGGTGGCCAGCGAGAACCAGAGTTCCGCACGGGGCCGGATCATGGATGCCGACTACGCTGTCGAGACGGCAAACTTCACCCGCACGCAGATCCTCCAGCAGGCCGGCAACGCGATGCTGGCGCAGGCGAACTCGGCGCCGCAGCAGGTGCTGGCCCTGCTGCGCTTCTGATGGCAAGCGCGGGCTGCGTGCCCGCGATCATCTCGGTGCGGGGCCTGCCGTCGGCCCGCCCACCGCCGCCTAGAGAAGGGCCCTGGTCTTCCGATCAGGGCCTTTTCGCTTGAGCCGGGGTTCATCAAGAAGACGCTGGCCCAGCGACCACCACGCATCGAACTGACCCGTCTTTGCGCCCTTTCTCGACCGATCGGACGACATCGGCCTGCCGAAGAATCCGTCCATCCTGTCCCGTCATTCCGACGGCGCCCAGGGCGACGATCCACCGTACCGACGACGTCCAGCAAGGAGCAAGGACATGCCGCAAACGATCAACACGAACGTGATGTCGCTGAACTCTCAGCGCAA
>JBMTXX010000213.1:0-6316 GCA_049453935.1 Rubrivivax sp.
CCCATCGTCGGCAACAGCACCCGGTGGATCTGGATCATGGCCGGGCCCAGCAGCACCACCAGCAGGGCCGGGAAGATGCAGAAGATCAGCGGAAACAGCAGCTTCAGCGCGATCTTGGCCGCGGCTTCCTCGGCGCGCTGTCGACGCTCGGTGCGCAGGGCCTGCGCGTGCACGCGCAGCGACTGCGCCAGCGCGGTGCCGAAGCGCTCGGCCTGCAGCACCATGGTCACGAAGCCTTCGACCTCGTCGACACCGGTGCGCGCCGCCAGCGCGCGCAGCGCCCGGTCACGCGTCGCGCCGGCCCGCAGTTCGAGGTTGACGAGTTGCAGTTCCTCGGCCAGCGCCGGGCTGGTCAACGCCAGGTCGCGCGCCACTCGCACCAAAGCGGCCTCCGTGCCCAAGCCCGCCTCGACGCAGACCGTCATCAGGTCCAGCGCATCAGGGAAGGCTTCGACGACGGCGCGCTGCCGGCGACGCGCGCGCCACGCCAGCAAGAGGTTCGGGGCCCAATACCCCAGCGCAGCCAGCGCGAGCAGCGCTGCCGGCCCCCACAGGCCCCGCGACGGCACACCGCCCGTGGCCAGCAGCGCAAAACCGGCCAGCGGCCAGGCCAGGGCCAGCGCAGCCTTGACCCCGAAAAAGGCGGCCGGGGCCTGGCGATGGCGGATGCCGGCGTGGGCCAGGCGGCGCTGCAGTTCGGCCACGGCGCCGGTCTGCAGGACGGCTGGACCGCCGACCCCATCGGGCAAGGCGTCGGCCACCTCTGGTGCAGCCAGCCTGCGCAAGGGCGCCGTCCAGCGCGCCACCCGGGCCCAGACGGCGCCGCGCGCGTCGGCGGTCGGCACGCCGGCGCTCGCCGCCATGCCCGCAGCCGCCCCTGCCACCGAGTGCAGGCGATCCCGCACCGCCTGGGGCCGGCGCAGGGCCGCCACCCCGAGCACCGCCAGAACGGCGGCAGCAAACGCCAGGCCCCCCGCAGCCCAGGCGATCCACGTCGCTTCACTGTCCATCGATGTCCCTCCTGCAGCGTCTGGCGCCCGCGACGCCCCCACCGGTGACCTGCTGCGCGCGCAGGCGACGGGTGACTCAGATCCTGATCCGGATGACCGAGCGCATCCACAGCACGCCCACGACGATGCCCGCGAGCGCGAAGCCGACGATCTGCGTGCCCGCCGGGTCGGTCCACAGCACCGCGAGGAAACCGGGGTTGACCAGTTGCACGACGCCGGCCACGGCAAAGGGCAAGGCCGTGAGGATCACCGCCGACAGCCGCCCTTCGGCCGACAGCGTGCGCACCTCCCCGCGCAAGCGCAGGCGTTCGCGCACCAGCCAGGCGATCTTGTCCAGCACCTCGGCCAGATTGCCGCCGGCCTCGCGCTGTATCGTCACCGCCACCGCGAAGTAGCCGGCGTCGGCCAGCGGCACGCGGGCCGCGAAACGCGCCAGCGCCTCGGGCACCGCCACGCCGTAGTTCATCTCCTCGAACAGCAGCCGGAACTCGCGCACCAGCGGGTCGGGCAGCTCCTCGGCCGCCATGCGCACCGCGGCCGTGAAAGCATGCCCGGCGCGCAGGGCCCGCCCGAGCAGGTCGAGCGCCTGCGGGAACTGTCGTTCGATGCGCAGCGTGCGCACCCGGCGTTGTCGGGCGACGATCATCCAGGGCGCGGCCGCCGCCATGGCCGCCCCCGCCCATGCGGCCGCGGCCCCGAAGCCGACGGCCCACGCCACGGCAGACGCCACCATGCCGGCCCCGATCCCCAGCAGTGCCAGGTCCGACGCCGCGCGGCGGGTGCCCGCCGTCTCGACCCAGCGCTGCAGGCGACGCCCGATGCGCCAGCCCTCGAGGGCCGATTGCAGCGCGGGCACCCAGGCCCGGGACGGCGTGTGGCCATGCGGTTCGGCGCCGTCCGGGCGGCTCAGCCACGGAGTGGACGATGTCGGCATCGCCGCCGCAGGCGCCGAAACCAGCGCCAGGCGCTGCGCCAACCGCCGCGCACGCGGCCCATGCCGCGACTGCCACAGCAGCCACAGGCCCTCGGCGCCCAGCACCACCGCCAGGAACACCGCCACCGCGGCGGCCACCCATTCCATGCCCTGCATCCCCCTGCCCTGCCTTCCCTGCGTGCGTCTGCGGTCAACGGGTCTCGTCCGGTGGCCGCCAGCGTTCGGGCCGCACGGCCCTGCGCCCAGTCACATCACGGCCTGCGCCACCGGCTCGAAGGTCTGCGCCGGCAGCGTGATCCCGCGTGTGACCAGGCGCTCCCAATGCCGGGGGCGGATGCCGCTGGCGCTGAAGTGCCCCCGCACCCGACCGTCGGCGGCAATCCCCGTCTGGTGGAAAGCGAAGATCTCCTGCATCGACACCACCTCGCCCTCGGCGCCCGTCAACTCCTGCACGCTGACGACCTTGCGCGTGCCGTCGGACAGGCGGCTGACCTGCACGACCACGCCGATGGCCGAGGCCACCTGCGCGCGCGCCGCACGCGCCGGCAGGTCGACACCCGACATCGCCACCATGCTCTCCAGTCGCGCCAGCGCGTCGCGCGGCGTGTTGGCGTGGATGGTCGTCAACGAGCCGTCGTGGCCGGTGTTCATCGCCTGCAGCATGTCCAGGGCCTCGGCGCCGCGCACCTCACCCAACACGATGCGGTCGGGCCGCATGCGCAGCGCGTTGCGCACCAGCGCGCGCTGCGTGACCTCGCCTCGTCCCTCGACATTGGCCGGTCGGGTCTCCAGCCGCACCACGTGGGGCTGCTGCAGTTGCAACTCGGCCGCGTCCTCGATGGTCAGCACGCGCTCGGTCGTCGGAATCGACGCGCTCAGGATGTTCAGCAGCGTGGTCTTGCCCGAGCCGGTGCCCCCCGAAATCAGCAGGTTGACCCGCGCGCGCACCAGCGCCGCCAGGAAATCGGCCATCGGCGCCGACAGCGACTGCAATTGCAGCAGATCGGCCATCTTCAGCGGGTCGACCGCGAAGCGGCGGATCGACAGGACGGGGCCGTCGATGGCCAGCGGCGGGATGATGGCGTTCACGCGCGAGCCGTCGGGCAGCCGCGCGTCGACCATGGGGCTGGATTCGTCGACCCGACGGCCCATGCGCGAGACGATGCGGTCGATGACCTTCATCAGATGCGCGTCGTCGTTGAAGCGCACCTCGGTCAGCTCGAGCCGGCCCTGGCGCTCGACGTAGACCTGGCGGTGCGTGTTGACGAGGATGTCGCTGACATCGGGGTCGCCCACCAGGGGTTGCAGCGGGCCCAGGCCGAGGATCTCGTCCTGCATCTCGCCGACCAGCCGCTGCCGTTCCGCGGCGTTCAGTGCCAGCCGGTCCTCGTCGACCAGGCGCTCGACGGCTTCGCGCAGCGCGGCACGCACCTCCGCCGGGCCGAGCCGGGCCAGGGCCTCCAGGTCCAGCCGCTGCAGCAGACCGCGGTGCACCGCGGCGCGCAGCGCCGCCCAGTCCAGCGCAGACCGCCCTCCAGCCCCTGGCTCGGACGCCGCCGTCGGGTCGGCGGGGGCCGGCGTGAGTCCCATCCTGGTGCGCATCTCCATCGGTGTCCTCTCTGGCGTCAGCCGGTCACAAGGCCGGCTCGACACGGAACCACTGCCCCCAGCGCGCCCGGACCGGCGGCGTCTCGGGCCGCGGCAGCCAGGGGGCGGCCAGCGACGCCAGCGCCCGGGCGATCGCGCTCCGAGGCGCGATCTCGGCCACCGGCAGCCCCTGGTTGACGGCCGAGGCCACCACCGCGTACTGGTTCGGCAGCGTCACCAGGCGCTCGGTGCCGAGCGCCTGTCGCAGGTCGTCGAGCGTGATCTCGGTGTCCTTCTGGTAGCGGTTGACGACCCATCTCACCTTGTCCGGCGGGTACTCGAGCGAGTCGAACATCCGGCGCAGCCGCTGCGCGTCGCGCACGAAGGGCAGCGTGAGCTGCAGCACGGCAACCACCTGGTCGGCCAGGTCCAGGGCCTGCAGCGTCACCGGCGTCAAGACACGTCCAAGGTCGACGACGACGTGATCGTGCTGCGCCCGTGCCAGTTGCACGATGCGGCGCACATGCGCCGGGGTCACGTCGGCGGCCAGCGCAGGATCGTCGGGGGCGGCCAGCACCGTCAGGCCCTCACGCACCTCGGTCAGGCTGGCCCGCAGCAGCTCGGCGTCGAGCCGGCCGATGTCGCGCGCCAGCCCGGCCACGTGATGCGCTGGCGGCTGACTGGTCAGGAACAGCGCCGCGTCACCGAACTGCAGGTTCAGGTCGATCAGCAGCGCGCGCCGCGCCCCGCCGGCCGACAGGGCGTGCGCGAGGTTCGCGGCGACGAAGGTCGCGCCGGCCCCACCCTTGCACGACACCACGGCGATCATCTGGCCAGTCGACCGGCGGGGGGTGTCGCGCAGGGGCTCGCGTCGGCGCATCTGGCGCCGCAGGGCGGCGAGCACCGCCTCGGGCGCGGCCGGCGCGGGCAGGACTTCGCGCACCCCGGCCTGCATCGCCCGCAGCAGCACCTCGGGCCCGGTCTCCGGGCTGGAGGCCAGGAAGTCGGTGTGCGGGTGGCGCGCCGCCCAGGCCTCCACCGTCGCCAGCGGCATGCCCTCGGACAGCGCCACCATCACCAGCTCTGGCGCCTGGGTGTCGAGCGCAGCCTCTGCCGCGTCCTGCGGGCCGCTGACGGTCTCGACGTCGAGCGCGGGCTCGAGCTTCAGGACGTCGGCCCAGGCGCGGCCGAGGCGGGGCTCGGCGGCGATCAACAGCGTCTTCATCGGGGTTCCCTCCTGGCGGACTCACTGACAGACGGCATTGGCGGTGCCGTCCAGGGATTCGCGCCGCAGCGTCGTGACCATCGGCGGCAGGCCCACGGTTCGCGCCAGCAGCGGCACGAAGGTGCGGTGCTCGACGTCCACGATGGCCACGCGCACCGACTCGCAATCGGCCGGGCCGCAGGCATTGACCGGCTGCCCGGTGGCCAGGTAGTCGATGCGCACGTGCTGCGGCATCAGGCCGGGCAGGCGCTGGGCCATGCGCTGCGCGACGCGGGGATCGCCGATGCCGCACACAACCGCCAGGCGGGCGCCGTGGCGCGTGGCCTCGACGGCGGCGTTCCACACCCAGGCCATGCGAGCGAGCTCGACCGCGCCGATCAGCAGGACGCACCACAAGCCGCACACGAGTGCGAACTCCACCGCCGCTGCCCCGCACTCGGTGCCCGCCGCCTTGCGGCCGAGCGCGCGGGCGGCACAGCCTCGCACCGCAGGCCCGGCGCGGGATGTCGACGCCGCGCTCACTGCACCCCGCGCATCGTCACCGCGATGGGCCGCAGCCCCAGGTCGGGCACGATGAAGTCGAGGACCGAGGTCCAGGTGTAGCCGCGGATCGTCACGCTGACCAGGTTCACCGCCCCGGCGGCGGTCGGTTGCAGCGCGTGCGTGGCGGCGCAGCTCACCGCGTCGCAGACGGTGACCTGCGCGACGGTCAGGCCAGGCGCCAGCGGCATGCCGGCACAGTCTGGATCGCCGTGCACCGCCAGGCAGCGCGCCTGCGCCTGGACCGCCGCCACGCCCGGCGACTGCTGCGACAGGTGGCGCGCCGCGTCGCGAGCCGCCTTGGCCAGGGTGTTGAAGGTCTGGATGGCGCGACCGAACTCCACCGCGCCGAAGGTCAGCAGCACCAGCGGCACCAGCAGCACCGCCATCTCGACCGCGGCCACGCCACGGAGGTGGTCCCGGGCGGTCGGAGCGACAGCGCTGCGTGCAGCGGGCGAGCGCCGGGGCGACGCGAGCAGCCCTGTCCACCGCATCGGTCACTGCACCAGCGCCGGCACCCGCGCGCCGATGCCGTTTCCGGCGCCGGGCACGCCCTGGCTGCCGCAGGGGCTGTCGAACGCACCCGCGGGGCCGACGACCTCCAGGCGGACGTCGTCATTGGGTCCCGCGATCGGGTGCAGCATCAGCAGACAGGCCCAGCCCTGCACCGCCGCGGTCTGGCTGCCCGCCCAATCGGTGCAATCCACCACCGGCGCGATGACCAAGCGCCGATCCGCACCCCACTCCTGATGTGCCGTGGACGAAATCACCGGGTTGTAGGCGTTGCTCAGCCCCAGGCCAGTGAGGGCATTGCCCGCGGCCACACTGGTGCCGTAGGGGTCGTGGCTGCGGCGACGGCTCAGGAAGTCGCCGAGCGCACCAGACTGCGCAGGCCAGTTCAGCGGCGTGTAGGCGTGGCCGGTGAAGTCAGGCGTTGCCTGGTCCGGCCCGTCCTGCCCGGTCTGGTACAGCCCGAAGCGGGTGTTCCACGCGAGTGCCGCGGCCTGCCCGAGGTTGCCC
>JBMTXX010000214.1:0-6254 GCA_049453935.1 Rubrivivax sp.
TCAAGGCCCTGCTGGAGCGCCGCGGCTTCGAGGAAGGCAACACCACGCGCCCGGGCGACTTCGTGATCGAGCGCGCGTTCGTGGATCAGTAGTCTTCCTGGCCCTCGGCGCCTCAAGACGCCAGCCCGTGCCGGCCCGTCCCGTGCAGGGCACCTACCGCTGCACACCCGGCAGCGGCGCGCCGCCCCAGGGCATCACGGGCACGGTGGAGATGCTGTTGGCCGGGGCGCCTTCGATGACGCGGCGGCTGATGGCCAGGTAGACCAGCGTGCGGTGGGTCTCGTCCCACAGGCGCACGATGCGCGTCTCTTTGAACAGCAGCGAGGTGTCTTCCGAGAACACCACCTCGTCCTTCGGCAGGCGCGCCGGCAGGGTGATCGGGCCGGTCTGGCGGCAGGCCAGTGAGAACTGCGACGGGTCTTCCGCCAGGCCGAAGGCGCCGCTGATGCCACCCGTGCGGGCCTGGCTGACGTGGCAGGTCACGCCCGGTATCTTCGGGTCGGAGAAGGCCTCGACGCAGACGCGATGGTTGGCGCCAAGCAGCTTCCAGGCGGTGGTCACGCAGCCCACGGTTTCTGCCAGCGCGGGGCCAGCCGCGGCCAGGGTGAGGGCCAGCGCGGCCTGCACGGCTGCGCGGCGCGTCGGTGGCGGTGACGCAGGCCTCAGGTGGGCGCGTGGCTTCGGGCAGTGGCGTGTCTTCATGCGGCGATCCTAGCGCCGCGGGCCGGCGCTGCGGGCTGTGCCTGTGCGGGGCCTGGGTTTCCGGGCTGCACCGGCCAGTATCTGGCGCAGCCGATGCGACACTGCTGCGCGACCGATCCCGAGTCGCCTCGCGCCGGCGCGCGCCAGAGCGCCCCGCAATCGAGCCCCACCCATCGCCGTCCGCTCATGTCGCAGCAGAGCCTGCCCGCGCCGCTGGTTGATATGGCTGTGGTCGCGATCTTCGCCGTGGTCTACCTCGGCATGTTCCTCGGCGGGCTGCCGCGTCTGAAGCTCGACCGCTCGGGGGTGGCGCTGCTGGGGGCGATCGCGGTGATCGGCGTCACCGGCATGGGGGTGGATGACGCGGCGCGCGCGGTGGACCTGCCGACGATCGTGCTGCTGTTCGCCTTCATGGTGGTGTCGGCGCAGATGCGCCTGGGCGGGTTCTACACCGAGGTCACGCGGCGTGTCGGGGCGCTGCCGCTGGCGCCGGCGGCCTTGCTGGGGGCGTTGATCGCGGTGGCGGCGGCGCTGTCGGCGGTGTTCTCCAACGACGTGGTGTGCCTGGCGATGACGCCGGTGGTGCTGCGCATCGCGCTGCAGCGCGGGCTGCCGCCGGTGCCGCTGCTGGTGGCGCTGGCCTGCGCGGCCAACATCGGCTCGGCCGCCACGCTGATCGGCAACCCGCAGAACATGCTGATCGGCTCGGTGCTGCAGATGCCTTTCGGGGCCTATGCGGCGGCGGCGATGCCGCCGGTGCTGGGCGCTCTCGTGTGGCTGTGGGGCGTGCTGGCGTGGGCGCTGCGGCCTCAGGCGGCCGATGCGGCGAGGCGCGGCGTGCAGGCCGACGGTGCGGCTGCTTCGCCGCGGCCTGCGCCAGGGAGCGTGTCGGCCACCGGGGCTTGCATCAGGCCCGAAATCCCCGCCGCGACCGTCGGTGCGCGGATTTCGGAGATCCCGCGCCCGCTCGAGGCGCCGCCTTTCGATGCCTGGCAGAGCGCCAAAGGCTTGACGGTGGCCGCGGTTCTGATGGTCGTGTTCCTGTTCACCGAGGTGCCGCGCGAAGTCGCGGCGTTGGTGGGTGCGGCGGTGCTGCTGCTCAGCCGCCGCCTGCACTCGGCGCAGGTGATGGGCTTCGTCGACTGGCCACTGCTGCTGCTGTTCATCGGCCTGTTCATCGTCAACCACGCCTTCGAGTCCACCGGTCTGGCGGCGCAGGCGGTGGCTGCGCTGGCCGCGCAGGGTGTGCAACTGTCGGATCCGGGCGTGCTGCTGGTGGCCGGGGTGGCGCTGTCCAACCTGGTGTCCAACGTGCCGGCGGTGATGCTGCTGCTGCCGCACCTGCAGGGCTTCGAGGCCGGCCTGACGCTGGCGCTGGTCAGCACCTTTGCCGGCAACCTGCTGCTGGTGGGCTCGATCGCCAACCTGATCGTGGCCGATCTCGCCGCGCGAGAGGGTGTGATCCTCTGCGCGCGCCGGCACGCGGCGCTGGGCGTGCCCGTGACCCTGGGCTCGCTCGCGCTGCTGTGGGGCTGGACCCAGGTGTGAGTCGGCATGCAAGGGCGCCCCAGCCTGCCCTCCAAAGCAGGAGTTGCGATTCGGCAGTCCACCCCGGTGGGAAACTCGATGTCAGCCCTCATCTGATTTGGATGCGCGCCGAAGGCCCTGCGCGACGCCATGCGGCGCTTGCCCGCCGCCGCGCCCGACCCCCATGACCATCAACGACCTCACCGCCCACACCCCAACGCGGCGCCTGCCCATCTCGGGCATGACCTGTGCCTCCTGCGTCGGCCGTGTCGAGCGTGCGCTGCGCGCGGTGCCCGGCGTGCGCGGTGCCGACATCCACCTCGGGCAGGAGCAAGCGCTGGTGGAGGCCGAGGCCTCGGTCGGCTTGACCACGTTGATCGCGGCCGTCGAGGCGGCGGGCTACGAGGTACCGCTGCGCCAAGTGACGCTGCCGATCGAGGGCATGACCTGCGCCTCCTGCGTGGGGCGTGTCGAACGTGCGCTGCGGCGCGTGGAGGGCGTGGTCGAGGTTTCGGTCAACCTGGCCACCGAGCGCGCCAGCCTGACGGTGCTGCCGGCGACGTCGGACGCGGCGCTGGCCGCGGCGGTGGAGAAGGCGGGGTACACCGTGGCAGGCGAAGCCGGGCACGCGGCCGGCCAGCCCGGCGCCGATGCGTACGCGGCCACCGGCGGTGTGCAGGCCGTCGGCGCCGGCCGGCTGACGCCGCAGGACGCCTGGCGCGCGCTCACCCGCGGGACCGACTCCTGGGTGCCGGTCTTCGTCGCGCTGGCCCTGGCGTTTCCGCTGGTCGCCCCCATGGCGCTGGCACCGCTGGGCATCGACGCGATGCCACCGGCCTGGGCGCAGTGGCTGCTGGCCACGCCAGTGCAGTTCGTCCTGGGTGCGCGCTTCTACCGCGCCGGCTGGAAGGCGCTGCGTGCGGGGGCCGGCAACATGGATTTGCTGGTGGCCATCGGCACTTCGGCGGCCTATGGGCTGTCGGTGTACCTGATGGTCGAGCATGCGGCGCATGGCGGGGCACCTCATCTGTATTTCGAGGCCTCGGCGGCGGTGATCGCGCTGGTGCTGCTGGGCAAGGCGCTGGAGACCCGCGCCAAGCGCCGCACGGCGGACGCGATCCGTGCGCTGAACGCCCTGCGGCCGGACACCGCGCGCGTGCTGCGCGATGGCGCCGAGGTCGAGGTGCCGGTCGAGCAGGTGCGCCCGGGCGACGTCGTCTTCGTGCGTCCGGGCGAGCGCATCGCGGTGGACGGCGTGGTGCTGGACGGGCGCAGCCATGTCGATGAATCGCTGCTGACCGGCGAGAGCATGCCGGTGGTGCGTGGGCCGGGTGACCGGGTCACCGGCGGGGCGATCAACGCCGAAGGGGCGCTGCGTGTGCGCACGACAGCCGTCGGCGGCGAGTCGACGCTGGCGCGGGTGGTCCGGCGGGTGGAATCGGCGCCGGCGGCCAAGGCGCCGCTCCCGCGCACCGTCGACCGCGTCAGCGCGGTCTTCGTGCCGGTGGTCATGGGCGTGGCGCTCCTCACGCTGGCGGGCTGGGCGATCGCCGGCGTCGGTTGGGAGGAGGCGCTCGTCCATGCCGTGTCGGTGCTGGTGATCGCCTGCCCCTGCGCCCTGGGCCTGGCCACGCCGACGGCCATCATGGCCGGCACCGGTGTGGCGGCGCGCCGCGGCATCCTGATCAAGGACGCGCAGGCGCTGGAACTCGCGCACGCGGTGACGGCGGTGGCCTTCGACAAGACCGGCACGCTGACCGAAGGCCGCCCGCAACTGGCCGCGCTGCACGCCGCGCCGGGCCATGACGAGGGCGAGGTCCTTCGCCTGTCGGCAGCCCTGCAGCAGGGCAGCGAGCACCCGCTGGCGCGCGCCGTCACCGAGCGCGCACGTGCCGCTGGCGTCGACGTGCCACAGGCGCAGGCTGTGCAGGCGCTGCCCGGGCGCGGTGTGCACGGGCAGGTGCAGGGCCGGTCGCTCTGGCTGGGCAGCGCGCGGCTGCTGGCCGAGCAGGGGTTGGACCCGGGCGCACTCGCCGCCCCGGCGCAGATGCTTCAGGCGCAGGGGCGCACGGTGTCGTGGCTGATCGGCGCGCCGACCGACGCCACCGCCCCGGAGCTGATCGGCCTGCTGGCCTTCGGCGACGCGCTCAAGCCGTCGGCGGTGCAGGCGGTCGCCCGCTTGCAGGCGTTGGGCGTGCGCACGGTGATGCTCACCGGCGACAACCGTGGCAGCGCGCAGGCGGTGGCGCAGGCGCTGGGCATCGCCGAGGTCCGCGCCGAGGTGCTGCCGGCCGACAAGGCCGCGGTGGTGACGGCGCTGCGCGAAGCCGGGGCGGTGGTCGCGATGGTGGGCGACGGCATCAACGACGCCCCGGCGCTGGCGGCCGCCGACGTGGGCATCGCGATGTCCACCGGCACCGACGTGGCGATGCAGACCGCCGGGGTGACGCTGATGCGTGGCGATCCGGGGCTGGTGGCCGATGCGATCGACGTGTCGCGCCGCACCTACGCGACCATCCGCCGCGGGCTGTTCTGGGCCTTTGCCTACAACGTCATCGGCATCCCGCTGGCGGCTTTCGGCCAGCTCAGCCCGGTGGTCGCCGGCGCCGCCATGGCCTTGAGCAGCGTCAGCGTCGTGGCCAATGCGCTGTGGCTCACGCGCTGGCGCGGGGCGGCGGCGGTGCCGGTTCCGCCGGTCGGGGCTGTCCAGGCGGATGCCGCCCCGGCCGGTGATGGCGCCGGCGCCCGGGCCTGACGGCCTGCGCGCCGCAGCCAAGACCTCGCCAGCCGCGCGGGACCGTGTCCAGCACTTGCATCACGCCGATCTCGGGGTGATGATCCGCAAGTGTCCGATGCAACGATGTCTTCCCGCCCGCTGGCCCGCTATGCGCTCGGCTGGTGGCTGACCGCCGGGCTGGCCTGGGCGCTGTGGACCTCGCCCTGGGTGGCGGTCTCGGTGGTGGCGGGGATCCAGATCGCGCTCGCGCTGCTGGAGCGGGTGCCGGGCCTGCGGCGCTCGCCCGCGCCCGCCCCGGCTTCGAAGGTCCATACCTGGTGCCTGCGGGTCCACGCCGCGCTGCAGGCGGGCTTGCTGGCCGTGGGCGTGGTGGTGGCTGCGCGCATCGCCGTCCAGGCCTCGGACGGCGGTGGGTCCGTGATGGCCGAGGTGCTGGCCGCAGGTCTTGCCGTCGGCTGGGTCACCGGCAGCCTGGGCATCACCTACGCCCATGAGCTCGGCCACCGGCGTTCCAGCGCCGACCGCGCCATCGCCTGGGGGCTGATGGGCAGCGTGCTGTATGCGCACTTCATGGTCGAGCACTACCGCGGCCACCATCCGCGCGCCGCCACCGGCGACGACCCGGCCACCGCGCGGCGTGGCGAGAGCCTGTGGCGCTTCCTGCCGCGTACGCTGGCGGGTTCCTGGCGCAGTGCCTGGTCGCTCGAGGCGGCGTGGCTGCGCCAGCGCAGACGTCCGTGGCGCGCCAGCCCGCTGGCCTGGGCCGTGGCGGCACAGGGGCTGTGGCTTTCGGTGCTGGTGTCGGTCTGGGGATGGGCCGCGCTGCTGTTCTGGGTGGCGCAGGCCGCGATGGCGGTGTTCCTGCTCGAGACCGTCAACTACATCGAGCACTACGGGCTCGAGCGTCGGCGGGTGGAAGGGCGCCTGGAGGCCTTCGGCGTTGCGCACGCCTGGAATGCCGATGCCGCGCTGACCAACGCGCTGCTGGCCAACCTGCAGCGCCACAGCGACCACCACATGCACCCGTGGAAGCCCTACGAGACGCTGCAAGCCCACCCGGTGGGCCCGCAACTGCCCACTGGCTATGCCGGGTGTGTGATGCTGGCCTGTGTGCCGTGGATCTGGCGGCCGCTGATGGCACGCCGGCTGGCCGCGCTGGCCGCGGTGCCGGTGCCAGGCGCCTGAGTTCGAAGGGGGCCTTGCCGGCCGTCCAGCCCGCCTTCGCAGTGCTATGGCGCCAGCAGGATCCGCGCGGCCTGCGCGTAGCGCTCGGCCGTGGCCGCCACCA